>CAZEZV010000108.1:0-12647 GCA_964516725.1 uncultured Phycisphaeraceae bacterium
GCTCACCACAGAGACACAGAGGCACAGAGGCACAGAAAAAGGAAGAGAAGAAGAAAGTGTTTGAAACAAAGTCCACAACTCCTCTCTTTCCCTCTCTTAGTCTCTGTGTCTCTGTGGTGAGCGAATCACCACGGTTGCCACTTGTCCACCGACTGCTCAAAGCAGGAGTCGGTGGCACAGCTTTGATCCTGTTCATCTCGCTTTTCTCAGCGTGCTCCTCAGGCCCCACCGTCACATTTGATAAAACCAAAGAAACAAAGGTCTGGCCACCGCCCCCCGATGAACCCCGCATTCGCTACGTGGGCCAACTTCGAGGCGAGGGCGACCTCAAACCCGACAAAGGCGTTGGCGAATCCATCAGCGAGTTTCTCTTTGGCAAGGAAGCAACCGTCGGCATGGTGAGTCCGATGGGCGTCTGCACGGACAACGCAAACCGCCTCTTCATCGCCGACAGCAACGCGCAGGTCGTCCACGTCTATGACCTCAAGTCCCAGCGCTACTCGCAGTGGTCGCCACAAAAGCCGCATCCACACTTCTCCCGCCCCATCGCCATCGCACGCGACACTTCACAGGGCGGCAAGGGTCGAATCTTGGTTTCTGACGCCGCTGCGAGCGTCATTTTCGTCTTCAACACGCAAGGATCGTGCACCGGCACTCTCGGCAAGGACATTGTGAAGCGCCCCTGCGGCGTTGCGGTCCATCCAAACTCTGGCAACATCGCCGCCGTGGATGTTGACTCGCATCAGGTCGTCATCATGTCTCCGCAAGGCACCGAACTCGCAAGAATCGGCGGGCGAGGTAACGCCCCAGGCTACTTCAACTTTCCGACGTACGTGGCTTTCGACAGCACAGGCAATCTCTTCGTCTCCGACTCTCTCAACTTCCGCGTTCAGGTCTTTGGTTCCGATTTCACTTTCATTCGATCCATCGGCAGCAAGGGCGATATGCCGGGATACTTCTCGCAGCCCAAAGGGCTCGCGTTCGACACCGAAAATCATCTCTACGTCGTCGACGCAAACTTTGAAGCCGTGCAGGTGTTTGATGAGAGCGGCGCATTGCTCATGATGTTCGGCTCAGAAGGGAAAGGCCCGGGCGAGTTCTGGCTGCCCGTGGGCATCTTTTGTGACGCAGCCAACCGCATCTGGGTCGCCGACTCGTACAACCGCCGGGTTCAGGCGTTTCAGTATCTGAGTGAGCAGACAGCATCGGAAACAACCCCATGATTCAACTTCATGCCAACAGCGTGCCACGTACTACGCGACGCCTCGTCGGTGCCCGCACAACCTTCATCGCCATGGCAGCCTTGTGCGCCACGGCTGTCGCGCAGCCCACCAGCGTCGTCGGCGGGCCGCACAATCTCTCTGCCAGCGGCCCGGGCTCTGTCAAAGCGACGAGCGAAAACGAAGTCTGCATCTTCTGCCACGCCCCGCACAACGCGTCGCCAATTAAACCGCTTTGGAATCGCACGATGCCCGCCGACGCGTACACGATCTACTCAAGTCGAGCACTCGACGCGAATCCGGGCCAGCCCACTGGCTCCTCAAAGATGTGTCTCTCCTGCCACGACGGCACCATCGCCCTCGGCGCAATCGTCTCTCGCACCGCGCCCATCTCCATGTCCGGCGGCGTCACCGTCATGCCCAGTGGCAATGCCCGCATCGGCACCGACCTGCGCGACGATCACCCCATCTCGTTCCCATTCGACAGTTCTCTCGCCGCGAGCGATCCGCATCTGCGCAACCCCGCATCGCTCCCCGAGCAAGTCAAACTCGACCCGAATCAGGAGCTGCAATGCACCACCTGTCACGACGCCCACAACAATGCGTTTGACAGTTTCCTCGTGATGCAGAACACGTCGTCGCAACTCTGCATGTCATGCCACAGCATGGGCACAACCACCGTCACTGGTCACTCCACATGCAATTCGTGTCACCAACCCCACACTGCCCCCAGCGGTCCGTATCTGCTGCGCGCCGCTAACGCTACTGAAACGTGTCTGCGCTGTCACGATGGATCAGTCAGCGGTGCACCAAACATCCGCGCCGACGTCAACAAGCCCTGGAATCACGACACCAGCAGCCCAGTCGATCCAGACGGCGAGCCCCGCGATCACGCATCTTGCACCTCTTGCCACTCACCCCACACGATGACGCACGGTGATGGTGCTGCGCCCAACATCCATCCAAACTTCGGCCAAGTGTCCGGCGTCAACGCTTCAGGCTCGCCCATCGCCGTCGCCACGATGGAAGCCGAAGTCTGCTTCCGCTGCCACGGCGACAACAACACGCGCCAGCCTCTCATCGCGCGGCGCATTGTCCAGAACAACACACGCCTCGAGTTCGCCATCGCGGCAGTCTCTTCTCACCCCGTGCTCACCAGCGGCACAAATCCCGACGTCCCAAGTCTCCGCCCTCCCTACACCACCGGCAGCATCATCTATTGCAGCGATTGCCACGGCTCCGAAACTGGCTCAGACATTGGCGGCTCGAGCCCCAACGGCATCCACGGTTCGACCTTCCGCCCGCTGCTCAACGCCCGATACGAAACCACCGACAACACTTCCGAAAGCGCCGCCGCGTATGCACTCTGCTACCGCTGCCACGACCGCGAGAACATCCTGGATGATCGTTCGTTCAAGGAACACAAGAAACACATCGTGAACGAGCGCACCCCCTGCTCTGTCTGCCACGATGGGCACGGCATCTCCTCCGTCCAAGGCAACGCAACCAACAACACCAACCTCATCAACTTCGCGACAGGCATCGTGCAACCAAACTCCAACGGTCGACTCGAGTTCAGAGACCTGGGCCGCTTTCGAGGCGAATGCAACCTCCGCTGCCATGGTGAGAATCATGATGGCGAGGACTACTGAGCAACGAAGTTCGATGCATTCGCGCAACTCGATATCATCGAAAGCTCACTTCGTCCAAAGCCGAGGCGTTGAACAACTTCCCTTGCAGCTCAGAGACACGGAGCAAGGAGAAAGATGAGAATGAAGCGGTGTTCAATGCAAACAATCAGACATCATCGCATCCCCCTCTTGATCTCTGTGTCTCTGTGCTGAAAAAGAACTGTCCGGTTGCTGTCGTTACAGACCGACGACTAATGCACTACTTCCCTCTGTCATACTCCTCCGGCTTATGACACCCCGGCGCACACGACCCGCCCGTCACGGTCTTCTTGTAGTTGAGCGGCAGGTTCCACTGCCCGAAGTTCACCGAGTCCGCCACCATGTTCTCGTTCCGGCTCGCGTGAATGTTGTGACACGCCCGGCAACTCCGTCCCTGCTCCGTCGAATTGACGTGGACCGCGTGCAGGTTCCGCGAGCCGCGCCTGAAGCCCGTCTTGTCTTCCGTCGTCGCCATCGTCACGATCGCCCGGTCATGACACTTGAAGCACAGCGCATACGTGGTTTCTGAGTACTTCTGATAGAACGCAGTCTCATACGGCGCAACCAGCAGTTTCTCATGCGAGCCGCCGTGAATGTCGTGGCACTCCACACACTTGCCTTCATTGATTGGTCCGTGCTTGTGAAACTCATCGACCGCAACTTCGTTCGCCGCGGGCACGGTTTTTTTTGCGTCAACCACGATCGGCTTGTCGTGACAGGACAAGCACGTCGAAACCGGGTCCTTCACAAGTTGCTTCACATGCTCGCTCGCGTGGGGCGAGTGACAATTCGCACACGACCGCTCGTCCGTCACCGCTCCGTGCGGATGCGAGGGATTCTCGACAACCTGCTTCATCTCCTCGTGACACGAGGTGCACAATTCCTTGACCGGCTTGTTCAGCACGCGAATGTTGTCCGTCGCGTGCGGCGAGTGGCACTTCAGGCAGTCTTCCTCCACTGGCTTGTGCGGATGCGCGAGCGTCAAGAGCGACGTGCCCACGTCCTCGTGGCACGACAAACACAATTCGCGCGTCCCCATCGACAGCAAGTGCTCGTGCGACGACGAGTGCGCCTGATGGCACTTCGTGCAGTCTTCCGACGCCGGCTTGTGCGAGTGCGATCCCTTCATCGTTTCCTTGTGGCACGACCCGCACATCTCGGGCACCGACGCCGCCTTCAGCATCTGCCGCACGCGCGATCCGTGCGGATTGTGGCACCCCGTGCAGTCGCCCTTGATGACTGGCTCATGCACAAACGCGCCCTGCGTCGTCGTCTTGTCGATATGACAGAACGTGCACAAGTCTTTCCCCTTGCGCTTCAGGTCAAACGTGTGCGCTGCCGCGTCCGTGTATTCGTGGCACGCATCACACGCGGCGACCGCCGTCGGCCCGTGCAGGAACTCAAACTTCATCTGCTCCGCATGACAGCCCGATGTCGTGCAAGTAAGCACCTTCGTGTTTGGGCGTGTCGTCTGCGCCGTGCCGCTCGGCGGATTAGTTTCAATACTCTGCGAACCAGCCGACTGACCACTCTGAAGCGCAGCATTCTGGCTCGTCTGCGCAATCGCCGACGCAAGCGCGATCAATCCGATGACAACTGCAACGCGTTTCACTGCCCACCATCCTGCTTCGCACGCGCCGCCAACCTGATCGACTCCCGCGCCTGCTCCAGCAGTTGCTGTGTATAGCGCGGATTGTGAACGCCCCAGCTTCCATCCGTGCGCACCAATCTCAACTTCGTCTGCGCATCGGCCAGCAATTGGTCGCTCACGCCGGCCGTCTGCGCCGCCTTCAACTCCGCCTCGATCTGGTCATACACCGTGCGTGTTCCCTTCTGCCACAGCGGAATCATCTTGTCGCCCAGCCCCGCCTGGTGACACTTGTCGCACGAACTCGCGTCTGCAGCCAGCACCGTCGCTCCGCTCTCGGGCTTGGAATCAAGAGGCCGTGGCTTCACGTGACACCCGGTGCAATCCACGTGCGCCAGGAACATCGGACTCACCGGATTGGTCTCGCTCGCCGCGTGAGGCCCCACGCCAAGGTTGAAGTACGCGCTCCGCTGCACGTTATGCTGATCCTTATGACACCGCCCGCAATCAAATGTTTCCAGCGATGCAGTCTGCACGGCCAGCCCATGCCGAATCGAGCCGTGACAGCTCGAACACTCGATCTTGTGCTCACCCAGCGTGTGAACCTTGTGCATCTCCCGGCTCTCAAGCACCTTTTCAATGCCGAATGTGTGACACTCAAGGCACCGTCCATCCTCGATTGGTGGCGGCGTTGCCGTCACGCCGTTGTGGCATGATTCGCACGTCGCGCCAAACGAGAGAAACTGCGCATGATCAAACTTCATGCCCTGAAACTCGATCTCGCTCTTGGGTGCATCGTGACACGCCGTACAGGCCGATGGCGGCACCTTTTCGTTTGAGCCCTCGGGAACCTTGGGCGCGTTCCCGTTGCTGCGGGCCGCGAGGAAAATCGCCTTGGACTCTCGACCAGCGTGCCGAGAATCCCCGTGCGTCGCTCCATCAACAAGGTGACACGTGATGCACACGTCAGTGTTCACCTCAAAGTGTTTGTCGCCCTTCACATGCGAGTGACACGTGCCGCAGGTGATTTCAACGCCCAGATGATGCTGATTGAGGTGCTTCGCATGATCAAACTTGAACAGGCCCGTGTCAATCTTCTTTGACGTGAGCGTCTCCGTCGTGTGACACCCGCTTCGCAAGCACGACAACGCACTCACTGATGCCGAAGGCTTGTTCGTCGTGCGATTCAGCACGTCATCCACAACCTGCCCCAACCCATTGAGTTTCGCGGCGACAAAGTTGGTCGTGCCGGGCGCAATGTGGCACTCCACGCACTCCACGTTCTTGTGCGTGCTGGTTTTCCAACTCGTGTAGTAAGGCGTCATGATGTGGCACGAACTGCAGAACTTGCTCGTGGACGTCACCTCGACGCTGATCACACTCAGCGCGACGAACGCAACGCCGCCGAAAATGATCCACTTCCGCCAGCGTTTCCAGCGGGACTTCTTTGTTGTCGAGGGAGTGGCTGATGTCATTGTTTCGCCTGCGTTTCTAGCAGCAACTCGGCTGCGGTTCGGTATTCAACGATTGCATCCGCCTGCCTGCCATGCACTTCGTGCAGCCGCCCGCGCAGGTAGTGGCCTTTCGAGTTCTTCGGGTTGGTGTCCAGCACCTGCTTGATGAGCAACGCGGCGTCATTTACTTCCGACTCTGTCGCCACTCCAAGCTTCGCCTGCACCAGCCCCAATGTCAATTCCGCCGAGTCAGGCGACTTCGCAAGCGCCGACCGGAAGACCGCGATCGCCTCCGCGTACTTGCCCTTGCGAATCAAGACATCCCCGAGACCCTGCATCGCGTCAAGATTCTCCGGCGCAAGCTTCATCGCCTCCGAGAATCGCTCCTGCGCGGTGTCGTGCATCCCGTGATGCATCAACTCTCGCCCTAGTCGCACCAAACGCCCGGCCCGCGCCTCGTCCGGGTTGAGTTTGTCATCGCCCTTCGCCGCGACTAACTGATCCAACTTCTCGAACGTGCTCTTGCCTTGACTGACCAGAACCGCCCCGGTCACAATCTCCTTGAACCGCTGTACAAAGCCCGGCGTCGCATGCACGACCTTGCCGTTCGTATCAATCACCACGATCGTCGGCACCACCAACACACGAAACGCGCCGAAGTACTCGCGCTTCTCATCACGCGCAATCGTCGCGGGATAGTGCCCCGCCGCAACTTTCTCGTTCAATTGCTCGACGGTGCCGTCCTGTGCCACGATCATCACCGTTTCAACCTTGGACCGCTCAACACTCGTATCCTCAAGCGCAGCGATCACATCGGAGCACGCCTTCTTCGTGTTCTCTTGGCCCAACTCCCCGAAAATCACCACGAGCGTCGTGTCCTTCGACGCGTGCGCATCCACCTGTGCGCCATCCAGATTCTTCAAGTGAATCGCTGGCGCATCAAACCCCCGGGGCGGCAGCGGAGCACTCATCGCGGGCATTGCCGAAATCATCGCTGCGACGACAGCCCCGTGCCACCGACTACGGCTTTGCGTAATCGGTGCCGAACAACAGTCGACTTCATGTCTGAAACCACCAACACCAACACCATCACACCCCTGCCCAGCATCACCACACCACAAGTTGACGATGCACTTGAACATATTCATCGCTGAGCCTCCAACAGTCCCGAGACCTGACCCTGCTTCAACACATCCGTCGCATCCGTCAGCGGCTTCAACTCCCCATCCCGCTTGTACTCACGCGCCACGTGGCACGCCGGCGCGCACGACCCGCCCGTCTCATTCTTCTTGAAGTTGATCTCCAGCATCCACCCGTTCGACCCAAACGGCACCGCATCGCGAATGTGCGACGGATGCTTCGACGCGTGGACCTCGTGGCACGCCCGACACGTCCGCCCCTTCTGCTGATTGACGTGCGCGTAGTGCAGGTTCTTGTCACCATCGCGGAACTGCGTCAATCCTTGCCCCGAGGCTTTCAACACCAAGTCCGGAATATGACACTTGAAGCACAACTTGAACGTGTCGAGCATGAACGGCGCGTAAAACTCGGGCGGATACTCTTCCGACAGCAACCTGAAGTGCTCGCCCGCGTGCGGATTGTGACACGCCGTGCACTCGCCCTCGCGAATCGGCCCGTGATGATCCGGATTGTCCTTGAGCAGCGCCGCCATGTTCGTCAGCGTCGCGCCCTCGGCGTTCTTGATTTCCTTGTCGTGACAACTCAGGCACAAATCAGGCTGCGACGTCCGCTGCAGCTTCGCAAGCGACGACCCGTGCGGCTCGTGACACCCTGTGCACCCGCCTTCCTGATTGATGACCCCATGCACGACTTTCGCATCCCCGATCATTGTGTCAAACTGCTGCCTGTGGCACGACAGACACAAGTCCGGTGCCGTCGCCTTCAACTGAAACTTGTGATCCGACGCGTGCGGATCGTGGCAATGCACGCATCCCTGCGTCAGCGCCTCGTGCTTGTGCATCCCCGGCGCAGTCGCTTTGTTCGCAACTTCCTGGTGGCACGACAGGCACAACGTGTTCGCATCCATCGACAACAACTTCGGCTCCTTCGACGAGTGCGCCTGGTGACACACAATGCACGCCCCCACCGCCACCGGCCCATGCACAAACGGCTTGTCCGTAAACGCCTGGTCATGGCACTTGAGACACAACTCCCGCTTCGGATCCGCCTTCAGCATTTTCACATGATCCGACCCATGCGGATCGTGACACTCCTGACACTTGCCTTCGCGCACCGGCGTGTGCTCAATCCCAGCGTGCGGCAACTGGTGACACCCCTTGCACAATTGCTCGGCAGGCCGAATCAGATAGAACTTGTGCTCGTCGGGATTGCCCTGCACGTGACACGCGTCGCACTTGCTGAGCGCGGGTCCGTGCATCGTCTTGTGCTGAAACACTTCCTGGTGACACTCCTTCGCACACGTCTTCATCGACTTGTTCAAAATCAACGGATCGCGGGGAGTCTGCGGCTCCTCGAGTTGCCCCATCCCCGCCCCTTGCTGTGCAAAAAGTTGAGGTATGCCTATCACCAGCAGACCCAGCAAGCCAACGCGCAACCACCGCGCACATCGTTGTCTCTCCCGCCTGGAGCCACACACGCCCGCAGATCTCATACGACGACAAACTGCACACGGCGTGCCAGAGTTACGCACGCTCACACCCTTCCCGACGCCCAACTTTCTCATGCATGAGAAATTGCCCCGCACAACACTCCCGACAGCGAGATAGAAACGCTTCCATCATCACTCATCGCCAGAATCGAAAGGGCACACCGTTTGCATCTCGACCGATGTTCAACAGTCCAAACACCTCTCTCCCATATCAGGAGTTCGTTCATGAACATGAAACACGCTGCCGCTCTCCTCTGCGCCTCCGCCCTCTTCGGCCTCGCCTCCGCCCAGGACAGCAAACCCAACCCGCAGCAAAAGCCCAACGTCCCCGCAGGCCACCCGCAAATCCCGATCCCGCAAGTCGGCGACAGCTGGCCCAAGGCCAAACCCGAAGACGTCGCATCCCTCGACGCAATCATCAAAGCCTTCTATGAAGTCCCCGCGGGTGAACCAAACCAAACCCGCGATTGGGATCGCTACCTCTCCCTCTTCGTCCCCGACGCGCGTTTGATAGCCGCCCGCCAAGGTGCCGACGGCAGCGCCGGCGCGATCTTTCTCCCCGCCCCCGACTACGTCGCCGCCAACAAAACCTACTTCGAAAAAGGCGGCTTCCAAGACAAGGAAATTGCCCGCCGCCTCGAGACCTTCGGCAACATCGTGCAAGTCTGGAGCACCTATGAATCCCGACATCGTGCAACCGATCCACAGCCGTACATCCGAGGCATCAACAGCATCCAAATCCTGAAGGACGCGAATCGCTATTGGATCGTCAACGTCTTCTGGGATTACGAGAAACCCGACCTTACCATTCCCGAGCATTACTTGACCTCACCCGCCAAGTAGCCCTCGCAAGAAACCATAACGGAAGGTCTCAATGCCCAAGTCGGTCCTGATCGCCGAAGACGAGAAAGTCCTTCGTGAATCACTCGCTCAACTTCTGACCGAGGAGGGCTATGACGTCACCACAGCGGCCGATGGTCAGGAAGCCTACGGCCTCGCCGTTGCGAGAACCTTCGACGTTGTGCTCACCGACATCCGCATGCCCCGCATGGACGGTTCGGCTCTCCTCCAACACCTCCAACAACTCGCCCCGCAAACGCCAGTCATCATCATCACCGCCTTCGGCACCGTCGAAAGCGCCGTGAGCGCAATGCGGTCCGGAGCCGCCGACTACATCCTGAAACCCGTCCAATTTGAAGACGTGCTCATGCGCATCAAGCGTGCGCTCGAGTTTGGCGAGGTCCGCCGCGACCGCCGCATCCTGAGCGAGCAACTCGCCGCGTCCAGCACCTTCCACAATCTGATCGGCGAGTCCCCCGCCATCACCAAACTCTTCGAACTCGCCCGCAAACTCTCCGCCGTCCGCAGCAGCGTCCTCATCGTGGGCGAATCTGGCACCGGCAAGGAGCTATTCGCGCGAGCGATTCACTACAACGGCATCACCCGCGATAAACCATTTGTAGCAGTCAACTGCGGCGCAATCCCCGAGAGTCTCATCGAGTCCGAACTCTTCGGCCATCGCAAAGGCGCCTTCACCGGCGCGATCCGCGACCGCATCGGCTACTTCGAAGCCGCATCTGGCGGTACGCTGTTTCTTGACGAAATCTCCACACTCCCACTCAGCGTGCAAAGTTCGCTGTTGCGAGTGCTCGAAGAACGCGTCGTGGTTCCAGTTGGCGACACCCGCCCCCGCCCCGTCGACGTCCGCATCATCGCCGCTTCAAATCAAGACCTCGCCCAACTCTGCAAACAAGGCAAGTTTCGCGAAGACGTGCTCTATCGCCTCGATGTCGTCCGCCTGCTCCTGCCCCCGCTCCGCCAGCGCCGGCACGACATCCCGCTGCTCGCCCACCACTTCCTGCAGAAGTATGCCCGCGAAATGAGCAAACAGGTCGCCGGCATCTCCAACGGCGCGATGCGAGCATTGCTCAATCACGAGTGGCGCGGCAACGTCCGCGAGTTGGAGAACGTCATCGAACGCGCCGTGATCTTCGCCGAAGGCCGCGACATCGACGCCGCCGATCTCCCATTCGCCGCCGACGCACACGCCACTGACAACAGCGAAGACCTGAAGGACGCCCTCGCACAGTTCGAACGCCAGCACATCATCTACTCCCTCCGTCGCCACAACTACGACAAAGGTGAAACCGCGAAACACCTGGGCATTGGCGTCTCCAGCCTGTACCGCAAAATGGACGAGCTCTCCATTGCAAAGGAACAAACCGAGGTGGACACGGGCGATGTCACATCGCCGTAGCACGATGTCTTTGAATGTCGGACACAGCGATAACCTTTTATTCAGCACAGAGACACAGAAATCAGGAGGACAACGAGAAGATGACCAGTTTTCGAGATGATGAGAGATGATGTGAGATGGAATGATGAGACCATTTGATGGACTTCCGAATCTGGCTTCACATCATCACATCATGACGTCACCTCCTCATCCCATTCCTCCGTCCTCCACCTCTTGATCTCTGTGTCTCTGTGAAGAAATGAGTCTTTCCAAAGCTCCCTCATGCTCCGCCGCAGACTCCTGACCCATGTTGGGCTCTTGATCGCCGCCTTTGTGATCGGCGCCGCCGCCGCTATTTGGTCCCTCCAAGCCGTTCTCGCGGATGTGGACGGCGTCAACACAGACGCGGCGTTTCTCATCGACGGCATCCAATCCGTTGACACTGCCGCCAACGCTGTCCAGGCCGCCGCGTTCACGATCTCGTCCGATCGTGTGACACTCGCCGACAATCTGCGCAGTTCCGTCGAACGCCTAAGCACCCACGCCCTCACACAGCCCAACGCACCGGCCGCCGACAAGTATCAACACCTCAAAGACCTCGTGCCCAAGTACCTCACCGCATGGGAAGAAGCACGCTTCCGCGGCACACAAACCTCCTCCGAAGTCGCCTTCGCCGCAAGCCTTGACCTTCAGGTCGCAATCCAGGAACTCGCCCGTGAATTCCGCACCTTCGTCGCGTCCGAGCAAACCAAAGTTGGCAAGCGATTCCGCCTGATGGTCCTGGGTCTCACGCTCGCTGCCCTTGTGATGGTCAACATCGCGGCCATTGTGCTGCTCCGCACTGCACAAATGGTATTGCGCCCCATCTCAGCCCTCGTCGCGGGCAGCCGCGAACTCGCCGCCGAGCGTTTTGATCACCGTGTTGAAGTTTCCCTGCGCGATGAATTCGGCGAACTCGCCCACGCCTACAACCGGCTCGCCGAACAGCTCCAAGTCAGCGAAGCTCGTAAAACCGAAGTCCTCCGCCAACTCGCCGTCACCCTCAACCACAATCTCAACAACGCCATGGCGATTATCGAGTTGCAACTAGGTCTCCTCGATCGCCAGGGCGGCGGCAACCCCGCCCATGCCGCCCGCCTCCACGAAATCCGGAATAGCCTTGCCCAGATGTCCAGCACCGTCGCATCACTGAAGAACATCCGCCGCGTCGTCCTCACTGACTACATGCCGGGCCAGATGATGATCGATCTCGAAAAGTCCGTCGCGGAAGATGGCGACACACAGCAGCAACCCTCACCTTCAACGCAGCAAAACACCCCCGCATGACCCCAACCATCGACCGAGGCCGAACCCGCCTGCTCTACAGCGAAACCCGCTGGCTCATGCGCCTCCGTTGGGTCGCCGCGCTCGTGATGATTTTGCTTGGCATCGTGAACTGGACCTGGCTGCACCTCTACCCCCTCACCTCGCAGCCCGTCATTATCGGCGTTCTGCTCCTCATCGCCAACACCATCTACCACGCCCTCATCCGCGCCAAGCGCGACACCTTCCGCTCCTTCCAACCCCTCCTCGCCTTCGCCTCCATCCAACTTCACATCGATCTGCTCTGCCTGACTCTCTTCGCGATCTGGACCGGCGGCATCACCAGCCCCATCCTTCCGGCGTACTTCTTCCACATGATCTTCGCGTCGCTCCTCCAGCCGCGAAAGCGCGCGTACGCCGTCGCCATCACCGCCGTTGCGGGCCTCGCATTGGGTTTGTGGCTCTCCTCACAGTGGCCGTCAACACGCCTGGACATTCTCCGCGCCCTCGCATGGGTCGTTGCGATCTTCGCGACTGTGTACCTCACA
>CAZEZV010000109.1:0-12569 GCA_964516725.1 uncultured Phycisphaeraceae bacterium
CGCGCCGCACAAGCGCCGAACGCTACCGCCCACTCACTAAAGTGAATGGCATTCCTTGAAAGCAGGCAGCTTGTGGTCCGGGTAACGTCGATGGTTGCGAGGTTGGGCCACCGGCCTGAGGCTGTGCCTGCGCGTCGGGTCACACATTCAAGCCGATTTGCTTTGCGATTTGGGTCGCTAGGCTGGCGAAGTCGTCATGACAGTTCCGAACAGCCGTGGCGTGGCCGCCGATCGCACCATCGGCGGCTCTCAAGGCGAACATCGGTTTACGAGCGTCTTGCGCAAGCGGAGCAAGGCTTCGGTAGTTCTTCAACGTACCTAGATTTGCGTTCGAAATCGGTTTGTTCGATTCGAGCAGA
Source organism: uncultured Phycisphaeraceae bacterium (assembly GCA_964516725.1). GTDB lineage: Bacteria > Planctomycetota > Phycisphaerae > Phycisphaerales > UBA1924 > BJHL01. The sequence goes on from CAZEZV010000109.1 coordinate 360, forward strand.
TGTTTCGCGTACTCGAGCGGAATTCTTTCCGTCCAACGCCGATATGCCGCTACCGGATAGCGTTCCCGCATGGTGGGCTGCATGACCACGTAACCTATAGGTTGCATTAATCCGGCCGGAAGCGGCCCAACCTTCGTGTCAGGGTCGAGATCGAGCCGCTTTTTCCAGCCCGTACGCCAAGCTCGCAGCGTCGGGCCCAGGTTACGAAGTCCGTGCAACGAAAACAGGTCAGCCGCCAGCGGAACCACGACGTAGTCCGTCGCCACGAGCGCCGCGCGGTTTAATGCGCCTAGATTGGGGCCTACGTCTAGAAGTACGAGAGATGCGCCAGTTCGTTGCGCCGCCTTTGCCACCATTCGATAAAACGCGGAGCTCACACGAAGCCCATCGGCGCGGTCCACAGGTTTGTCATCGAGAGCGAGGCGCCAGCCGTCGCCCAATCTGTCTTCAAATTCGGTCAAGCCCAAGTCGCCAGCAAGTAACGAAAGATTCCGCGTGATTGGATGGATGGGAGGATCGTTCAGATCGCCGAGCTTTTCCATTAGCGGTTGAAGGGAACTCAGGACAGTCGCCGGCGGTGTAGCTTCCCAAATACGCTCGACATCTTCCTCCGCGAGAAACGCTGAAGTTAAGTTGGATTGTGGATCTAGATCGACGGCGAGAACCTTTTGTCCCAACTCTGCGAACATCCACGCGAGATGATAGACCAACGACGTCTTACCGACGCCTCCCTTGTTGTTGAAGAAGGTGAGCGTCTTCATGCGCGCCTCCGGACCGTGACTAGGAAGAAGTTTGTTTCCAGGGTGAATTGAGGATCAAGCGAGCCGTTACGGACCAGTTCATTCTTCGCCAGTGCAATACCACGGCCGAAGCGGTTGGCGAAACCCAAGACCTTGGCCGCTTCGGCAAGCACCGGGTTACGATATGCCGTGAGGCGCGGGAAGGTCTCCGGCGTTAGGTCAGGATAGAGCCCGCCGGGGTTGAGTATTTCGATGCGATCTGCGTATTCGTTGAACTGCACCGGCGTGGTCCCACCCTCGTAGTTCCGATGGATGATCGCGTTGACAAGCAATTCATGCATTGCCTTAGGGGGATATGCGTAAACGATTGTCTCCGCCGTTGATGACGTGGCGACGGGTTTGGCATCAGCACGCTCTTCGGCAAACTCGTCCAACGCTCGAAGCATTGTGAGGAAGTCGCCCGTGATCCGACGCTCGTGTTGTACCTCCGTCGCGCTGTCCGTACCTGCGTACCGCACGGTCTGAACGTAGGCACCTGGGTAAAAGCTCTGCGGATCTTTTCCGAAAAGCAGAACTCCCGCATTGGTTGGCCGCTGAGCTTTCAGGTCATAGCACCGCAAGGCTGCGAGTTGAAGTTCGATCGACCGCCCATTCTCTTCAATCACCCTCCGATCGACTGCGGCGCTGCGATACGTCGATAGGAATACGTCTAGTTGGAGGTCGTCGATCGTCGCTTCGTCGCAGGGGCGCGCATCCCAGGTCCGAAGCTTGTAGGCGCGACGCTCGCTCAGCACACGTTCTTCAGCCTCGCTGGCGATGGCGCGACGCGGTCCAACTCGGATGTGGACACGACCCTTGTAGCGAACCGGTGGGAGATCGGATGGAAACACCTCGACGACGGCGATCGGCTTGCCGTCAATCGACACCTTCTCGACATTCATTCGTGGCAAGGGTTGCACGTGGCCGTCGGAGCGAATCGCAGCGAGGTTTTGCAGCAGTTGATCCGAGACGTCCACACCGCTCGGCACCCCTTCGTTCGTGACACCTACGAACAAATAGCCGGGCTGTTGATGGTTTGGCAGGTCGTTCGAAAACGCGCAGATGGCTTCCGCGAACTTCTCCGTGTTCGTTGTCGAAACCGTTCGCTCGGCGCGATCGGATTCGAGGTCAGCCATTAGAGCTTTGATTTCGTTGTCATTCACAGAATCAGTGTACTCCGTTCACGAGAACGCCTATCGGACAGGTGGCCTCAATCCTTCAATTCGCCTTATCCGTGCCATCAATCGCTGCTCTGAGCGATTGATGCGAGCGGCGAAGGTTGTTGGTCGCCACTACAGCGCATCAATCTGCCCGCAAAGCCGGTCAAAAAGGCGGCATGATCAATCGCTCAAGCGTTATCCAACAACTCCACACTCTCAAACTTCTTCCCCTCCAACATCTCAAGGCTCGCGCCGCCGCCGGTGCTGACGTGGCTCATCGCGTTGGCGAGGTTGAACTTTTCGACGGCTGCGGCGGAGTCGCCGCCTCCGACGATGCTGGTGGCGCCGTTCTTGGTGGCTTCGGCGATTGCCTTGGCGACTTGCTGGGTGCCGGTGGCGAAAGGGAGAAACTCAAAGACACCCATCGGGCCGTTCCACACGATCGTCTTCGCTTTGCGGATCGCCATCGCGAACTTGGTCTGCGTCTTGGGGCCGATGTCTAGGCCCATGAAACCGTCCTTGATGTTCTCATCGAAGACTTCGATGTCGCCCGCGTCTTCGCTGAACTGCGTGGAGCAGACGTGATCGACGGGGAGGAGCAGTTCGCACTTGCTGCGAGCCGCGAGGTCGATGATTTTCTTGGCGTCGACGATGCGATCGGATTCAACCTTGCTCGTGCCGACGCGCTTGCCCAAGGCGCTGAGGAACGTGTACGCCATCGCGCCGCCGACGATGATCATGTCGGCCTTGGGCAACAAGTTCTCAATGCACGCCATCTTGTCGCTGACCTTCGCGCCCCCGAGCACAACGCAGAACGGCTTCGCGGGTTTCGCGATCGCAGCATCAAGGAACTTCATTTCCTTCTCGACGAGGAAGCCCATCACCTTTGGCTTCCCGGTCATGGCCTTCGGCACGCCCACCATGCTGCCTTCCTCACGGTGACTCGTGCCGAACGCGTCGTTGCAGTACACGTCGCCGTACGCCGCGAGCTTCGCGCAGTACGTCGCTTCACCCTTCTTCTCTTCCTTATGGAATCGCACGTTCTCCAGCAGAATCACATCGCCGTCCTTCATCCCTGCGACGGCAGAGCCAGCCGTCGTGCAATCGTTGGTTGGAAAACCAACCGGCTTGCCGAGCAGTTGCCCGAGTTTGTCCGCCGCGATCTTGAGGCTGAACTCGGCTTGATAGCCGGTACCCTCGGGGCGGCCCAAATGGCTCATAAGGATGCAGCGCCCGCCGCGATCAATGACCGACTTGATAGTGGGAAGCGCTTCGCGAATGCGGCGGTCGTCGGTGATCTTTCCATCTTCGATGGGCACGTTGAAGTCAACGCGGATGAGGACTTTTTTGGACTTGACGTCCGTCTGAGCGATGGTTTTCTTAGGCATGACGCAGGGTAGGGGAGGAGCGACGCGAAGTCACAAAGCGCGTGCAATACGCTGCCGGCTATGCGATTGCCTGTGATCCGACGGTCAACGAGAAGTTGTACACGCGGGCGCCGTCCGGTGCTCAATCGCAGGCAGTTGCAAAGCCGCTGGCCTGTCGCACGCGGCACGATGTCCATGATCGATTGCTCATACGACTCTGTTCGGCGGTTCTCTGCCTTCTAGAATCGCGAGAGCGTTCGACCATGTGATCTCGGCCATGAGCGCTCGATACTTCTGCTCGCCGCTGCCGATGTGGGGCGTCATCACCACATTGTCAAGCGTCATCAACCCCGAATGCACCTTCGGCTCCTGCTCAAACACATCCAGCCCGGCGCCGTAAATGCGCTGTGCCTTCAGCGCATCCACCAACGCCGCCTCATCAACAATCGGCCCCCGCGCGGTATTGATCAAGATCGCGTTCGGCTTCATCATGCCAATCGTCTTCGCATCGAACAACCCACGCGTCTCCGCCGTCAGCGGCGTGTGAATGCTCACAATATCCGCGAGCTTCAGTCCCTCTTCAAGCGACACGCGCGGCGCGTTCAGCGGCGCCATCTCAAACTCATGATGCCGCGAGCGAGCGACATAATGCGTCCGCAGCCCAAATCCGATCCCGCGCAGCGCAGTCGCATACCCAATCCGCCCCGCGCCGACAATCAGAAGATTCTTCCCTGTGATTTCCAACCCTAAAAACTCCGCAGGAGCCAGTGGCCCCTCCACGGCAAACTTCCCCGACCGCACATACCTATCACTCTCGCACACCCGCCTCGCAACAGCTAGCAGGAGCGCCCAGGCAATGTTCGCCGTGCCCTCCGTCACTGCGTGAGGCGTGTTCGTCACCATCACCCCACGCTTCTTGCACGCCGCAAGATCAATGTTGTCCGTCCCCACCGCAAAATTACAAACCGCCCTGAGTTGCGGCCCGGCAGCATCCAGAAACTGCTCATCCACTCGCTCCGAAACCCACGTGACAGCAATCGTTGCCGCGCGCACAAACTCAAGCAACTCCGGACGAGGCAACGCACGCATGGAGGGCACCATGCGAACATCCGCTGGTAGCGAAGGAGTCGTGGGAACGGGGCGTGTGATGACGACGGTGGCCATGGGAAAGCGTAGTGACGCCGTCAGAACCTTGACATGATAAAGACAACGGACGATGGTCAAGTGACGTGCCAACGACTGCTGCTTTGACAGATCGGTGCCGAACTGCAGCTTGAAATCGTCGTTCCATGACGCACCGACCACGCTTCGCGTAGTTGGTGGCACGCATAACGCCGATAGGCCACAATCAGCGACGCACTCCGCACACTTATGCGATTCGTCACCTCACCGTTTCAAACTTCATCGCTCCATTGCTCTCTTGAGCGCACCCTCCTCCAACCTCCACATCGTCCAATCTGTCATCGCATACGCGCCCATCCGTCTGTAAAAATCACACGCCGTCGTGTTCCAATCGAGCACCATCCAGTCCATCCGGTGACATCCGCGCTCCACCGCAATCGCCGCAACACGCTGAAACAACGCCTTCCCCAACCCGCACCCGCGCGAAGGAGGCCGGACATACAAGTCCTCAAGATATATCCCCCGCCGCCCAACCCACGTGCTGTAGTTGTGAAAAAAAAGTGCGAAGCCTTCGACGACCCCGTTCACTTCGCCCATGACGGCTTCACACACAGGTCGCCCCGCCGCGGGAAACAGGTCCTCGTGCAGATTCTGCGTCGTCGCGACAACTTTGTCGAGCGACTTTTCGTACTCAGCGAGTTCTCGAATCAGTGAAAGAATCGCTGGCACGTCGGCGGGGGTTGCAGGGCGAACAGAAACAGGTACTGAAGCAGCCATGCCGAAGTATTGGCGCCGTCACGTGATTGACCCTTTCGATCCAAGCCAATATCTACACGAGTCGCGGAGAGATCACGCAAAGTCCTTTCGACGCAGCTGACTTGTTCCGCTCTGGATCCGGAGGGTCGCCGGAAAGCAGCTGCGGGGGGCGGGCGAGCCATGCTCGCTCGTGGTCGCCCGAGCATCAAGACAAAGTGCCCCGATATGAGCACCGAAGTTTCGCATCACGAAGTAGCGTCCTGTGCACGCCAGCGACATTGGTTGAGGTGCAAACCAACCTCGCATGCCGAAACCAAACCGAGCCCTTTAGCCATTTAGAAATTTGGCCCTTGAGCAATTTCCCAACCCCTCCCCCCTTACCCTCGCCGCACACAATGCCCAAGCCCCACTCCGTCCCCGACAAACTCAACGTCCTCCTCATGGGAGGAGGCGGCCGCGAGCACGCTCTCGCAACAAAACTCAAGCAATCTCCCCGTCTCGCCAATCTCTGGACGACCCACCCGGAAAATCCCGGCCTCGCCGCACTCGCCAAAGCAGTCGACGTCCCCGTCTCTATCCGCGAAATCTACCGCCTCCATCAATTCATGGAGCGCGAAAAAATCCACCTCGTCGTCATCGGACCGGAAGACCCACTCTCCGAGGGCTTCACCGACAAACTCGCTTCGCCAACCTGCCTCGTCTTCGGCCCAACCAAAGCGGGCGCTCAACTCGAAGCCGACAAAGCCTGGGCCAAGCAACTCATGCGAGGTGCATCAATCCCAACCGGCGACGCCCGTGTTTTCACCAACGCCGAAGCCGCGCGTTCCTACATAGAATCCCGCGAGCGCGAAGACGAAGTGCTGGGCGAAGTGCTCACCGGTGCCGACCGCTTCCGCGACCCCATCGAACGCCGCGAGTGGATCAACTCCCTGCGCGCAACTCGCCGAGACCTCCAAACCGTCTACGCCGCCAAACGAGGCGACCTCCCGGTGATCAAAGCCTCTGGCCTCGCCAAAGGAAAAGGCGTCTTCCTCCCCGAGTCGCTGGGCGAAGCCATCGACATCATCGAACAAATCATGGTCCGCAAGGTCTTTGGCGACGCCGGTGCCAAAATCGTCATCGAAGAAAAACTCATCGGCCCCGAAGCCAGCGTGCTCGCCATAACTGACGGCGAAACCATCCTCGTCCTGCCCCCCGCCCAAGATCACAAGCGCCTCGGCAACGCCGACACAGGCCCAAACACCGGCGGCATGGGCGCAATCTGCCCCGCAACAACCATCACCCCCGAATTAATGTCCATCATCGAGCGAGAAGTCCTCGTCGCAACCGTCGACGCACTCAACCGCGAGGGCATCGACTACCGCGGCGTGATCTTCGCCGGCATGATGCTCACCCGCGGCGGCCCGCGCGTCCTCGAGTTCAACTGCCGCTTCGGCGATCCCGAGTGCCAGGCAATCGTGACGCGCCTCAAGAGCGACCTCCTGGAACTCATCATCGCAACATGCACCGGCACGCTCGCCGATTGCCACGTCGAGTGGGACGAGCGCCCCTCCTGCTGCGTCGTCCTCGCAAACGCCGGCTACCCAGAAAAAGTTAAACCCGGCGCAATCATCCACGGCATCGACGAAGCCGCCGCCATGCGAGACGTGTCCGTTTTCCACGCTGGCACGAAGCGAGACGGCCCCAACATCATCGCCACCGGCGGCCGTGTGCTCAACGTCGTGGCACTCGGCAACGACGCCTCCGAAGCAAAGGCCCGAGCCTACGAAGCCGTCGCAAGAATCTCATTCACCGGCATGCAGTATCGCACCGACATCGGCGCGACGTGAATTCGTGCCACCGACAATGCTTTGCTTGTTGGTGGAGAATGGGTGAAGCCCAGAAACACTCGAAGACCCGATGATGATCGACCACCGACAGTCAGAGCACTGTCGGTGGCACGAAACCACTTACGCCGCAACGACCGCTTGATTCAGCGCGAGTTTCCTCTTCCGTGCCACATGCCACCGGATGATGAAGAACAACCCGACTCCCGCGACCAACAGCGCCAGAATCGGCACCACAATTGCCACAATCGCAACCAACACCGACAAAACCGTCTCCCCCGTCGCCACGATTGGATTTGCAACACCACCCGTCGAAATCAAACTCGCCCCGCGCGTCAACATCGTCGCGCCTTGCACAAGCCCCGCAGTCGTGCCGCCGCTCAAGATGCCAATCAGCCACGTCGCGGTCGGATTGAGATCGCTCACCTGCGACGTCGCAAGCAGTGAGCCCGCAACCACCGCACCCGGCAACGCAATCCAGTCCAGCGCATGGTCAACCCATGGCACATAAAACCCGGCGATCTCTACAGCACACGCGACGCCAAGCACCGCGAGGCCAATGTCGCTCGCAAGCCAGTCAAGCCCATTGTGAAGCGGTAGAAAACCCATGCGCGACGCCGCACCCGCAACCAGCATGGGCACAAACACCCGAAACCCGCTCGCCGCGGCGAGGCAAATGCCCCCAAGTATGGACAGAATGACAACGGCCGGATCAAGCTGCATAGGGAATCTCCCAGGTGTGCGAACAGCTCATTATTGGGAAGCCACAACGTGCGGTTTCACCCACGAATCCAACCGCGCGAGCGCGATGAACCTGCATAAACGTCGACATTTCAAGACGTTCATTCTTCTGTTCAACGACTGATACACACACCAACAAACTCCGCCACGCAATCGCGGGTTGACTTCAAAAACGCTTGATGTGATCGCGGATGTGCGACGCTCGCCCACGCTGGCGCGTCGGGGGTGGGGTTCGTACGATGCGTCGTGCCCCGCATCTACCTCGACAACGCCGCAACCAGTTTCCCAAAGCCCCCCGAGGTCTTTGAGGCCATGCTGCGCTACGGCACGCAAGTCGGTGCCTCTCCAGGCCGCGGCCTCTACGCCGAAAGCCGCGAAGGCGCAGCGATCATTCGCACCTGCCGCGAACGCCTCGCGAAGTTCATCGGCAATCCGAACCCGTCGAACATCGTCTTCGCACTGAATACCAGCGACGCACTCAACCTCGCAATCAAAGGTGTTGTCCGTGCCGAACTCCTGCGTGCACGCCGTGCATCGCGCGAAGCCCGCATTCGCCTCGTCACAACCGCGATGGACCACAACTCTGTCTTGCGACCTTTCGCCGCGCTTGCGGAAGAGGGTGCGGAAGTTGTGCATGTCCCCTGCGACCCAAACACCGGCCTCGTCGACCTCGACGCTTGGCGCGATGCGCTCGAACCAAGCTCATCCGCACGAGCCATCGGCGGCGCTCGCGCCAGCGATCACCCCACAACTCTCGCCGCTATCAACTGGGTCAGCAACGTCACCGGCACCATCCAACCCATTGCGCAAGCCGTCACCATCGCCAAGCAACTCGGGGTTCCGACGCTCGTCGACGCCGCGCAAGGCCTAGGCCACCTCCCCTTCGACCAATCAGCAATCGCCGCCGACCTCGTCGCGTTCCCGGGCCACAAAGGATTGCTGGGCCCCCAAGGCACCGGCGGCCTTTCCATCGCGCCGGGATTCGAAGATCGCCTCGCAACCACGCGCGAAGGCGGCACAGGCTCCATCGCCGAACTCGATGCACAGCCCACAACCATGCCCGAGAAGTTCGAAGCAGGCAGCCACAACACCATCGGCATCGCAGGCCTCTCCGAAGCCGTCGCTTGGCTGCAACGCCGCGGCATGCAAGCAGAACGAACGCACGAACTCACCCTTATCAACCGCACACTCGAAGGCCTGAGGGAACTTGGCGCATTCGAACCGAACTCACCGCTGCGCTTGCTAGGCCCAACCAACCCCACACTCCGCGTCGGCACATTCAGTTTCGTCCACGACACACTTGCCCCGTCCGAGATGGCCGCAATCCTCGAAAGCGAGTTCGGAATCCTCTCCCGCGCCGGCATCCACTGCGCCCCGCTTGCCCACCAAACGGTTGGCACCATCAGGCCGGGCGAAGAAGTCTTCGCCCGCGGCGCGACACGCGTCTCTTACGGCCCGTTCGTCACGCTCGACGATGTCAACACGTTGCTCGCCGCACTCAACGAAATCCAAGAGCCGAGCGGCGCAAGCCGCCGCGATGTCTGACGAACTTCTTGCAATCAGCGGGAAGAACGCCTCACGCATCGGCACATTCAAAGTAACTCTCCTCCGCGTTCCTCCGCCGTTCTCCGCTCCTCCGCAATCGCCTTGTACCATCCCCAATGACCGTCTCCTATTGGCAACGCACGCAACGTCTCGGCTCGCTCTCCTGCGATTGCCTCGTCATCGGTGCCGGCATTTGCGGCATCTCCGCCGCGCTCCACATGCAGCGCCGCGGCCTAAAGACAATCATCGTCGACAAGTCGCTCGCGGGCTCCGGTGCCTCCACTCGAAACGCCGGCTACCTCATGCGGGGCTGCGCCGACAACTACGCCGCCGCGATCAAAGAGTTCGGCCGAGACCGCACCCGCGCACTCTGGAAACTCACCGAGAACAATCTCGCCGGCCTTCGCCGCGAAGGCATCGAAAGTCTCCCCAGCGTCCGCAACGTCCCCAGCATCCTCGCCGCGCTTCGCGAAGACGAATGCGAACAACTCCGCGAAAGCATCGCGCTCATGAAGGAAGACGGTTTCGCCGTCGCATGGGAAGACGCTCGCGACAATCGCAACGACACCCTCTGGCAAGTCGCCAAACTCCTTGGCGCACTCATCAATCCCAACGACGCCGCCTGCAACTCGCGCGAAATGATCGAGTTCCTTCGCAGCAAATTGACTTGCCCCATCCACGAACATCAGGAAGTCGTCAGTATCCACGCCGACGGCGACCAAATCGAATCCCGCATCACAGACGGCACCATCCGCTCCAAACAAGTCCTCGCCTGCACCAACGCCTATGCGCCGCTCCTGCTGCCGGGCCTCGCCAATCACATCACCCCCCGCCGTGGCCAAATGCTCGCGCTGCGCGCCGACCCACGCCGCACGCTCGGCGGCAGCTACTACATCAACTTCGGTAGCGAATACATCCGCCAACACGCCGACAACACCATCGTCGTCGGCGGCTGCCGCACCTACCACGCCGACCGCGAAGTCGGCTACGAAGACATCACAACACCCTGGGTGCAAACCGACCTTGAGCGATTCGCAAAATCGATGGTGGGGGACTTTGGTCCAAACGACATCATCGCACGCTGGTCCGGCGTGATGGGTTTTTCAAAGACCCACCTCCCGCTCATCGGCCCATGCTGGGGCCCCAACAGCGCCGAAGGCAAAGTCTGGTTCTGCGGCGGCTTTACAGGCCACGGCATGAGTATGGCGTACAAAGTGAGTGAGATGGCGGTGGCAAGCATGCTCGAAGGCGCGAACAACGACTTCGCAATCGCCAAGTGACGCGGAACTGCGCAATCTAGAGAGCGTCTTACTCGTGAATAATGCAAAGCAAACTCAAACAACTCAGTCGGACAGGCCTGATCCTTGCTTGCATGTGTGCCGTGAGCGCGTGTAGAACTGCACAGCAATCCAACTCGAAGCAAAGCCAAAACTCCGATGCGTCCCAGACAGTTGCTGGTGTACCAAGAGTGCGATTCATCGAGTATGCATGGTCGAGTTCGTACTGTCGAGCAACATACATGGCCCTGACGAGCGATGGAGAAGTCGTTTCGTGGTGGCGGTATTGTCCGGAGAACGATTTTGAGCCGCAGACATTGCACTGTGAGGTCGGGAAGATTGATCCCGAGATCGCTCGACGTGAACTCGCGGACATTGCAAGTCTGTCGCTGGTTCGGTCAGGCAAGTACATATGGGCGCATCCTGACACGGGCGGAGGTTGGATCAATCTTGTGACTGAGGACGGTGTCCACCGGTCATCCTGGGATGAAACGCAATCGCTTGGGATGGGTGGCGTTTATTCGGCAACTGACGAACAGATTGTTTGGGCTGGCGAATATGTTCAGGCGAAGATTCGATTGGCAAGAGCGATCAGCAAGAATAAAGGTCCTTCCAAAGAGGTTGAGGAAGTAGAAGAACTGCCAGAGTGCATTCGTGGGGATGCCGAAGGCATTGAGGACATGATCCGCGTCGCGATCTGGCGAGGGCGTGAGAAAAAGTAATCGCTACACTCCCCCATGGGCATCTTCTCGCGCAAGCCAAAGTCCTCCGAACAACCCGTCGTCATCAGTTCGCAGCCATCGTCGAGCGCGGCGTCGCCTTCATCGCCTATCGCGCCCGGTGCGACAAGTCAGCGTGAATCTCGCATCTTCGATCTCGGCAGCGAAATGCTCCGCCGCGCGAAGGGGCACAAGACCAGTCTGCTCTCCGCGAAGTTTTACTCCGACTGGATGATGGAATGGAGCATGAAGGACCCGCAGTTCAAGGTCCAGATGTTCCGGTTCACCGACGCGTTCCCGATGCTCAAGACGCCCGACGCGATCTTTGATCATCTTCAAGACTACATGAATCAGCCGGGCGTGAATGTGCCGCCGGCGATCGCGACGGCGCTCAAGGCGGGCAGTTTGTTGAAAGGCACCGCGACCGGCGTGATCGCGAGCCAGATCAAGGGCATGGCGAGCAAGTTCATCGCGGGCACCGATGCGAATAGCGCGCTGCCGGGCCTCAAAGACTTGTGGGGCGACGGGATCGCGAGCAGCGTGGACTTGCTGGGCGAAGTGTGCGTGAGCGATGAGGAAGCCGAGCACTACGCGCACAAGTATCTCGATCTCATCCAGAATCTGCCAAGCGCCATGGCGGCGTGGAAGAGCCAGCCGCGATTGGAGAGCGATCATCTGGGCGCGATTCCACGCTGCAATGTCAGCGTGAAGATTTCGGCGCTGTCCGCTCGTCTCAGCGTGACCGATCCCGAGGGCGCGATGAATGATCTCATGCGCCGGCTCGTGCCGATTCTCGAAACCGCGCGTGATCGCGGCGTCTTCGTGAACTTCGACATGGAGCATCACGAACTCAAAGACTTCACGCTCGAGTTGTTCCAACGCTGCGTCGAAAAGGTTGACTTCCAAGCCGGGCTTGCG
>CAZEZV010000110.1:0-12542 GCA_964516725.1 uncultured Phycisphaeraceae bacterium
CTGCTTCTCCAGCAGTTTGCGCTTGCGGCTCACGTCGCCGCCGTAGCACTTGGCGAGGACGTCTTTGCGGAAGGCTTTGATGGTTTCGCGGGCGATGATTTTGCCGCCGATGGCGGCTTGGACGGGGATTTCGAATTGGTGGCGTGGAATCTGTTCTTTGAGTTTGGTGCAGAGTTGTCTGCCCCGCTGCTCGGCGCGATCTTTGTGGACGATTGTTGCGAGGGCTTCGACGGGGTCGCCATTGATGAGGATGTCGAGGCGGACGAGTTTGTCGGAGGAGTAGCGGATGACCTCGTAGTCCATGGTGCCGTAGCCGGAGGTGAGGCCTTTCATCTTGTCGAAGAAGTCATAGATGATTTCGGCGAGGGGGATTTCGAATTGCAGCGTGTCGCGCGAGGCGCTGACGTAGGACTGGTTTTTGTAGATGCCGCGACGGTCCATCACGAGCTTGAGCACGTCGCCGATGTATTCCTTGGGCGTCATGATTTCGAGCTTGCAGATAGGCTCGCGGATTTCCACGATGTTGCCCATGGGTGGCAGGTCGCCCGGATTATGGATTTCAAGAAGCTGATTTCCTTCTGGGATTTCGATAAAAAAGGGCGACGCTCGGTCAACGGGTTTCAGGGCCTGGCCATTCGCGCCAGTGACGGTGTCGGTGCCGCGCACGAGGACGTGATACGACACGGTTGGGGCGGTCTGGACGATTTCGACGTCGCCTTCGCGCTCCAGGCGTTCCTGCACGATGTCCATGTGCAGCAGGCCCAGGAAGCCGCATCGATAGCCAAAGCCGAGCGCTTCGCTGTGGACGGGCGCGAAGGTGAAGGATGAGTCGTTGAGCGAGAGTTTTTCGACGGCATCACGCAGGTCTTCAAAGTCGGCGCCTTTGCCGGCTTCGTCGGTTGCTGGATAAAAATCGCAGAAGACCATCTGCCGCGGCGGTTGATAGCCGGGAAGCGCTTCTTCGGCGGGGGCTGATTCGAGTGTCACGGTGTCGCCGATGCGCACATCTTTCAAACTGCGAATCGCGGCGACGACGTAAGCAGTTTCGCCCGGGCCAACTTCCTTCACGCGCACGGGCTTGGGCGTCATCTTGCCGATGTCGCTGACGAGGAACGTCTGCTGCACGCCCATCATGCGAATTTTGTCGCCCACTTTGAGCTTGCCGTCAAAGACGCGGACGTAGACGATCACGCCGCGATAGTCGTCGTACACGGCGTCGAAGACGAGAGCGCGGAGTCTTTCAGTCACGGGCTTGCGGGGCGGCGGGAACTTCTCGCAGATCGCGGCGAGGAGTTCAGGAATGCCTTGGCCAGTCTTGGCGGAGACGAGAATGCACTCGTGACGCTTGAAGCCCAGAGTTTGTTCGATTTCTTCGGCGACGTCTTCGGGCTTGGCGCTGGGAAGGTCGATCTTGTTGATGACGGGGACGATGGTGAGATTTTCATTGACGGCGAGGTAAGCGTTGACGAGCGTCTGGGCTTGCACGCCTTGTGTTGAGTCGACTACGAGAATCGCGCCTTCGCAGGCCTTGAGGGCGCGAGAGACTTCGTAGTTAAAGTCCACGTGCCCGGGCGTGTCGATGAAGTTCATCATGTAGAGGTCGCCGTGCGACTCTGATGTTTCGCCTCCTTTGGTGTGATGGACAGGCGCGACGCCTGTGGCACCCTCTTCGACCGTTTCATATTCGTTTTCGAGCTCGTCGGACTTTGAGCCAGTCTTGTGGCGGTGGGCAACGGTGACGGCGGATGCCTTGATGGTGATCCCGCGTTCGCGTTCGATATCCATCGAATCGAGAATCTGGTCCTTGGCTTCGCGCGCGGAGACGGCGTTGGTCGCCTGAAGCAAGCGGTCAGCAAGCGTGGACTTGCCGTGGTCGATGTGGGCAATGATGGAGAAGTTGCGGATGAACTCTTGGGTCGGCTTTTGTTGGGACATTGAGGGGCATTGTAGGTGAACGCCCCCCGATTCTCCCTCGCGGAAAGATTACCAAATGGCAAGGTTCTGGAATGCACAACAGAGCGAAAGCGCGTGCGTTGAAGCAATAGAAGGCAAGAGGCACGCGGCACCGAGGCATCAGGCAGCGGAGGTATCGAGGCGGATTAGCTCCGCGAGATATACGCCTCCAGCGTCTCTACCGTGCTCGTGAGCGCCATCGTCTCGTATGCGTTGAGATCGCCAATGGAGACCATGCCCGCCAGCCCCCGATCATCAAAGACCGGCATGTGGCGGATGCGTTGTTCGCGCATGATGCGGCGGAGTTCATCGATGGGTGTGGACGGCGCGCACGTGAGCACGGGCGACGTCATCGTGTCGGAGACTTTTGTGTTCGCGGGGTCTTTGCACAGCGCAACCACCTTTGCCATCACATCACGTTCTGTGATGATCCCGGCGATGCTGTTCATGCCGCGCGTGACGACGACCGAGCCGATGCGATGCTTGTTCATGAGTTTCGCGGCGTCTAGGACACTCGCGTATTCATCAATGGTGACGACGTTGGTTTGTTTGCCAGAAAGGATCGACGCGACAGTGCTCATGACCACACCTCCAACTGCTGAAAGGAGCAGGAAGCCTTTCGTCGGCACTCGCCGGGCGCGGGGCGGCATGAACGGATGAAGCGCCTTGAACCCGCGGCGCCGATGACCCATCATCTCACAAATTGGGCATTTTGCAAAGGGGTAAACGCGATTCTTGCTGAAAATGGTCCAAATTGGGCAGCGAAAACGTGTACAACTTGTCGCAGAAGGCGCAATTTGGGACGTTCATAGCGGAGAATGACCGACTCCGGGCCAAGCGGACCTTGTCGGATTGATTTGGCGCACGCCGGCACCGTTAGCGACCACTCTCAACCACAAGCTTGCCGTTGATGATGACGCCGGTGCAGGTCGTCGTGTATTCAAGCGGATCACCCGAGTACAGCGCGATGTCGGCGTCTTTGCCAACTTCCAGGCTGCCGACGCGACTGTCAACACCCAGTATCTTCGCGGCTTCGATGGTAATGCTCGCGAGAGCCTGCTGCTGCGTCAGACCGTTCGCCGCTGCGACGCTCGCCTCGAAGAGGACAACGCGCGCTTTCGGCACGTAGCCCTCGAAACCGCCTTGGATGGCGAATGCAACGCCTGCGTTCATGAGTTTGGACGCGGTTTCGAAGCTCTTGTTTTCGAGTTCGCCATACGCGCGGGCCATGGTGGGGTGGATGATGACGCGGGTATTGCGTGCCTTGAGTTTGTCGATGAAGAGGTAGCTCTCGCTCGCAGAGTCGAGAATGATCGGCAGTTTGAACTCGTCGGCGAGTCGCAGGACGTTGTCGATGTCCTGCGAGCGGTTCGCCGTGACGATGAGCGGTACTTTGTTGTCCAAGACTCGCACAAGGGCTTCGAGGCGCAGGTCGCGGGCGGGCGGATCCTTCTCCTGCTTGTCCGAGTTTTCGCTTGCCGATGCGCCCGGATTCTTGTCGCCGGGTGCAGGTCTATCTTCGAGCGACGCTGGTGCGTTCGCGGCTGGTGCGTCTGTTGCGGGAGCGTTGTTGCCCTTCGCGCCTAACGTGCTCGACTTCGCGAGTTTTTCCTTGTATGCCTGCGCCTTCAGCAACTGGTCTCGCATGATCGCGATCATCTTCGCACGCGTGCCAGGAGACTTGCCGCCGCCCTTCTGTGCCCAAGGCGACAGCGTGACGGCGATTGCAGACTCCGGCACGACGACGGCCTCGTCAACGGTGTTGCCAGCGGTCTTGAAGATCGCGAGTTGACCCGAAACGACTTCGCCTGGTGCATGGCCTGTTTGAATCGTGGTCACGCCGTAACTACGGATGTACTCGACGAGCGGGTCGAGCGGGTTGTACGCGTCGATGGCGCGGAGTTCGGGCTGGATTGGCCCGCTGCGCTCCAGTTGATCCTGGTCCTGCGATTGATTGAAGATGCCTGAAACACCAACCGTGCAGCGAGCATCGATCAGGCCCGGCGTCGCGACAACGGCGGTGATGATTTTGAAGTCTTTGGGAAAGTCAACCGTTGCAGCAGAACCCATTTCGGCGATCTTCCCATCTCTGATGACGATGACGCCGTCGTCGATGACTTGATAGGAAGGCTTGCCGTCCTTCGTCGTCGGCTTCATGGTGTAGATGTGCTCGGCGCGGATGGCGATTTGTGCCGCGCACGGCAGCGCACAGCAGAGCGAAGAGAATGAGATAAGAACTAAGCGATTCATGTATGTCCTTGTACAATCACTTCCAATTGGCCTTATGGGATGCCGATACGAATAACACTTCCTTCTTTGCCAAGCTTGGACTTGCCGACTTCGATTGACCATTTTTCCGTAGCAGAATGCCCGATGGTCTGGCCGTGTTCCAACGCCGCGCCGCTGTCGAGAACGTAGCTTGCCATATCGAGTATGCCTTCCATCAAATCGCTGGGCTTGCGGGCCGACTTGACGACCTCGAATTCCATGAGGCCCAGCGATGCCATTCCCAGCGTGCTTCCCGAGTATCTCCCCGGGGCATCCTGGCTCACAATGACATTCACCCAGAGAAACACAGGGAATCGCTCATCTTCTATCGCGTCCTTGGCGAAATCAACGACGACTTCCGGCTTGTGAACCATGCTCGCGTCGCCCACATACCAGCCAGCGGCCTGCTGTGTCTCCATGATCGCCGCAGCGACGCGAGTCGCGGCGAGCGCGGCGACTTTCTCACCCGCTTCGGAGCGCGACACCAACACAACATGTGAAGCGTACTCCACTTTGGGTTCATCCTTCGGCCATCCGATCGACATCGTCGCCGCTCCGTCAACCTCGGGTGAAGGAATGCGCTCGGGAATATGCATGCCGATCACCATCGCATCGCGCGAGCCAAACGTGAATCCGCCCGCCGCATCCTTGCCGTCAACTTCGAGCTTGAATGGATTCTCAGGACACAATCGATTGGCGGCGGTGACAACTGCCGACGGTTCGATCGGAGCTTTTGACTTCAGCAGAGGCATCGTGAGAATGGTCGCCGCTTCTTTCTCCGGCTTGCGGCTTGGTTGCTTTGACTTTCCGAACAATCGACCAAACATGACAAACGCTCCTTTCTGTTTGTTTCATTGGCCCCACACCTTGCCGCCGAATGTAAACCCGCCGTTGGGGGCACAGCACAGATACGGCTCCTGATCCCGCCCCGCCCCGAAGCCGCCCGTGGCGAACAACGCATCTTCTGGATTCGAACTGTCAAACACCTTCGCACCCTCGATCCAGGTTTGTTCCACCTTGGTGTACACGCTGAACGGATCGCCCGACAGAATCACAAAGTCCGCGTCCTTGCCTGCCTCAAGGCTGCCCACTTTCTTGTCGAGGTCGAGCATCTTCGCCCCTTCAATGGTCAACGCGCGAAGCGCCGCGTCATGCGTCATGCCGTTGCGGACCGCTATCGCGCCGCAGCGCATGAACAGGCGCGAGTCGTTGATCCAGTCGTCTGTATGAATGCACGTCGGCACGCCCGCCTTTTCGAGGATCGCGCCGCTTTCTAGATCGATGTTCGCGGCTTCCAGCTTGCCGCCCGGAGAATCGACGAGGATGATCGAGCAACCCAGAAACTTCGGGTTCTTCTTGTGGGCATCAGCAAGTTCGCTCGCAACTTTCCATGCTTCGCTTGTGTGGTGTAGAACTACGCGGAAGCCAAATTCTTCCTGCAAGCGCAGCACCGTCATGATGTCATCAGCGCGGTGCGTGTGGTGATGAACGATGCGCTTGCCTTCAAGAGCTTCAACCAGCGCTTCGAGCCCGATGTCGCGCTCAATTGCATCAGATTCCTTGCCCGCCTTTTTGTCTTCATCATACTTCTCAAGCTTTGCTTTGTATTCCTGCGCTTTGATGAGCCGCTCTCGCACAATCGCGGCGGACTTACCCCGCGTGCCTGAGAACGGCGCATCGCCCAGCGAGTTGGTGCCGTTGGCCATCTTGATGCCGCCGAAAGGCCAGGGCGAACCCTCGGGCACTTCGCCGGCAGTCTTGTACACATACATCTCTTCGATCGTGTTCGACTTGCGAGGTTTCAAGTAGATTGTCTGCCCGCTGAGCAAGTGCCCGCTGCCCGGCATGACGTTGAGCGTCGTGATGCCACCCGCAATGACGCGGCGGAAGCCGGAATCTGCGGGATTGACCGAATCGAGAATGCGAACGTCGGGTTGAAACGGCGACGAGCCATCCGCGCCCGCGACACCGCCCACGTGACTATGCGTGTCGACGAGACCTGGGATGATGGTCTTGCCCTCGCAGTCGATCTTTTCAATGTCGCCGTTCAGACCCACTGTGCGAGCATCACCCGCCGCGACGACCTTACCGTTTTCGATGATGAGCACGCCTTGCTCGATCTCGGCTCCATTGGGCGCGCAAGTGACAAGCCGCGCGTTAAGGAACGCGATGGGCTTGTCTTGTGCGGGGGCGTGAGACACAAGAGAAGCAACCACGCAGGCGAGGGCGAGCAGGTGTCGGTTCATGGGCGAGCGTAGGGGCTTTTACGTGTCACCGATTGCTCAAAGCAGCAGTCGGTGGCACGACTTCCTGCAAAATTCGTCTCACACGCGATCGTTGGAAGTAATAGGCCGCAGAATGCGCAGCGCCCGGTTGCCGCGGAGTTGGCCCAGGTGCGCAAGGTACTTCTTTTCGTTCTCAACGCACAGCAGAATCGGGTGCTTCGCGGGCTTTTCGGTGAGAATGATGTCACCCGGCGCAAGGTGCAGCAATTCCTTGATCGTGATCGTCGTCTCTGCGAGCAATCCCGTCGCGACCATCGGCGCTCGTCCCAGGTTCTTGGAAATCTGCTGCTCCACCTGCTTGCTTCGCTGGTTCTTCGCCGCGGCGAACCAGCTCTGACTGCTCAGGCGATCCATGAATGGTTCGATGACGTTGTACGGGATGCACAGGTTCATCGTGCCGGCGCGATTGCCAAGACGAAGCTCAAAGCCGATGACGACAACAACTTCGTTAGGCGGCACGATCTGCACGAGCTGCGGGTTGCTTTCGCTTGCGCTCACGCTGAACTTGAGCGAGCGGATGTTGGCCCACGCTTCGGACAGCGTCGAGAGCGCTCGTGTTGTGACGTTGTTGATGAGGCGCATCTCGATGAGCGTCATCGGCCGCTGCGGGATGAACAGCTCCTGCGACGAGCCGCCCAAGAGGCGGTCGATGATCGGGTAAATGATGAGCGGACTGAGCTCAAAGCACATCTGCCCTTCAAGGCCCTCCGCGGACACCAGATTGAAACTCGTGGGGTTGGGCAACCCGCTCGTGAACTCCGAGTAGGTCATTTGCTCGCACGTCGCGACTTTCACTTCGACGATGGTGCGAAGAAACCCCGACAAACTCGCGCCGAAGTTTCTTGCGAACGCTTCGTGCAAAGTCTGCAACGCCCGCATCTGGTCCTTCGACACGCGCTCGGGGCGTTTGAAGTCGTAGACCTTGATCTCGGTTGTTTCTGGGTCGCGGTGGTTCTTACCGAAGATGAGCGGTGCCGGCCCGTCCGATTCGGTCTGCTCGCCGCCCGACACTGATGCCAACAATGCATCGATATCGCTTTGTGCCAGCAGGTCCGCCATAGCTTACGTGTATCGGGTGGGGAATTGTTTGGGCTTGAGTTTGCGAAGCTCGATCAACGTGCAGCCCGACCGTCAGGGAGGGTTTGCGTCAGGCCCCTTGTAACGAATCTCTCCTCCGGCAAGTCGTCTGACGTCAAATCCTCTTCACGTTCACTTGAACGCTCACCACTGACCAGCGTACAAACAAACTGCAACCAAGCACGCATTCGATTCCCGGGCACCAATCCGTGTGACCCGGCAACAAAGGGACTCAATGAACGACAGACTAATGATGAATCCGGCGTGGCGAGTGGCAGTGTGGACGCTCGCCGCGATTGCGATAGGCTTTGGTTTGGTATCTCGGGCCGAGGCCCAGCTCAAGTCTGAAACGAAGGTCAAGATTTCTACGTTTGCGAATGTGGATGGGGTGGTCGCCGGCAAGCCGTTCGTCGCGGCAGTTGTAATTGATCATGAAGAGGGCTGGCACTCCCAGAGCAACAAAGCAATCGGTGACCTTGTCTCGACGCAAGTTGAGATCATGCCGCTCGACGGCCTGCGCGTTGGGCCAATTGTGTGGCCAGCGACCCACAACATCAAGATGGACCTGGACGGGTCCGGAGTGCCGCAGGACGTGGCGGTGTTTGAGGGACAGACGATCATCTTCGTGCCGATGGTGTTGGACAGCCTGCCCGCTGACGCGAAGCAGGTTGTAATTGACGCAAAGGTGACGTTGCAGGTGTGTACCGACGTGTGCCTGTTTCCTTCGACGATACCGGTGCAACTGAGCGTGCCAGTGCTTGCGACTGGGTCGGCGTCGAAACCCGCGAACCCACAGATTTTCGCAACGTGGAAAGGTGGTGAGCCGGTTTCGGATGACAAGTGGAGTGGTGGGGCGGGTGTGACGCCAAAGCAAGCACCCGGCGACAAGAAGAACTTGAGCAACTCAGGCGGCACGAAGTTCCTTGGGTTTATTGATGTGAGCACACTCGGCCCGCTCAGCATCTTTGCGCTTGCAGTGCTCGGTGGCTTGCTGCTCAATCTGACTCCCTGCGTATTGCCGGTCATGCCGCTGAAAATCATGACGATTGTGAATCACGCCGGCACGCCCAAGCGCGCCCTGTACTTGGGTGCCTGGATGGCAGCGGGAATCGTTGTGTTCTGGACTGGCATTGGGCTGCCCGTTGTGTTGCTGAGTACGTTCAGCGATCCGTCGCGGCTCTTTGGCATTTGGTGGGTGACGTTTGGGCTCGGCTTGATCATTTGCGCTTTGAGTGTGGGTTTGATGGGTGTTTTCAACATTACGTTGCCGCAGTTTGTGTACGCAGTGAATCCGAAAGCAGATAGCGCGACGGGTTCGTTCCTGTTTGGCATGATGACGGCGGTGCTTGGTTTGCCGTGCTTTGGATTCGTTGCCGGCGCGCTGCTGATTGCTGCCGCGACGCTTCCCAAGATTGTTACGCTGCTGATATTCTTCGGCCTCGGCATCGGCATGGCGCTGCCCTACCTCGTGCTCGCTGCGAAACCGGAACTGCTCAAGAAAATCCCCCGCGGCGGCCCCGCCGGCGATCTCGTCAAACAAGTCATGGGCCTCCTGCTGCTCGCAGTCGGTGTTTACTTCATCGGTACGGCGTTGATCTCACTCGTCGCAAACAAGCCCTACATGGCAAAGCTGCTGCACCTCTGGGCAGCGGCCATCGTCGGCGCGATCGCGGGCGTGTGGCTGATGTACTCGGGGACGAAGATTGCAAAGTCTGGCTTGGCGAAGGTGATCGCCGTTGTGGTCGGTCTGCTGTTCGCCGGCGGTGGGTTGTGGTATGCAGTCATCACCACCGCAAGCGCAAAGGCGAGCAAGTGGGTGGAGTATTCAGAAGCCGCGCTCGCGAAAGCACGTGCGGAAAACAAAGTCGTCGTTGTCGACTTCACCGCCGAGTGGTGCGCGAACTGCAAGACACTTCGCGCGACCGTACTCGACAGCGACGAAGTCATGAAGAAGTTCGCGGAAGTGGGGGCCGTGCTGCTCGAAGCCGATCTCACGGCGGACAGCGCGGAGGGCTGGAAACTCGCGAACGAACTCAAGCAGCCCGGCCCGCCGATCCTGGTGATCTATGCGGGCCAAGACGCGGACTTCTGGATGGCGAACGCGTACACGCGCGGCGTGGTGATTGAGCAACTGGACCTTGCGCATCAGAAAGTGCTGGGATCGAAACCGAAATGAGCTTTGATGCGAGTTGTCGCGTCTCTTCTTGCGAATTGAAGCGACTGGCGTTTGCCCATCGCAACCCCTCCCGCCCGAGCGGAAGGGCCTTTCCAACCTCAGTTGACGATTGCTCAGTAGCAGGCTATTTTTGTTCGCCTCCAATCCAGCCGATACATGTGTTGTTCGGCACTTTGTAGGGATATAATTCGGTGTATTGCGGGCGTAGCTCAGTGGTAGAGCGCTACCTTGCCAAGGTAGAAGTCGAGAGTTCAAGTCTCTTCGCCCGCTTTGTCTGAAAAACACCCCGGCTTGACCGGGGTGTTTTGCTTTTGAGCCAATTCGCGGCATGGGACCGGTTTGCCCTGCGGTTTTCGGGCCTCCATCAGCCACGCTTTGATCATCAAGGCGTCCAAAGGAGCTGAATTGGAAACCCGCCCCCCCCCCCCCCGCCCAAAACTGACATTCTCCAAGCGTTTGCAACGCATGTAGCTTGATGCTCGCCATGGAAACGCCGTCAAATCACAGCAGCCAGCGTGCCCACGCTCCCCAGCCCAACGGGAACCAACCCGAAGTGACGCAGTTGCTCGTGCGCGCGCAGGCGGGTGATTCCAAGGCGACCGACGAACTTTTCCCCATCGTCTATCAGGAACTCCGCGAACTCGCCCAGCGTTTCCTCAATGACGAAAGCAAAGCCCAGACCATGCAGGCCACGCAATTGGTACACGAGGCGTACCTGCGGCTCGTTGGTCCATCGCAAACTCCATGGGAGAATCGTGCCCACTTCTTTGGCGCAGCCGCCCGCGCGATTCGGCGCATTTTGACCGACCACGCTCGCGAGCGAAACCGCATCAAGCGTGGCGGCGGGAACAAGCCAGTGCCCCTGGATGAGGACTTGGTCGTCGGCGCAAGCGCGGCGTCCACGGACCTCATCGGTCTCGACGAAGCCCTCACCAAACTCGCTGCGGTCGACGAACAGAAAGCTCGCATCGTCGAACTTCGCTTCTTCGGCGGCTTGACCGTCGATCAGACGGCTCTCGCGCTTGGCATATCACCTAGTACGGTGGCCCGAGACTGGCAATTCGCCCGTGTCTGGCTCTTTCGAGAACTCGAACGCCGTTCGCAGTGAACCCGCAACGAGCCCGTTGAGGTGAGGTACGCGAATTGGGGCCTTGAAAATCACAAAATCCATTGCAAGAAACCCGCTGTTCGTGTAATGTCTTTTCTGAGAGACAACCGCGACGCGTTTCCGCATGGATGTGCGGGCGTGCCGTGGACAGACGCCCAAGCGGGCAGGAGAGAGACCATGACACTCGTGCGCGGTTCCGTTGTTACATTGGCCGGGCTTGCCTTCGCGTCGCCGTCGATCGCAGGCAACATTGCATTTTTCACAGAGCAGCAGCAGTTTCACACCTTTGTGAACTCTCAGGGCAAAGTGCTGAAGGATGTCGAGGACTTTGAGGAGTCCACCGCGCCCTTCGGTTCCAAGACGCCGTTCCCAAACTCCCTCCAGCACGGCGTCCCGCGCCCCTTCTTCGACAACGGCATCGACGCAACCAACCTCATCATCCAGACCAACATCACCCAGGCGCCATGCCCGCCCACGCCGAATCCTTCGACCAACCCCAATGCGCTCTGGGTGAACGGAGCCGGGTTCATCGGCTCCAACAGCATCAAGATCGGCACCGACGAGTTCCTCAACAACTTGTTCTCGAGCATCGATCTGATTTTCACCACCGATGAAAAAACCGCCATCGGTGTTGATGTCTCAACCTACGGCGGCTTTGCGCAGGGACACTCGGGATTCACATTCTGCGTGTATGACATCAACGATGTTCCGATGGGGAGTTTCTTCGTGCCCGGGCCAACACCGGTTGAGCCTTCGAAGAACTTCTTCGGCGTGTGGTCGCCAACGCCCATCGGGCGCGTCAACGTTTGGGGCCACTTCGGCGTGCCGCAGCCGTTCGCCGTGGACAACATCGAAATGTGGAACGCAATTCCGGCACCCGGAACTGCTGGCGTGCTCGGATTGCTCGGCGCATTCGCGCTGCGTCGGCGTCGCTGATGGACAGTGCCTCATTCGAGTGAACAGCACACGGTTTCGGCCTCCGGAGCCGTGTTGTGTTTTTGAGCTGTGGGGGGTGCTGCGAAGGCCCAACCCCCCAACAATGTTCCAATGATCCGAACCGCCATCGCCTCCTCAACTATGCCGGGGTCTCCTATCGAAGTTTCACCTGACACCATGCTTCAAGATCGCTTCAATGGCCGCCCCATCCGCTGCGGCGTGATCGGCGTGGGTCGCATGGGGCGGCACCATGCACGTGTGTATAGCCAGTTGGCGGGCTGCGAATTGGTGGGTGTTGTTGATGCTCGCAAAGAGGCCCGCGAAGAGCACGCCGAAAAGTTCAACTGCAAGAGTTTCGGCACCGAAGCCGAACTGCTCGCGGCGGGTGTCGATGCCGTGTCGATCGCGGTGCCGACCACGTATCACCTTGATGCTGCGAGGCCATTCCTGGAAAAAGGAATCGCGTGCCTCATCGAAAAGCCGCTCGCGGGCGACACAAACACAGCAATGAACATCAAAGACCTCGCCGAGAAGCACGGTGCGACGCTGATGGTGGGGCACATCGAGCGATTCAATCCCGTCATGCGCGCCATGCAGAAAGCCGCAGCGGAAGGCCCGGCGATTGTGCCCCGCTTCATGCAAGTCATCCGCGTCAGCCCGATGACCTTCCGCAGCGTCGATGTCGGCGTTGTGATGGACATGATGATCCACGACATCGACGTCGTGCTGATGATGATGG
>CAZEZV010000111.1:0-12535 GCA_964516725.1 uncultured Phycisphaeraceae bacterium
GGCGGACAACGCGGGAAGACCGTATTCGGCAGGTTTGGTCAGGATACAGGGGGGGTGGCCTTCTAGGCCATGCGCGCGATTGAGTTCAGATAATCCAACCAACCCACCAACACGACCACACCACAAACCCGCCCCACAACCACACGTATCCTCCCCCTTGCCCTCCCCACTTCTCCAACTCCAAGATGCTCAAAGCGTCATCACTGCGCTGCGCGCCGGCGCCGCCGCAAACCGCTCCGCCCGCTGTCGGCGCGGCTCCATCGACGAAATCAACCCGCCCGGCAAACTCATCGCCACAGGCGACCTCCACGACAACCCCATCAACTTCTCCAAACTCGTCAAACAAGCCGGCATGACCCTCAACGAGCCGGGCATCGAAGATGGCCTCTCGCTCACCGATGAACAAGATGGTCAAGACTCCGGCAACGTTGCTCACCTCACACTCCACGAAATCATCCACTCAGATCGCCTCGTCAACGGCATGGACATGAGCTACCGCGCCCTCACGCGCGTGGCTGACCTCAAAGCCCGCTACCCCGAGCACGTCCACACACTCCTCGGCAATCACGAACTCGCGCAGCTTATGAACGCAGGCGTCCTCAAAGACGGCGTCCGCTGCGTCGATGTCTACAACGACGCCGTTGACTTTATTTTTCGCGACGACGCCCCCGCCGTGAAAGCCGCGAGCGACGACTTCATCAAGAGCATGCCCATCGCCCTCGAAGTCCACACCGACCGCGGCACAATTCTCTGTGCCCACAGTGTTCCGCCCGCCGCATCCATGGGCCGCTTCGATGCAAGCATCCTCCGCCGCGATCTCCACGACGACGACTACCAACCCCGAACCGGCAGCGCATACCTCATGACCTGGGGCAGAGGCTACGACGCCGAAGGCCTCGAAGACCTCGTCGAACGCTGGGGCGTGTATCTGTTCCTCCTGGGCCACGAAAAAGCCGACGACGGCGTGAAGTTCGTCCCCCCAAACGCCATCATCCTTGCCAGCGACCACGACCGGGGCACGTTCCTGCCCCTCGATCTCGCAAATCCACCCACGCCGGAAGAAGCCATGCGCCAGGTTGTGTGGCTGTCGAGTGTGTGACGTGCCGCCGACTATCGGAGGCGGCGTTGCAACAATGCCATTCATACACGATGTGCCTCTTGAGTCAGGCCGAAGGCCTGCAAGTTAGTAGCCGGGGGTGAAGCGAGGCTTTGCGAGCGCCACCCCCGGAAGCGCACGTCATCGCAATTGCAGTCTGAAAGACTGCTCGTAAGGTCGGTGAAATCAATAACACGTACGAGCAGTCCTTCGGACTGCAGCGCGTTCCTGCGATCAATCCCGGGGGTGGCGCTCGCAGAGCCTCGCTTCACCCCCGGCTACTGGTTGACAGGCCTTCGGCCTGAAAAAAGGCCCATTTTGATTGCGTTTTGCATGGCTGTAATCGCTCGCACGATTGATTCCCACATTCACTGCAACCGCAGCGCCGACCCCTGCAACTGCATCGGCATCGGCTTCTTCACGTCATTTGGCCCCAGCGGAATGTTCCACTCAATCGTGTCGTACGCCTCGTCAATGATGTCATACGCAAGCCCGCGCTGATCGCCCGGCACCAGCAGCGGCACGGTCCCCAACGCCACATTCGTCAGCGACAGCGTCCCATGCAGCGACGACAAGTGCGACAGCCGCGGCTGACGCTCCTCGCTCTTGTCAGTCCTGAGCACCCGATCCCGCTCCTTGACCAGATTGCGCTCCACCTTGTCCGCCTTCGCATGCAACTTCTGCAAGCGCGTCACTTGACACCCCCCGAAAGTGCTCACGAGACCAACAACAGCGCCACACACCGCCACACGATGAAACATCGACTGCGTCATAACCAAAGCATAGCGGCGGTCGTTGCTTGCCGACTGCGATCAACACGGATGTCATTTTACAAGAGTGAATGCACTCCCTGTTGTCACGCCGAAGGCGTGGTCTCCAGTAGCCGGGGGTGAAAAAGCGCGTTTCGTGGCGGATCTCACTTCAACATCACCGACAACACCGACACATCATCCGCAAACGCCCGTCCATTCGCCCACACTTCCAAGGACGCCAGCATCGCCTCAACATCGCTCGCCGCATCCGGACTCGTTCGCAGCGCACTCAGCACGCGCTGGTTGCCGAACATCTCGCCGCTCTGGTCGCGCTGCTCGGGAATGCCGTCGCTGTAAATCACAAGCCTTGATCCGGCCGCAACCGCAAGCCGCGACGTTCCATACACCACCTCGGCATCCGCGCCCAACAAAGAGCCGCCATCTGACTCGATCAGCTTCGCGTTCGCGTGCCCTTCCTGGTCCAAGACGTGCAACGCGCAATAGCTGTGCCCCGCATCCACGCACTCAAGCGTGGCACCATCCCAAATCGCCAGCCACAACGACGCGATCGCGGGCGCAAACCGCTCGGCAACATCGCGATTAAGAATCCCCACCACCTCCGCCGCCGACAGTCCATTGTTCAACAGGTGCCGCGCCGACGTCTGCAGCGTCGCCATCAAGAGCGCCGCGCCCGCGCCCTTGTCCATCACATCGCCCAAAAGCATCGCAATCCGAGGCTTCGCATCATTCGCCCCCACACCAGACCGAATCTCAAACACATCCACCATGTCCCCCGCAACCGTCCGCCCCGCCGTGCACTCAATCGCGTACTCGCACTCCCCAATCACTCCGCGCGCCGGCGGCAGCATCCGCTCCTGCACGCGCCGCGCTGCTTCAAGGTCTCGCTGCATCTGCTCCTGCCGCTTGAGCAGCGCCGACCGCTGGATATTGCCCCACGCAACCGACCCGATCTGCGCCATCACCCGCACGACTTCATACGACAGCCCGCCCGTCGTCCCCTCAACACCCCGCGCATCCGCATACACAAACGCCAGCGTCGTATCGCCCACACGAATCGGCGCACAGCACGCTTCCTTGATATCCAGCGACATGATGCTGTGCGTCGTCGGCACCTCGTTGCCCTTCAGCACCACCAACTGCCCATCCATCGCGCTGCGCACCAATGAACGCGACAGCCGCAGCGAGGACAACCCGCTCGCCGGCGCCGACGCCAGCACCCGCACCTCGCCAAGATCACCCGACGGCGCTTCCAAAACCGCCACCCGCGGATAGCTCGACAACTCCGCCGTCAAGTCCGCCAACCGCTGCGCCAGACTGCCTTCATCCGGCGCCGACACCACGCCCGCGATCGCATCCATCATCCGAGCAGTGAGCGCAGGCCCTTGCCCAGGCGTAGGCGGCGCGACAATCGTCCCCGGCCCATCATCAAACGTCCGGCTCACCGTCGTCGTCCGAGACCCCTCGCCAAACCGCAGCGCAACCGGTCCAAGATGAATCAAGTCCCCCGGCACAAGTTCCACAGGCGTATTCGCCGTCGCAACCACCCCCTGCACTCGCAGCCCGTGCTTGCTCGCGAGGTCCGTGATCGTCCACCGCCCCGCGCGATGGGCAATGAGCGCGTGCCGCCCCGACACCCGCGGATCCGGAATCACAATGTCACACGTCGACGACCGCCCGACAATCACCGTCTTCTCAGGCGCAAGCGTCACAGGCTGCCACCCAGGCAAGTTGATAGCGGCGAGTCGCATGGGGGAGCATATCACACATCAATCATGGAGCCGACTGCGCAAACAGTCGAGACGTTCACAACCGCTCAAACCCCGGCAAGTCCCCCACCAGCGGCAGGCAATACTCGATGAACTTCCGACTCACATTATTGTGCCCGCTCAGAAACTCCGCCGGCATGTGCCGCGTCTTCGCCGCGATCTGCGAAAGCTCCACTCGCTTGTAATCGCTCGCGTACGCGTCGCCTTCGCGCTCGCCCAGGAACGCCGCGCTGCCGCTGCTCGTGCGGATGATCGCGACACTGCCGTCCTGATGCCCCTGCATCGCCAACTGCGCCGCGAATCGCCCGCTGCGCCGCGCCTCGATCCGATCAATCACGCTCGCGTCAGGCCAGCAGCGCTGAATATACCCAAACGTGTCTGCACGCACCCGCAGCGCCTTACCGCCCACAGGCGTCAGTTTCTCCTTCAGCAAGTCCCCCAACTGATCGCCCAGCGCCCCACTGCCCGAAAGCTGCACGTTGCCATGCGAATCCACCTGCGCGTTCTTGATGAGCTTCGCGCCGATCGAGATCCCCTCCTTATCCGCAATCCCCTCGCTCACCACGATGTGACAGCGATTGCGCTTCGAGTAAATCGCATCAACGTCCGCGGCAAACCTATCAAGATCAAACGGCACCTCCGGGCAATAAATAAGCTGCGGCCCGTCCGTCGTGTGCGAAGGCACTTCATCAAACTCACGATCGCGCCGCCTCGCCAGCGCACTCGCCGCTGTCAAAAACCCCGCGTGCCGCCCCATCACCACGTTGATCTTGATCCCGGGCAGTGAAATGTTGTCCATGAAGTCCGCCATGCACGCCATCGCGACAAACCGCGCCGCGCTCGGAAAACCCGGCGTGTGATCGTTCTCCAAAAGATCGTTGTCGATCGTCTTGGGCACATGAAAGCACCGCATGTCATACCCGCTCGCCGCGGCCTTCTCTTTCACAATCCGGCACGTATCGCTGCTGTCGTTGCCGCCTATATAGAAGTAGTACCGAATGTTGTGCTTCTTGCACGCTTCCAAAATGCGATCGCAGTACGCCGCGTCCGGCTTGTCGCGCGTGCTCCCCAAACCCGCGCTGGGCGTCATCGCCAACCGATCAAGCCGATCCTGATGCGTGTCCGTCAGATCAACCAGGTCATCCTTCGTGAGCCCCTTCACGCCATGCCGCATGCCATAAATGCGATCCACAAAGCCCGCGGACTTGAGTCCCATCCGCAACCCCTCGACAACGCCCACCAGCGACTGATTGATCACCGCCGTAGGCCCGCCCGACTGCCCAATGATCGCGTTCCCCTTGACAAGTTCCGTAAGATGACCGAAAGGCATGGTAAAACCCTTGAAAAACACCGGATTCCATTATGCCCGGCGAGCCCGATCATACACGCGCCGACCCCACGTGACCGCCGGGTATCATCGCCCATGTCGCGCGACCTGTACACGCTCATCGGCCACAAGTCCCTCACCTTCATGAATCCGATGTCCGAGCGAGCGTTCACTCAGGTGATCGACTTGCTCGACTTGCGGCCGGGCTCAACGATCGTCGACTTTGGCAGTGGATTCGGCGAATGCCCACTCCGCATTATCGAACGATACCGTGCCCACGCGGATTGCGTCGAACTCTCACCGCTGATTGCCGGTGTCGCCCGCGAACGCGCCGCCCGGCGCGTACCGCCCGAACTCATCCGCATCCACGAGGGCGACGCCGGAACATTCAAAGCAACCATCCCGCCCGCGACCTTTGACCTCAGCATCTGCACAGGTTCCTCGCACGCACTCGGAGGATACCGGCACATGCTCCAAACGCTCGCACGCCTGACCAAGGCGGGCGGCAGGATCCTTGTGGGCGAGGGCTACTGGAAGAAAGAACCAAACAAGGCCTACCTCAACGAGTTCAGCATGACGCGCGACGAAGTGCCTTTCTATGACGAACTCTTTGCACCCGCAACCGAACTCAACTTGGTGTGCGACTTCAGCACGACATCCAGCGAACAGGACTTCGACACGTACGAATGGTCCCACTCTCGCGCCATCGAATCACACGCACAACTGCACCCAAACGACCCAGCCACGGCCCAAATTCTGGCCCGAAGCCGATCCTGGCGCAAAGGCTACGTGCAATGGGGCCGCGACACACTCGGCTTCGCACTCACCGTGTTCCGAAAGTCCTGACCGCAGCGTCGAAGCACACTTGTGCTCGCCTTCGAAAACAGATAAAGCGAGCACGGGCTCGCTTTCGTTGTCACCAAATTTCGTCGCAACCTACAGCTTCGGCGCAGATGGAAAGTCCACCGCCGTGTCGTTCAAGTGATTGAAGGTGCTCGTGAAAATCATCTGCGTGTACGAGCCGACAACCTCCGCCATCTGCTGATCCCCATAGCCCGCCGCACGGAACGCCGCAACATCAGCATCGCTCACATACCCGCGTTTCTCATGCACCGCGAGCGCAAACTTCGCGAGCGCGTTGAGCTTCGCGTCGCCCATCTGCCCGCGCCGTGCTTCGATCGTCTGCTGCTCCGTCAAGCCCGCCGCTTTGCCAATTGCCGTGTGCGCCGCCGCGCAGTACCCACAGTCCACAGCCTGCGCAATCGCCAATTGGATGACCTCTTGTTCCTTGTGCGACAGCGACGCCTTGCTCATCGCCCCGCCGATGCCCAAGTACATATCGAGCATCGCCGGGCTCACCGCCATGCTCTTGAAAATATTGAAGTGCTTCCCCTTGAGCGGCCCGTCAAAAACTTCCTTCGCGCGACCAGTTGCGTGCGAGGGATCGATTGCTGCAATGCGTGGCATACCACAACTCCTGATGTCTTCGCCGGAACAAAATCTCTGAACACCCTTGAGATGCCACGATTTCCCGTAGGATTCAACAGATTCCGGCTCAAGATCGCGCCACCGACCGGGGCGTTGCTGCTTTGAGCGGTCCGTGCGGAGCTGCAAGTTGTGTGCAACATGGAGCTTCGAACACCGACGACGCAAAGCCATAGTCGGTGGCACGAATCTTCAGAAGTTCACGCGCAACACGCCTCACAATCATCGCGTGTGCAACACCGCCCATGCCAGTGATTCCCCGCCAATCAAAGAACAGACGCAAAACGCACGCACCACAATCAATGCGCCGCCGAATTCTCCGAAGCCCCCTTCACTGGCTGATTGGGCCGCGCCCGAATGCTGCCGGACACCGTGATGTCCTGCATCGCCTTCGAATCGCACAAGGGCTTGTTGTTGCTGCCGGGTCCGTCGATCAGGTGCTGCAACGTCACGCCGTCGAGCATCTTGATCATGTTCGCCGCGGCTTCATCAAGCTTGCGATGCAGTGGGCACAAGTTCGGCCCGTGATTGGCAAGTCCCAGCGGGCACGTCGTGATGCGATTGAGCGTGCCCACAGTGCGCACGACATCCAGCAGGTTGATCTGCTCCGCCGGCTTTGCAAGCCGATACCCACCGCCCACGCCGCGACGCCCCGTGATGAGATTCGCCGTCGCCAGTTGCTGCAACACCTTCGCGAGGTAGTTGTTGGGCACCTTGGTCATGTCGGCCAAGGTGTTCGTCGGCACAAGTTGATTCGGCGCAAGTGCAAGGCACGCCATCGCTCGAAGCGCATACTCAGTCGTCTGCGAAAACATCGACCCTCCAATCCAAACTGCCGCCCCTCGAACTTCACTCCAGGCTACATGTTCGAGCAAATCCCGGAACCCCATCCACATGGCCTAATTCGGCACAAAAGAATGTTATGGAGAATGTCCGATTCGTTTGTCCGATTTGTTCTAGAAAAACTACAAATTCTTAAGAATTGATCGGTTGAGGAACCGCTTGAGTTTCGGTTTTGGGGCGCAGTTCTTGGTGTTTTGGAGACACGGAGTGTGATCTAAACCATAGCAAACGCAAGGAGTTAAGCACGACCAAGATCGTGCCGCCTTCGTGCGCCAACACACCAATCGCCAGCGGCACCGGGCGATGCAAATAGGACCCGATGAGGGTCGCGATGCCCATGATCGCGATAATGCCCAGCGCAAGCGCCAGGTTTGCATGCACTGTCTGCCGGGCACTGCGCGCCAGGCGGATGGACCACGGCACCGGGGTCAGGCTGTCCGAAAGCAGCACCACATCCGCCGACTCAAGCGCCGCCGCAGTACCAA
The DNA here is from genome assembly GCA_964516725.1 of uncultured Phycisphaeraceae bacterium. Taxonomy (GTDB): domain Bacteria; phylum Planctomycetota; class Phycisphaerae; order Phycisphaerales; family UBA1924; genus BJHL01. The sequence goes on from CAZEZV010000111.1 coordinate 7,776, forward strand.
TTGTTCCGATCGCCATGCCGACGCTCGCTGCAGCAAGCGCAGGAGCGTCGTTGACACCATCGCCAATCAGCGCAACACCAGTTTTCTCTCTCGCGGCGAGCAGTTTCATCTCGCCGATGATGCGGAGTTTGTCTTGAGGCAAGAGTTCGGCGTCGAACGCGTCAAGCTTCAGTGCCTCCGCAACGCGCTGGGCCGTGGCGCGGTTGTCACCTGTCAACATGCGCAGCGGCTTCACACCGATCGCGTGCAACTCACGCGTCAATGTGTCTGCGCCGGGGCGCACGCTATCAGCCATGATGAGCACCGCCGCCTCGCCGCCCTCGGGCGCGTTCGTGGCTTGCCTCGCAATGACAACGCCAATGTGCCCGCGATGCTGAATCTTGCTGAGCACTTCTTGGACGCGATTGCGAAAGCACACCGGAATCAGTTCCTCTGCGAACGCATACCGCCCGAGGCGAACGCGCGAGCCCGCATGCACCGCTTCCAACCCGCGCGCGATCACGTGATCTATCTTCTCAACCTTGGTTGGCACCAACCCGCGCTCGCTCGCCGCGTCTCGGATCGCCTGCGCGATCGGATGCGTGCTGTCGGCTTCAAGCCCCGCGGCGAGCGACAGCAATTCATTCGCGTTGGACCACGCGACCGGATGCACTTCATACATCTTGGGCCTGCCAAACGTCAGCGTGCCGGTCTTGTCGACGCACATGGCTGAAATCCCAGCAAGGCGAGACAGCGCGCTGCCACCCTTGAAAAGCACGCCTGCGCGAGCTGCGCGCGCAATCGCCGCGAGCGTGGCGGTCGGCGTGGCGATAACCAGCGCGCAAGGCGATGCGACGATGAGCAGCGTGATCGCCGTCATCAGCGCGCCCGAGCCACGATCCTGAACCGGCATGATCTCTCGCTTCAGCACCAGCCACCAGAACAAAAACACCGCCACCGACAGCACCATCACGCCAATCGAGTACCACTGACCCAGGCGGTCGATGATCTGTTGCACCGGCTCCTTCTGCGCCCGCGCCTGCGTCACCAGATTCAGAATCTTCTGAATGCTGCTCTCTTTCGCAGGGCGCAGCACGACCGCTTCAATCGAATTATCCGCGTTGATAGTCCCGGCGAAAATCTCATCGCCTTCAACAACCTCGCGCGGCATCGACTCGCCCGTGATCGACGATTGATCAAGACTCGTCGCGCCCGAAACCACCTTCGCGTCCACCGGCACGCGCTCCCCGGGTCGAACCTTCACCCGCTCGCCGGGAACAAGCGACTCCGCGTCCGTCTCAACCCATTCACCATTCCGCAGCACCAGCGCGCCCTTGGGCATCAGCGCGTGCAACGCCTCAACCTCCCGCTGCGTCCGCTCCATCGCAAGGTCCTCAAGCGCCCCCGCAAGCGTGAACAAAAACAACAGCAACGCGCCTTCCTCTGGATGCCCCACCGCCGCCGACAACACTGCCGCGACAATCATCAGCACGTCGATATCAAACTTGCCTGCTTTCAGCACATCCAGCGCGGCTTTCCCGCCGAAAAACAAGCCAATGGCGAGACTGCCCCAATGCAAAATCTCCGTGCGAGGAATCTCCTGCCAGTTGTGACAGATCGCACCCGCGACCAAGAGAACGCCAGCGATGATCGCGCCAATCAATTGACCGCGAGGTTCAACGATGCCGTTCCCGGTAGATTGTGGTGAAGAAGGCGCTGTGTTCATGTGAAGCCGCGAAAACCTGGATGCCGAATACCTAATGCTAGGAAGCGGGGATGTTCGATTGGACGTATAAACAGTCCTCGAACATCGTTCCACCCAACGCGCGTAAGGAAAAACCCGTGAACCCACTCTCCCTCCCCACCCTTCCCACCTGGGAAAATCTCCACCCGTTGATGGTCCACTTCCCCATCGTCCTGCTCACCATCGCCGGCGTCCCGCTCCTGCTCTCGCTCTTCTGGACCAAACAACGCACAATGTTGTTGTTCCTCACGGCATCTCTCTTCGCCGCTGGCACAATCTCCGCGCTTCTCGCTCTCTCAACAGGCGAAGAAGCCGAGCACGCGGCCAAAGGCATGTCCAAAGCGGCTCACAAACTCGCACACGACCACGAGGACATGGCCGAACTCACCCGCAACATCTTCATCGCCGTAACAGTGGTCGCCATCGCGCTCGCGCTCGCCGCGAAGAAGTTCGGCACCGGGTCCAAAGCCAAGTTTGTCATCGCCGGCAGCGTCCTCGCCACAATTGGCTGGGGCATCGGCTCGCTCGCACTCGCAAACACCGGACACCTCGGCGCATTGCTCGTACACGAACACGGCGTCCATGCAAATCTTGACAATTCGATTTCGCCGAGCACTTCAGCCACGTCGTTAACCTCAACTCCCGCTATGCCGCAAAGCGAAGGCGACAAGCGCGAAGATGATCACTGAATTGAGCCCGCGCGTTTCTTGGCTCGTGTGCACAACTTCCCCTCGATGTCCACCGTGCCAAACATCTCACATCATGCGTTGCGCATCCTCTGCGCGCGATACGGCGTGAGGCGTGTGTATCTGTTCGGATCCCTTGCCGCTCGCACACATCGAGCCGACAGCGACCTCGACCTGCTCGTTGAGTTTCTCGAACCCAAGCATGTCACGTACTTTACACTTGTTGGACTGGCAGGCGAGTTAACAACTCTGGCGGGTCGCCAAGCCACGTATCCAGCATGGACGACGTGCCTCCACCAGTGCTGCAACGCTTGATCGCCTCCGCACCACTTGCATATGCCGCGTGATACGAATTCTGTTCAACTTCCGCGCTTCTTTGTGCTGTACGGCGAAGCCGTCAAGGTCAATAGCCGTGGGTCGTCGCGAATGCGACACCCACGGAAAAAGGGCGAATCGCAGCTGCACCACGCAGTGGTGCAGGTATAGTGCGAACTGCCTTCACCACGTCGTGGTGAGTTGTGCTGTGCGCCATCGCTCGTGGGTGCCGCGTTCGCGGCGACCCACGGCTATTCACCGTGACGGCTTTGCCGTCGACAAGAACGCTCGCGCGGATTGTGAATGGAATCCGTATGACTTCGCTTCAACGTCCTTGCGCGTTGCACCGCCGATACTCACCCAATCCTCTCAAACATCCGCCCGATCCGCATCATCACGCTCTCCTCAAACGCCGGCGCGATGATCTGCAACCCCAGCGGCAACTGAACGCTCTTGCCATCCGGATTCTTCTCCGTCACAAATCCCGACGGCACACTCATAGCCGGCAACCCCGCAAGGTTGATCGCGACCGTGTACACGTCCTCCAGGTACATCGCCATCGGATCGCTGGTCTTTTCGCCAATTCGGAACGCTGGACCGGGCGTCGTCGGTGTGAGAATCGCATGACACCTCGGCGTCGTGCCGCCACCAAACACGTCTTCGAACTGATGCAGCAACTTCCGCCGCACCTTGAGCGCCGTGTTGTAGTACGCGTCGTAGTACCCGCTGCTCAGCACATGCGTCCCAAGTAAAATGCGCCGCCGCACTTCCGGGCCAAATCCTTCAGTGCGCGACTTGCAGTACAACTCAAATAGCCCTTCGCCCGCCTCCAGCGTCGCGCGCCTGCCGTACCGAATGCCGTCAAATCTCGCAAGGTTGCTGCTCGCCTCCGCCGGCGCGACGATGTAATACGCCGCAACCGCGTCATCCAGCAGCGGAACATCCACATCGACAATCCTCGCCCCCGCGTCGCGGAACTTGATAAGCGCACTCTCAAAAACCTCCGACGCCGCTTCGTTCGCAAGTTGTCTTGCTTGCCGCGGCACCCCCAGCGTCAACCCCTGCACCGGCTTCTCAAGATCAATCACAAACTCCGTGTCAGGCCGATCCACACTCGTCGCATCATGCTTGTCCAGCCCGCACAGAACTTCCATCGCAAGCGCCGCGTCTCGCACGCTCCGCGTCATGGGCCCGATCTGATCCAGACTGCTCGCATACGCAACCAGTCCATACCGCGACACACGCCCGTACGTCGGCTTCACTCCCACAATCCCGCAAAAGCTCGCGGGCTGGCGAATACTCCCGCCCGTATCACTTCCCAGCGCAAGTGGCACAACACCAGCACCCACCAACGCCGCGGAACCTCCCGAACTCCCGCCCGGCACTCGCGTCACATCCCACGGATTGCACGTCGGACCAAAGCAACTTCGCTCGCACGACGAGCCCATCGCGAACTCATCCATATTCGTCTTCGCAAGCACAATTGCGCCCGCATCCATCAATCGCTGCGCGGCTGTCGCCGTAAATGGCGAGCGATACTCCGCCAGCATCCGGGACGCACACGTCGTCCGCCCGCCATAGCCACCTACATCGATCAACTTCCCTGCATCATCCGCGCTCGCGTGCTGCACACTGCTCGGACCAACACAGATGTTGTCTTTTAGAACAATCGGCACACCCGCAAGCGGCAGCCGCTCACCGCGAGCAACACGCTCATCAACCTTCATCGCATGCCTGACCGCTGTGTCATGAAACGTGTCAACGCACGCGTGCAGCGAATCTTCTGCTGCATCAAGCGCCTTGAGCGCCTCGCGAGTCACATCGACCGCGCTCAGTGAACGATCGCGCACACCGTCCGCAATCTCGCTCGCGGTCCGACTCGCAGATTCGCCTCCAAATTGACTCGGTTGCCGCCTCATCACGCCCCACCCCCCGCCCCCGAACCATCCCCCATCACCTTCGGCACCCGCACGAAGACCTGCCCCGAATCCCCGTACAAGTGCTGCGACAGCATGGGCAGCACGCCGCGAAGCGCC
>CAZEZV010000112.1:0-12476 GCA_964516725.1 uncultured Phycisphaeraceae bacterium
GTGGCATCAAGTCACTTTGCCGCGGCTTCGTAGAGTTGCTCGCAGAACTTCCAGTTGATCACATTCATGAACGCAGTGATGTAGTCGGGGCGTTTGTTCTGGTACTTCAGGTAGTACGCATGCTCCCAGACGTCGATGCCGAGGATCGGGATGCTGCCGGGGATGAAGCGGTCTTCCTGCTTTTCCATTTGGATGAGCAGGAGGCGTTTGGAGATCGTGTCGAAAATCAGCCAACCCCAGCCGGACCCATCGACTTGCTGAGCGTTGGTTTTGAAGTGCGCGACGAACTTGTCGAAGGAGGAGAAGTCTCGCGTGATTGCGTCGGCGAGTTTGCCCGAGGGCTGCCCTCCCCCTCCGAGCCCGCCTTTGCCTGCGGGAGCCATCATGTTCCACAAGAGGGTGTGGTTGATGTGGCCTGAAAGGTGGAACGAGAGTTCGCGGGCCCAGTGCTTGATGAGGGCTGCGTCGCCGCCGTCGCGGATGTGCCAGAGTTCGGTCACGGCTTTGTTCGCGCCTGCGACATACGCGGCGTGGTGCTTGCCATGGTGGAGTTCCATCGTGGCTTTGTCGATGTGGGGCTCCAGTTCTTCGGGCTTGTACGGCAGAGGCGGGAGAACGTACTGGCCTTTATCTTCGTCGTAGGCTTTGAGGGATGGCAGGATTTCTTTATTGGCGCTGCTTGCCGTGCCGACCGGGTTGGGAACGGACTGGGCGTGCGCGGAAGAGATGGCGAGCGCACCCAGACCGAGGGCGACGCTGGAAGAAAGGAGATCGCGGCGGGTGTGTTCCATACGGCAACGGTAGTGCACTTGCATGCAGCCCGACCGTGATGAATGGCTTTTCACAGTAACAACGGCTCGGTGTCAGCCGGAGCAATGTTCGTGAGCGACCTCGCGTGTTCGTGTTGATTGCACAAAGCGATTGCAGATTGCCGAAAGACGCTGTATGAGTTGCGATTTGCGGACCAGGTCGATCTGTCTTTTTTCTCTGATGACGGCGAGCGTGATGCTCGGCGCTTGCAAGTCGCCCATGCCGCTGCCTCAGGGGAAGACGGGCGTGATGGCGACCTATGAATATCCGACGCTGCACTGCGTGCTGCCGGCGGCGGCGCGAGTGCCGGCGGTGGTCGCGGCGGCGGAGGCGACGGCGCGTGCGCGGGGATATGCCGTCTCGGAGAGCAATGCGACGGAGGACGTCGGGGTCGTGGTTTCGAAGCCGCCTCGGACGGTGACGGTGCCGCAGACGCGGGTTTCGGTGAAGCGGGTGTTTCAGGGAACCAAGATTGAGATCACGTATGAGCCGTGGGGGGATGGCGCGAGCAGCCGAGTGATGCTGGATGGGATTCTGCAGAGGTTGGACTTGTAGACTCGTCCCTGCGCGAGAGATGCGGGCGTTTGATCTCCCCGAGGAGTCACGCGAATTCGAAGCCGCTCCCTTAAGGTCGGGCTACATGCAAGTGCGCTCGTACGCTCGCGTGTGCGGTCATCGCTTTTTCAATCAAGTGCGCCGGAGGCCACGCGCTTTGTGCGGGTGGTGGTTGAGCGTGGGATTGAGCAGCCACTGATTGTGGATGAGGAGGGGTTGACATATGCGGTGCCGGATGGGATGAATGTTGCAGTCGGGCAGCGTGTGAAGGTGCCGCTGCGCGGGGATAAGAAAAAGAACATCGCGGCGGGGTATGTGGTGAAGATTGGCGGGCGCGACTTGCTGGCGGGGTTGAGCGAAGAGCGGGTGAGGGAGGTTGCGGGGGTTGAAGCGATCACGCTGAGCCCGGCGATGTTGGACCTCGCTCGGTGGATGGCGCAGTATTACGTGTGCCCACTGGGGATGGTACTGGCGAGTTTGACGCCATCGGCGGTGAAGACGGATACGGGACGCAAGGTCGTGGAGTTGGTGAGGTTTGTGGGGCTTGCGGGTACTTCGGAACTCAAGCTTTCGAAGCAAGGGAAATTGTTGTTTGAAGAGATTGCTGCGTTGGAGGGGGCGTCGGCGTCGGTTGGAGCATCGTCTACTCCGATCGCGATGAAGACGCTCGCGGCGAAGTTGCATTTGAAGTCGACTGCGCCGCTCAAGCGATTGGTGAATGCCGGTGTGTTGGAGTTGACAAGGGCAGAGACAGTCTCGGCTCGTGGATTCCAGGATTTCGAAGAGCCGGTGGCGATCCATCAGCCGGCGTTCACACTCACAACTGAACAACAGCACGCGTCGGCGAGCATCATCGCGAGTTTGGGATCGTTTCAAGTCCATCTGCTGCACGGTGTGACGGGGTCTGGCAAGACTGAGGTGTACTTGCGGTGCATTGAGCATGTGCTGAAGTCAGGTGGTAGCGCGATTGTGCTTGTGCCGGAGATTTCGCTCACGCCGCAGACCTCGCAGCGGTTTGTGAATCGGTTTGGGCGGGGCGTGGTGGGCGTGCTGCATTCGGGATTGACGTCAGCGCAGCGGAACAAGGAATGGCAGCGGGTGATTTCGGGCGAGGCGCGGGTCGTTGTTGGCGCACGATCAGCGGTGTTCGCGCCGATGAAGAATCTCGGGTTGATTGTCGTTGATGAGGAACATGACGGGAGTTACAAGCAGGATCAACTCCCTCGCTATCACGCGCGGGATGTTGCGATCAAGCGGGCGCACGGAGAAGCCGGGGGGTGCCCGGTGGTGCTTGGGTCAGCGACACCGTCGCTCGAAAGTTGGGCGAATTCGATTCCGAAAGATCAAGGGGGATTTGGAAAGTATCGACTGACGTCGATGCGACTGCGCGCGACGGGCGCGGAGATGCCGCGGGTGCACGTTGTTGACATGATTGCAGAGCGGCGGATTCGGGAGCAGACGCCACTTGCGGAGAAGGGTCGGCAGCACTTGCTGGGGCCGACGTTGGAAAGGGCGATTGAGACGACGCTTGCAAAGGGTGATCAGGCGCTTTTGCTGCTGAATCGGCGTGGGTTTGCCCATCACCTTGCGTGCCCGAGTACGGCGTGCGGGTTTGTGGTTGGGTGTGAGCATTGCTCGACGACGCTGGTGCTGCATCGCGACGAGCGCGCCCCGGCGGGGGCGATCGTGCGGTGTCATCATTGCTTGACGGAGCAGCGCGTGCCGCAGTTGTGTCCGATGTGTCGGCGCAGATTGACGTCCATTGGGGGCGGGACGCAGCGACTTGAGCAGGAACTGGAGCACAAGTTTGCATCGATGGGTGTGCGAACAGCGGAGCGCGGCGGGGGGATGATCCGGCTGGATTCGGACACGATGAAAAACGCTCGCGACTACTTTGATGCGCTCTCACGCTTTGCGCGGGGCGACGCGAAGATCATGCTGGGGACGCAGATGATCGCAAAGGGGCTTGACTTTCCCGGTGTGCGACTCGTCGGCATCGTTGACGCAGATACGGCTCTCAATATTCCCGACTTCCGGAGCGGCGAACGAACGTTCCAACTCATCACGCAGGCGGCGGGGCGGGCTGGTCGCAAAGGCGGCGAAGGAAGCGGCAGCAGTGTTGTCATTGTGCAGACGTTCAGCCCCGAGAACGCGACGATTCGGCACGCGAGCCAGCACGACTATCTGAGTTTCGCGCGCGAGGAATTGGCGGAGCGGATCAAGTACTCGTTTCCGCCTGCGCTGCGGATGGCGCGGATCGTGTGCCGGGATCAGGATGAAAAGAAGGCCCTGGCGCGGGCGAACGAGTTGGTGGAGGCGCTGCAAGCGCAGACGCAGGTGGTGTCTGGAACAACAGTTGTTGGGCCGATGCCGTGCGCGATTGCTCGGATCGCGAATCAATGGCGATTTGCGATTGAGGCGACAGCGAAAGACGGCGTGAGTCTGCAGAGGCTGCTGGGAGCGCTGCGGGCGAGCGGGTTGCTACGGAGCGACGCAAAGACAGCGGTGGATGTGGACCCGGTGGCGCTGATGTAGGGCGGCAGTACCACCACAAAGACACGAAGAGCACAATGGAAGGGAAGAAAAGAGAGAAGAGAACAGGGGGCGAACGACAGATCAAACTACCACGAGATGCTTGAACTGCCAAGCAGTCGTCACTCAACGTCCAACAACATCCTTCTCTTTTCTCCGCTTTTCGCATCTCTCTTCTTCCTGTGTGCTCTTCGTGTCTATGTGGTGAATTCCGCCTTGGGATAACCCCTCGTGCCGCTCATACTATTTATCAATGGAAACCAAAGTCCCGACAACCATCAAAACACTCCGCGTGATGAAGCGTGAAGGCACGGCATTTTCGTCACTGACGTGCTATGACGCAACAACCGCGAAGTGGCTTGAGCGCGCCGGGATTCACGTGCTGCTAGTGGGCGACACAGCGGCGGAAGTGATTCTCGGTTTCAAGCGCACGATTGACATGCCGCTGGACGTACTCATCGCGCTCACGGCGGGCGTAAAGCGGGGCGCGCCGACGTGCATGGTGATGGCCGACATGCCTTTCATGTCGTATCACGCGGATGACGCGAGCGCAGTTCGCAACGCTGGGCGGTTCATGACGGAGGGGTGTGCGGATATTGTGAAAATCGAAGCAGACGCGTCGCTCGCACAGCTGATTGCGAAGATGGCTCGCGCGGGCGTTCCAGTCTGTGCGCATGTGGGGAGCAGGCCGCAGCGTGCGGGTCTGGATGGCGGATACACGGGCGCGGGGCGCACACCGGAGGATGCGAAGCAAGTGGTTGACGATGCAGTCGCACTTGAGAAAGCCGGGGCGGTGATGCTGTTGGTAGAAGCGATTCCAGAGAGCGTCACGGCGCAAGTGATGGAGCGAGTAAAGGTCCCTGTAATTGGCATCGGCGCGGGCGATCAGTGTGACGGGCAGGTGTTGGTGCTGCAGGATGTGCTTGGGCTGTCGGACTCAGCGCCACCGTTTGCACACGCACTGGCTTCGATGGGAACAGACATTCAGCGTGCGGCGGAGGCGTGGGGGCAGATGGTGCGCGAGCGGCGGGTGGCGAAGCGGGCGCAAGGTGCCGTCGTTTCACCCGATGTCAAGCGGGCGAAGAGTCGTTCGTGAGCACACCGAATTCGCGCCACCGACTGCTGCTTTGAACTGTCGGTCGTCGAAGGCGTTTGACGTCGGATTGTTCCAATCAGAGCTTTGATGTCGTGACAGTCAACTCTCGTTGGATGAGTTAGGTCCGTCTTTGCAAGGTCGCGCCGAGCGCTCAGAGCAGCCGTCGGTGGCACGGCGTCCGCAAACATCGGTCTTATGCGACGAGAGTTGCGCACGCTTGTATGGGACGTTTGCGCAGACTTCACAGTGACCACTTGAACGGAACTTGCCGGTACAGACATTTTTTGCGTCTTCGCTCGGGTGAAAAAACTCCATACACCCGTTTGCCGGGAGAGTCATTGTATTGCATGGTCGATTCTGTCGGATGAGTTTCGTCATGATGTCAATGCCCATGACAATCAGCACGCCAAGCCTCGCGACAACCGCGAGCGTTGTTGCTGCGCCAGCACATGGGTCGGTTGAGCCGGTGTTGAATGCAAGCAAGTCCCAGAACGAGGCAGGGTCTGGCCAGCAGAGGGAATCTGACCAAAGCACCATGCAGCAAGCCGAGATCGCGTCACAAGCAGCGCGCAGCGTTCGTCGCAGGAGCGAGGAGTCGCTCATGACCAAGCAGGCGCGAACGCTGCGCGCGACGTTGGAATACTTGCGCAAAGTCATCAATCCGCCGCCGCTGGATGGGTTCAACGAGACCGAACGGAAGGCTCGCGACGCTGCGAAGAAAGCGGCGGAATTGGCGAATCCGTCGTTGGATGTTGAGGCGTGACATGACATCTCGTTGAGATTCGTGCCACCGCTTACAGATGCAATCGCATCCAAATCGTCTCCGGTTGCGGGTCGTCGTTGTAGCGTTCGCATTCGACGAAGCCGAGTGATCGGTAGAGCGTTGTTGCTGCCGTGAATGTGGTTTCGGTGTCAAGTTTCATCGTGCGGTAACCGCAGCGCCTTGCCCGTTCAATGGCTTGCAGCGCGAGTCGACGCCCAAGGCCAGCACCGCGTGCGCCGGGCTTGACGTACATGCGTTTCATTTCGCAGACGGGGTCAAGGTCGCCATCGCGGAGCGATTCTGGAGCGAGAGGGCGCATGGCGATGCAACCGACCGGACTTTGATTGTGGGCTTCATGATGCCAGGCAAGCAGGATGCAGCCCTGTGGCTGAGCATACTTGCCGGGAAGATTGGCGACTTCGTGCTCGAAGCCCTGGTAGTCGAGAGGAAATGGGAGGGAGGCAACGTATTCGCGGAAGAGACCGGCGGCGGCATCCAGATCGGTTGGCGTGTGTGCCGCAGAAATAGTGTAATCAGGTCTCATGACAGTTCATCGTGCAGACGGCAATGCGGTTCGATGGTGGTCGTGGGGGTCGAACCCCAAACGACGACCGGCACCGACTGCTCAAAGCTGCTGTCGGTAGCATGTTCGCTCTACTTCGATGCGGTTGCGGACGGTGGTTTCGTGAAAAAAACCTCGCAGGAAACACCGGCGGGCAGTTGTTGTTGGTTTGCTGCATCAACACGCACAACACGGGTTTGTGAGCCTGGGTCTGCGACGGCGGCGATGTGGGCAATGGTACCTTCGAGAGTGATTGGGATTGCAAGGTTGATGACGATCCAAGATGAGCCGCCGACTTTGAGCGAGAGAGTGTCGGACGTTGGAACGGTCGCGTCGACGCGAAGCACAGAAGTTTCAACGACGCGCGCGACGGGTTTGCCAGGCTCCACTGTCTCCCCCACTTCAACAATGATGTCATCAACGACGCCGACGATCGGCGACATGAGTGTGTATTGCTTGTTTCGCAATTCCGCTTCCTTCAACTGCAGTTCGGCTTCCTTGCGGCGCTGGATGAACAGTTCGTAGGCCAGGCGCGAGCGTTCGGTTTCGAGCACGGCTTTGCGGAGTTGCAGTTCGTTCGCCGCGCCTTGGAGGCGCATCTCTTCCCACTTCTGCTGCTCGACCTTCGCCATTTCCCACTCGGCTTTCGCGGCGCGTTCTTCGAGGTCAGACGCGGCGCGCAGTTTCAGGAGATCGATCTGCGACTTGAGTTCGGCGTCGTCAAGTCGGACGAGGGCCTGGCCTTCCTTCACGGTCTCCCCGGGTTTCACGAGGACTTGGGCAACACGGGCGGGGACTGTGAAGGCAAGAGCGAGGTCTTGCTTCGGGCGGGCGACGGCTGTGACGCCTTTGGGTTGCATTGCCGACTCGGCTAACTCCGCGCTCGCACGTTCCGAGGCCTCCGCAGCGGGCAACACCCTCGCACGCTCAGAAAATGAAGGGGTCAGTGCGACGCTGCTCGCAACGATCCACAGCGTGGTCAATCCTGCGCAGGTCCAAGACGGCCTATCGGTCTTCTGGGTCATATCCAAACATTACGGTCGATGCCGGGGGCGAAGCGGTGCTAAGTTTTGTGGTCTCATGTCAGATTCTTCGACTTCCACCTCCGGTCAATTACACCCCACCCCCCGCCCAACGGCCGGTGCTGGTGGTGATGGTGCGGCACGCGGTGCGCCGCTCGCGGAATCAATCACGCAGATACTGATGGAGCAGTGTCAGGCGGCTCCGGCGGACGCCGGGGCGTTGCTGCGAGTCATGGGGAGCGAGGTTGGGTTGCTCGCGGTGCATGGGGTTGATGCAAAGGTGAATGGCAGCAGTGCGTGGCTTGTTCGGGCGAAGCAGCTCGCCGCAGGACTCAGCACCGCGTCGCCAAGTGTGGTCGAAGCGCTCGAAGCGCACAGCGTTGGTTCAAGCAATCCGTCGCTGGCGATGTATGAGACGCGATCAGCGGGCGCGGCATCGGCGGCGTTGGTGTTGATGCCGCTGCGGACGCAAGGCGATGGCCCAACGCTGGTCGTTGCGTGCCTCGTGAAAGGAACCGGGCACGCCCTGACGACGATTCGTTCAAGGCTCGAGTTGTTTCGCGGGGCGTTTGAAGCGTTGGAGCTTCGTTCGTTGCTCGCAGCTCGTGCGGAACAATCGCAGCGATTGGCGGGGGTCATCGACGCCGCGGCGACGCTTGGGGATGCACGCGGTTTTTCCGGCGCGGCGATTGGATTGTGCAACGACCTCTGCGCGCGGTTTCGGTGCCAGCGCGTCAGCCTTGGTTTTGTTCGCGGCAATCGCGTGAAACTTGCGGCGATGAGCCACACGGAGCGAGTCGATAAGCGCTCGTTGCTGGTGCAGCGCGTTGAAGAGGTGATGGACGAGTGTGCCGACCAGGACGCGGAGGTTGCAGCGTCGAGTGTCGCCGCCGCGACCGATGCCCTGAGCAACACAGTCGGCACAGAACAACTCGGCCCCGTCGTGACTCGCTGCGCGAAGAAGTTCTTGGACGAGTATGGGTCTGCGAGCAGCAGCGGCGCCGATGCTCGCGATGGCAACGCAACATCGTCGCTGCTCAGCGTGCCGCTGCGGAATCGCGAGAGCGTGCGGGGGGTCGTCATGCTTGAACGCAGCACGCCCTGGACGCAGGCGGACGTCATTGACTTGCGGATGACGATGGATGTGGTGTCGCCCGGGCTCTTGAAACTGCACGAGACAGATCGCTGGTTTGGCGCGAGGCTTGCGCATGACGGCAGGAAGGTGCTGGCCATGGTGCTGGGGCCGCAGCACACGTGGGCAAAGGCGTTGGTGATCGCGTTGTCGGCGTTTGTGCTCGGCACGTTGCTCATCAACGGCACGTACAGAGTTGAGGGTTCCTTCACACTTGAAGCGCCGGTTCGACAGGCTGTGCCCGCACCGTTTGATGGATTCCTGCGTGAAGCCTTGGTGAGGCCGAATGATGTGGTGACTGCCGGCACGAGCATTTTGGCGACGTTGGACGACAGCGACCTTCGCGTCGAAGCTGCCGCGCTGAACGCGGAGCGTGAAGCACGGTTGAAGGAAGCCGCGAAGGCTCGGAGCGAGCGAAAAACAAGCGAGGCGCTGGTGTCGGATTCGGAAGCACAGCGAGTTTCGGCGCGGCTTGAGCTTGTGCAAGCCAAACTGGCGCGTGCATCGATCCTCGCGCCGATTTCCGGCACAGTGCTGGTCGGCGAACTTGATCAAATGATCGGAGCGCCGGTCAAAACGGGGGACGTGCTTTTCGAAGTCGCGCCGCTGGGCGAATTGCGGGCTGATGTTGCCGTGCTTGAGGACCAGATCGCGGATGTGCGCGTCGGGCAAGCCGGCACGCTTGCGACGGCGGCGTATCCGGGCGAGTATGTGGGGTTCATCGTTGAGCGAATCGATCCTATTGCAAAGCTTGACAAGTCGAAGAACGTGTTCAATGTTCGCGTGAAGCTGACGGATGTGCCGGCGTCGATCGCATCGTCGCTGCGACCTGGCATGCAAGGTCTGGCGAAGATTGAGTCTGGCGAGCGGCCTTATGCGTCCCTGTGGTCGCGGCGGTTGGTGAATTGGGTGAGGATGAAACTGTGGATTTGAGTTTAGCGTGAAGGGTGCGAAGGGCTCGAAGACATGGAGAGTGGACAAGAAAGACGTGCGGCAAGATGAAGAGAGCAAGGCGTTGTAGTTGAGAAGGATGTCGCGATGAGTGGCTTATGCAGCAGTTCAACCAAACACATCGCAGGTCATTCCTTTTTCTAATCCCTTCGAGCTCTTCGCGACCTTCGCGTTGAAATCCTGGAGAACCATTGGCCGTCGATCGTCCCACATTTCACGAAAGCTGGCATCGCGTCGCGGGCCTGAAGCCTCGCCTGCGCCCCACGGTGCAGATCGTCCGTCAGGTTTTTCGCGGTGCGCAATGGCATGTTGTGCAGGACGAGGCCGGGCGAGACTACTTCCGGATGGACGCTTCGGCATACGCGTTTGTCGGGTTACTTGACGGGTCGCGATCGGTGGACGAATGCTGGAACGCGTGCAACGTACGACTGGGCGACAACTCGCCGACGCAGGGCGAGATCATTCAACTGCTTGGCAAGCTGTACTCAAACAACCTGCTCGCGGCAGACGTCGCGGGCGAAACTGACGTCATGCTGCGTCGCCAGAGCAAACGCCGTTTGCGTGAGGTGCAGAACTTTCTCACCAACCTGCTCTTCATGCGACTGCCGATCCTCAATCCGGATCGGTTTCTGACTCGCACTGCGTGGCTGTTTCGCTGGTGTTTCACGCCGCTTGGTTTGGCAGTGTGGTGCGTGGCGATTCTGGCTGGTCTTTGGAACCTGGCGGGGCACTTCAGCGAGTTGTCAAGCGATGCGGCGACCATGCTCTCGGCGGACAACCTGTTTCTGCTGTACATCACGTTTGCCTCGCTCAAGTTGATTCACGAACTGGGGCACGGCTACGCCTGCAAGATTTTCGGGCAGAGCGAGGGAACCCATGGCGACGTGCGGACGCTGGGCATCATGTTCCTCGTGTTCGTGCCGTTTCCCTATATAGATGTGTCAAGCGCGTGGATGCTGCGGGATCGGCACAAGCGGCTACTGGTCGCGGCGATGGGCATGTTGTGGGAAATATTCATCGCGGCGATCGCAGCGATGGTGTGGGTGCGGGCGGGCGAGGGAACCGTGACGAAGGCCCTTGCGCACAATGCGGTGTGGGTTGCAAGCGTGACGACGGTGTTGTTCAACATCAACCCGCTCCTGCGATATGACGGCTACTACATGCTGTGCGACGTGCTGGGGATTCCAAATCTCTGGCAGCGGGCGAGCGAGTATGTGCAGTTCCTCGTGAAGAAAGTCGCTTGGAAGACCCCAAAGCTCACCGAACCGTCTCTCACGCCGCGCGAGCCCTTCTGGCTCATGACGTACGCGATTTCATCGCACATCTATCGCGTGATCGTGTTCGCAGGGATCATCGTGTTTGTCGCGCAGCAGTTTTTCATCATCGGGATGATCTTCGCGATCGTCGGCGCGACCATGTGGGCGGTTGCGCCGCTGGGGAAGTTTGTGAATTACCTTGCCACGAGCCCGGAGATCGCTCGCGTGCGAGGACGCGCGGTTGGCTCATCGCTTGCGGTCGCGGCGTTGCTGACAGGCGGCTTGGGATTCATTCCTGCGCCGGATCATGTGAGGATAGAGGGTGTGCTTGAGAGCCAGGAGTTTTCTGTAGTCCATGCAGGCGAAGCCGGGTTTGTGACTTCCTTCGCCGCCGATCACACGAGCCCGGTCACAAAAGATGTCGTGCTTGTCTCGGCACGCAACGACGAACTCGCGGCGAGAGTTGCAGAGCATGAAGCGTCGCTGAAACGATTGCGTGTACTCCGCGATGAAGCGATCGGGCAGGACACAGCACGGGCGCAGCAGGTTGAGGCGCAGATCAACGCCGTGCAGCAGCAGTTGGAGTATGCGCAATTGCAAGTGCAGAACTTGAATGTGAAAGGCGTGGCAGACGACACAAACTCGCCGAACACGCTCACCTGGATATCGCCAGACATCGCAGAGCGTGCGGGGACGTTTGTGCAGAAGGGCGAACCGCTTGGCATCGCGGCGGACTTGTCAAGGCTCCGAGTTCGCGGCATCGCGACACAGTCCGTCGCAGCAAGGTTGCTGAACGAAGGTTCGCAGGTCGCGGAAGTGCGTGCGAAGGCCAGGCCTCAGAGCGAGACGACAGCGAAAGTGATTTCGATTCTGCCCGCCGGCACTACGGCTGTGCCTTCGCAGTCGCTGACATTCGAAGCGGGCGGGCCGATTCAGCGCGATGTAGGCGAGAGGTCGAAAGACAAGGTCATTTCGAAGAAGCCGCAGGGCGGGAGCGCCGAGAACGCGGCGGAGCGGGCCAGGGAGCCGCACTTTGAGTGGAAGTTGAATATTGATCCCACGCCGCGGGATCAAGTCGGTGATTCACGAGAATTTTTCATTGGGCAGCGTGTGATCGCTCGGTTCCGCATACCCGATGCGCCGCTGCTCGTGCAGGGGTGGCGGTACTTGCGACGAGAGTTGCAGGCGAGGTTTCAGGTGTAACGGGGTAATCGTGCCACCGACTGCTGCTTTGAGCAGTCGGTGGAGAAAGGCACGTTGATGTTCAATCACCACCGACGACGCGAAGCCGCCGCCGATCGTCTGTAGCAAAGGGTTGACGGAGATTGCAGGTATAAGTCCGTGTCACTCGTACATCCCATACCCCCACTCTCGATTCACGACGTGAACCCACGCTCGCGCGAAGCACGCTTGCGCGGCCTGGACATGGCTTGGCATCGTGTGACCGGTGTTGCAAGCCGACTCGCGAAGCGAAGCGAGCGGTTTCTCGCTGAAGCAAGCGACGTATGCGAGCGTTCGAGCACACTGAAGCAACTGAGCGACCAGCGGCTGCGGGAGGAACTCGCTGAGTTTCGAGTGCTGGCTCGTCGCTCGGCACTCAAGAAGCAGCAACGCATTCACGCGATGGCGATGCTGCGCGAAACCGCGCTGCGAACGCTCGGGCTTGAGCCGTTTCAAGTGCAGATCGCGGGCGCTCTGGCGATGTACAGCGGCTGCGCAATCGAAATGGCGACCGGCGATTGCTAGACGCTGACGGCGGCGCTGGCTGCGGCGCTGGCGGGCTGGCGCGGGCGGGGC
>CAZEZV010000113.1:0-12451 GCA_964516725.1 uncultured Phycisphaeraceae bacterium
CCGTGGAGAACTTCTCTTGAAAAAGCTTGACAATCAAGACAGTCGCTCCCCCCGCGCGACTCACGGGCTGGAAGCCCGTGCTACCGGCATTTTTGCGGGCTACAACAAGGTGTTCGATGTTCAGCATGACAAGCGATCAATCCAACTCAGCCAGTATCGCCGCGCCGGTCGCGCTTGTGAAGTCATACCTGGCGAGTCCGGGCGGGCTTCTGCGGCTGTTACAGGCACAGCACGCGAAGAAGTTGTCGCCACGGAGCGCGATGATGGCGGACTTGTTCTCTCTGCGGGAAGACTCGGTGGATGGGCAGGCGGTGACGTCTGCGAGCATTCAGGCGACGCGCAAGGGAGTGGCGAAGAACTCGTCGGTGCGGCTGTTGATGCGTCTCAAGAACGATTGCGAGCGGCTTGCGGCATATGCGATGTCGCCCAAGAAGATTGTGGTGTCGGGGGCGAGTGGATTGATCGGGTCGGCGGTGGTGCCGATGTTGGTGGCGGGTGGGCACGAGGTCACGCGGTTGGTGCGAGTCAAACCAAAGCACGATGCGCCGGCGGTGGACTCGATGGGAACGAAGTCTTTGTTCTGGCAACCGACGGGGCAGGGCGCGGGCGCGCTGGATCCGGCGGCGCTCGAAGGCACCGATGCGATTGTGCACTTGGCGGGCGAGCCTGTGAGCAATGGGCGATGGACGGCGAAGAAGCTCGCGGCGATTCGGGACAGCCGGGTCGAGAGCACGAAGTTGATTGCGAGAACGCTGCAGCAGATGCGTACGCCGCCCAAGGTCTTGGTGTGTGCGTCGGGTGTGCATGCGTATGGGGATCGGGGGGATGAGGAGTTGACTGAAAGCGGTGATATCGGAAGCGGGTACCTTGCGGAAGTGGTCCGGGATTGGGAAGCTGCGGCGCAGGTGGCGAAGGACCTTGGCGTGCGGGTGGTGCATATTCGATGGGGGCTGGTGGTTGGGCGCTCGGGTGGTGCGCTGGCGACGATGCTGCCCTTGTTCAGGCTGGGGCTTGGCGCGATTCCAAGTCCGGGCACGCAGTGGTGGCCTTGGGTGAGTCTTGATGATGCTGTGGGGCAGGCGCTGTGTGCGCTCGCGCGGGCGGATGTTGTCGGCGCGGTCAACGGGGTGTCGCCAATGCCAGTGACTGCGAATGAGTTTTGTCGGACATTGGCGGCGTCGCTGGATCGGCCGCTGCTGGCCCGATTGCCTCGATGGATGCTGCGGGCAGTTGCGAAAGGTCAGGAAGAAGTGATCTGCACGAGCACGCGGGCGATGTCGGCGAAGCTGCGTCATGTGAACTTTCAGTGGGTGCACAAGACGTTGGACGCGGCGCTGGCGTGGGAACTTGTGGCGTAAGTGGAATCTGTTGAAACGGGGGCTTTATATTTGACGATGCGATTCGCATGGCTGTTGGATTGCTCAGCCAACGCCGGGGTTTGCCCGGCACGTCGTGACAACATTTTTGTGCTTTTCTTGCAATCGGGTGGAGTTCCCGGCGTTGTTCTGCTCACGGGGTGACGGGTCGAACGCGAGAGGTGCGTTTCGTCGTCCACACTTGATCAGGAGAAGGAACGAACCATGCGAAAGCACTCAAAGCAGATTGTGCGCCCGGCTGTCATGTTTCCGGTCACGGTCGCGGTTCTCGGGACGTACATCGCAAACGCGGCGATTCCGCCGGTGCCTGTGCCGCCTCAGAATCCGATCACGGAAGCCAAGCGGGTGCTGGGAAAGATGTTGTTCTGGGACGAGCAGCTTTCGAGTTCGAACGTGGTGTCGTGCGGCACGTGTCACGTGCCTGCGAATGGCGGCGGCGACAATCGCATTGCGCGGAATCCGGGTGATGACAATGTGCTGAACACACCCGATGACATTCTGGGGTCGGCGGGCGTCATCCGGTCTGACGCGCTGGACAACTTTGAGCGCGATCCGGTGTTTGCGCTCAATCCGCAAATCACAGGGCGCTCGGCGCCGACGATGATCAACGCGGCGTTTGCGCCGAGTCTTTTCTGGGATGGTCGCGGCACAAGCCAGTTCACGGACCCGCAGACGGGGAGCGTGCTGATTCCGGTTGGCGGTGCGCTGGAGAGTCAGGCGGCGGCGCCGATCTTGAACAATGTTGAGATGGCGCACGCGGGCTTCACGTGGGCGGATGTGAATACGAAGTTGCAGCGGGTTGTGCCGTTGGATCTTTCGACGGCATTGCCGCCCGACGTCATCGCGGCACGCAACGCGAACCCGACATACCCGGCGCTGTTCAACGCGGCGTTTGGAAGCACGCAGATCACGGCGGCACGCATCGCGATGGCGCTTGCGACGTACCAGCGGACGCTGATCAGCGATCAGTCTCCGTTTGATGCGTTCCGGGCGGGCAATCCCAACGCGATGAATGCGCAGCAGGTGCAGGGGTTTCAGCAGTTTCAGTTGCACAACTGCAACATCTGCCACAGCATCAATGGGCCAAATCAAGACTTGTTTACCGATCACACATTCCGCAACCTTGGATTGCGTCCGATTGCGGAAGACAATGGGCGGCAGGCAATCACGAACAACCCCGCTGACGCCGGTCGATTCAAGGTGCCGACGCTCCGCAACTCCGCGCTGAAGCGCACGTTCATGCACAACGGGCAGTTCCCGACTTTGCAGGCTGTGCTTGGGTTCTACGCCGGGCCGACGCAGTTTCCGCAGAATGTTGATCCGGCTCGCAACGCGGTGAGGCCGCTGCCGCCCGATCAGGCGAATCTGATTGTGCAATTCCTCGGTGCGCTGACGGATCCGCGGGTGCAGAACTCGACATTCCCGTTTGATCGGCCCACGTTGTTTGTTGATCGCCCCGGCGATCGCAACACGGTGCTGGGCGGCGGGGTTCCGGGCACGGGCGGCGTCATTCCGCAGATCATTGTGCAGGCGCCGGCGCTGATTACGAATCAGGAGTTCCGCGTGGGCGTGACGAATGCACGCGGCACTGCGAACGCGCGGCTGGGTGTTTCGCACAACGCGCCGGTCAACGGGCGCATCGTGCCCGAGTTTTTCTTCCCCAACATCGTGACCAGCGCTGATGGGACGAGCACGCAGCACTGGCCGCTGTCGACGGAAGTTGCGCAGCCGGGCGAAGTGTTGTTTGTGCAGTGGTTTGTGACCGATGCTGGTGCAGTAGGCGGCAACGCGCTTTCAAATGTCGGTCAGCTTCGCATTTTCTGCGGCTCCGGCGGCTGCCCGTGCGACGACATCGACTTCAACAACGACAGTTCGCGGTTTGATCCGACGGACATTGACGCGTTCCTGAGCATGTACAGCGAAGGACCGTGCATTCCGGTGACGGCGACGTGCCAGGACATCGACTTCAACAACGACGGCTCGATCTTTGATCCGCAGGACATCGACGCGTTCCTGAGCGTGTATGGCGAGGGGCCGTGCATTCGGTGAGGCGGGTGTGAAGGCGGGATTCACCACAAAGACACGAAGAGCACAAAGAAAACAAGAAAAGAGAATAGATAAAAACAGAGAGCAGAGAACTGGTTGAAGCAACCGGTGCCTCGCTCTCTTTTCTTGTCTCTGCTCTTCATTCTCTTTTCTCTTCTGCTACCACTTTGTGATCTTTGTGCCTTTGTGGTGAAGTCCTCCGACGAGTTACCCACACGCCATCGCCGTACGCTTCATTATGCTTGCTCTTTTCGCCGCGACTGCGTTTGCCGCCGCGGCTTTGCTGTTTGTGATTCAGCCGCTTGCTGGGAAGGCGTTGCTGCCGCTCGCGGGGTCGTCGCCATCAGTGTGGACGAGCGTGATGCTTTTTTTTCAGGGGGCGTTGTTGCTTGGGTATGGGATTGCGCACGCGATTTCGAGAGTGGGTGGGCGAGATGATTCGCGGTCGAGATTGCTGCGAGTGTTGATTGCGTTTGCGGTGCTCGCGTTTGCGGTTGGAATGTCGCGTCATGCGCGAGTTCCCTTGTTGCCGCCTGATGGAAGCCCGGCGACATGGGTGCTCAAGACGCTTGCGGTGTGGGTTGGTGCAGGATTTGTTGGGGTTGCGATGCTGTCGCCGCTGTTGCAGCATTGGTTTGCGGCGACGGGGCATGCGCGGGCGGGGAATCCGTATGTGCTGAGCGTGGCGAGCAATGTTGGGAGTGCGGTGGGGCTGCTGGCGTATCCGCTGGTGATTGAGCGAGCGTTGATGCTTCACGAGCAGTGGGCGTGGTGGGGGTATGGATTGATCGGGTTGTTTTGGATGGTGGCATTGTGCGCGTTGATGATCACTCGACCGCGCGAAAGAGGAAAGACAAGTGACGCGCGTGCGGAAGTGTGCGCGGATTACATGCAAGAGCGAGCGAGTGGCGCTGAGGGGTCCAATCGCGTTGTGCCAATCGTTGGTGAGAAACACGCTTTGAACGCGCCGGGCCTGAGCGAGTCCTTGAGTGACGGTTCTGGTCGCATCATGCGAGAGCCTTTCCGAATCGGTATCAGTGGTGGTTTGGCACCGACCGCTCACAGCAGCCGTCGGTGGCACGGGTTGTCGTGGCTTGTGTTCGCATTCGTGCCGAGCAGTTTGATGTTGGGCGTGACGCAGCACATCAGCACGGACATTGCGCCGGTGCCACTGTTGTGGGTTGTGCCGCTGCTGGTGTACTTGTTGAGCTTTGCGTGGGCGTTTGCGCCGGTGCGTCAACCCAGTGCGGCGTGGTGGGGGCGCGTGATAGTGGTGCCGGTGTTGGCGTTGGTGCTTGCGCTGTTGGTGCAGGCGCGGACGCCGATCGTGGTCGTTCTGTCGCTGCATCTGGTCGTGTTCTTCGCGGCGTGCATGATGTGCCACAAGTCGCTGAGCGAGCGGCGGCCAGACCCCAAGGATCTCACGTTGTTCTATTTTGTGATTTCCGTTGGGGGCGTGCTGGGTGGAGTGTTCAACGCGATTGTCGCGCCGGCGGTGTTTGATCGAGTGCTGGAGTATCCGATAGCGTTGAGTATGCTGCTTGTGTTGCGAGAGGTGTGTGCTGGTGCGAGCACGTTGCGCGCGAGGGAAGAGGCTGCGTGCGAAGTGCCGGCGACAACGAAACGGTTCAAGGTTCGGGCGGCGGTCATCGTCGGGGTGGCGTGCTTTGCCGCGTGCGTTGGACTGGTGTTGGTAATAGACAGAATCGCGTCGCAGATGACGATCTCGCGATTGGGCCGCTCGGCATTGGTCGGTGGTGTGCCGACGTTGTTTCTCGCGGTTCTCTTGTTCGCGGCGCAGAAGTACAAACGCACACTGGCTTCAAAGTCTGTTTTGGTTGCGGGCGGCGCGGGGCTGTTGCTTGCGTCGCAGTTTGTGGATTCGGGTGTACGGGTGCTGCATCAGGAACGCACGTTCTTCGGCGTTCATCGCGTGGTTGCGACCAGCGATGGTCGGCAGCATGAACTGCGGCATGGCACGACGAGTCACGGGGTGCAGGTGTCGGCGGTGAGCGAGCGATTCGAGGAACTGCGGCGTGTGCCGGGTGCGTACTACCACCCGAGCGGCCCCATCGGGCTTGTGATGAAGATGATGCAGCAGCGCAACGAGACGATGCGGGTTGGCTTGGTGGGGCTTGGCGCTGGCGCGTTGGCGGCGTACGCGCGGGCGGGCGATTCGTTTACTTTCTTTGAACTGGACTCTGCGGTCATTCGACTTGCCGAGGACGTGCGATACTTCACGTTTGTTACGGATGCGCGCGAGCGCGGTGCGATGGTCACGATGGTGCCGGGTGATGGGCGGCTGACACTTGCAAAGGAGGGGGGACAGTTTGATGTGCTGGTGATTGATGCGTTCTCGTCGGACGCGATCCCGACGCACTTGCTGACGCGCGAGGCGATCGAGCTGTACTTGTCGCGACTGTCAGATGATGGCGTGCTTGCGTTTCACATTTCCAATCGGAGTTTCAATCTTGCACCGGTGCTGGCGAGGCACGCTCGGGACTTCGGGCTTGTCGTGCGACACAATGTCGATATGTTTGTAAGTCCCTCGGAAGCGAGCGAGGGTAAGCTGGAATCAGACTGGTTTGTCGTGTCGCGGAACGAGAACAACTTAGAAGGGCTTGCCAAGCGAGCGATGTGGAAGGATGGCGCGGCCGAGGCTGTGGGTGCGCTGTGGACCGATGATCGTTCGGATGTTCTGAGTGTGTTTTTGGCGTGGTGATACGCGGTGCGATTCGGCGCATGGCCTGGAAGGCCATGCTACGCTCGCCCCATGCTCGCACTGTTCACGAGCGCGATCCTCGCCTCGGCATTTCTGCTGTTTCTGGTGCAGCCCATGGCCGCGAAGATTGTGCTGCCAAAGTTGGGCGGCGCGCCGTCGGTGTGGATCGGGAGCATGCTGTTTTTTCAGGCGGCGTTGCTGGCGGGGTATGGGTACACGCATGTGCTGACGTCGAAGTTTCGCGTGCATGTGCAGGTGTTGATTCATGCCGTGCTCATGGCGGTCGCCGGGTACACGCTGCCGCCGCCGACCGACTTGCAGCCGCCCGCGACAGGTGACGATCCGGTGCTGTGGTTGCTGCGGACGCTCGCGATCACGGTGGGTGTGCCGTTTCTTGTGGTGGCGACGACAAGCCCGCTGGTGCAGCGCTGGTTCAGCTACACGTCGCACAAAGATGCGAAGGATCCGTACTTCTTGTATGGCGTGGGTAACGTCGGCAATATTCTGGGCTTGCTTGCGTATCCGCTGTTGCTTGAGCCGCTGGCGGGACTTAGAAAACAGACGCAGGTGTGGTCGATTGGGTTTGCGGTGATGGTGGTGCTGGTGCTTGGGGCTGGGTTCGTTGCTATTCGCAATGCGAAGGCGACTGGCAAGGACACGCGCGCCGCCAATGACGCACAAACGCTGGAAAGCAACGGCAACGCTGAAAAACAACGCCCGATCACGTGGAAGACGCGCCTGTGGTGGGTGTTGCTGGCGTTTGTGCCGAGCAGTCTGCTGCTGGGCGTCACGCTGCACATCACGACGGACATCGGCACGTTACCTTTGCTGTGGGCGATTCCGCTGGTGCTGTACTTGCTGAGCTTTGTGGTTGCGTTTTCAAGCAGGGTGCGGGTTTCGGGAGGAACGCTTGCGAAGATTGCGATTGCGTCGCTGGTCGCGGTCGCGGCGTCGATGCTGTGGGCGAATGAGTCGCAGCCGTGGGTCAATATTGGGCTGCACTGCGGCGTGTTTTTCGTGTGCGCGTGGCTGTGCCACAAGTTGCTGAGCGCCGCGCGGCCTGGGACCTCGGGACTGACGGAGTTCTACTTGTGGCTGTCGGTCGGCGGCGTGCTGGGTGGCATTGTGAATTCGCTGCTCGCGCCGCGCGTGTTCAACTCTGTGCTGGAGTATCCGCTGGTGCTGGGCGTGGTTGCGGTGATTGCGGCGGGGGTTATTGCCAAGCATCGCGAAGGCGTCGCGCCACAGGACAAGCCGGCAACGATTGCCGATCGTGCGGCACGCAGTAAGTCGATGGCGTGGTCGTGGGTGATAGCGATTGTGCTCGCCGGGGCGATGCTGGTGGCGCTGGTGAATCTGGATGCATACCTCAACAGTCGCGCGAAGCAGTATTCGCCGCAGACGTTGGCGGCGATCCGTGTGCTGGGGCCGACGGGTGTTTTCGTGCTGCTGGCGTTGATGCTTGGAATCCGGCGCACGGCGCCGGTGCTTGCGATGATCTTGATTTCAACGCAGTTGCTGCAGGGGCGGGCCCAGTCGCTGCATCGAGAGCGCACGTTCTTTGGTGTTCACGACGTGATTCAGACGCCAAACGGCGCGTGGCATGAGCTGCGGCACGGCACAACGAGTCATGGCTTGCAGAAGTGGCTGCCCGAGCAGGATCGTCTGCTGCCGCGCGGATACTACGACCCGCGCGGACCGGCGGGCGATGTGTTCCGCGTGATGGCGAACGCGGGCAGGCTGAAGAATGTCGGCATCATGGGCATGGGTGCCGCGGGGCTTGCGGCGTACGGAGTGCCCGGCGCGACGATTGCGTTTTATGAGATTGATCCGGCGGTGATTGCGATCGCGGGGGAACCGAAGTACTTCACGTATGTCAACAAGAGCAGGGCGACGGTTGGTTATGTCGAGGGCGATGGGCGTATGAAGATCGCGGAGTCACCTGAGCGATCATTTGATCTGATCGTTCTCGACGTGTTCTCGTCGGACTCGATTCCGACGCATCTGGTCACGCTTGAGGCGATCCGCGACGTGTACATGCCTCGGCTCAAGCCCGGCGGCGTGCTGCTGATGCATGTTTCCAATCGCTATTTTGACTTGTCCAGGCCGCTCGCGCGCGTCGCGCAGGAGACGGGGCTCGAGGTCATCATGCGTGCGGACAACGAGATTCCGATCGAGCAGCAACTCACGGATGCGCGCAAGGCGTCGACATGGATGGTGATGGCGAAGCACGTCGCGGACTTTGGAGGGCTTGAGACAATGCCCGGCTGGGCGCCGGTCCGGGTGCCCGAAAATCAACCTTTGTGGACGGACGACTACACCAACCTGCTGGGCGCGCTCAAACGCTAGAGTTGCACACATGACCTTCACTTCCTTGAACAGCCTGCGCGACGCACAGCGAGTCCTTGGCGAGCTCGCATCGAGCGACTTGCGTGTCAAGCTCATTGACGCGGCGATCCAAACGCTCGCGCAAGCGTTCTCTCGTGGGAACAAGGTGCTTGCACTCGGCAACGGCGGCAGTTGCTGCGACGCGGCGCACTTTGCGGAGGAACTGACGGGGCGGTTTCGCAAGGATCGCCCGCCGCTGGCGGCAATGGCGTGCAACGACGCTGGGCACATTACCTGCACGGCGAACGACTACGGCTTTGAGCAGATATTTTCGAGGTGGATCACGGCGCACGCGCGTGCGGGGGATGTGGTGATCATTCTGAGCACGAGCGGTGATTCGGCGAACTGCGTTGCAGCGACGAAGGCGGCGAAGGCCGCCGGTGCGACGACGATTGGGTTGTTGGGGAAGGGTGGCGGCGCGCTCAAGAGCGAGGTCGATCAGGCGATCATCGTCGCGGGCGAGACATCGGATCGCATTCAGGAATTGCACATGCTGGTCCTGCACATATTTGTTGAGGGGATTGAGCGGGAACTTGGGTATGCGAAGTAGTGTGCCGGTTTGGTGTGGTCTTTGAACGCGCGGGGACTCTGGGGCCAGTCCCGTGCCTCCGCCGGGGTACTCGGACATGACAAGTGCTTTCGGGCGAGCAAGGCTCGCCAGTGGCTACATTCTGTCAACCCTTCTGGTTGAACTCCGAAGCCGATGTGGCTCGCCATCATCGCGCGACGATCAAACGATGGCACAACCACGTGTTAGTCGCTCAGGACCACTTGCATCACAACCGCCGCACACGCAATCGCCGCGACTTCGATGCGCATGACGTGCGGGCCGAAGTTGACGCATTTTCCGCCTGCAGCGCGAGCCTGCGAGAGTTCTTGATCGGTCCAGCCGCCTTCGGGGCCGATGAAGAGGCTGACGCTTGGCGTGGCGCGAGCAATGTCTGGTGCGTGATCGCGCCAAGAGCCGCCGGAGTGATCCGCAAGAAGCACAAGAGACTTTTCGTTTGATGCACGACCCAGCGCGTCGGTCAGTGTCATCATGCCGCCGATGTCCAGCATCCAGGCGCGCCCGCTCTGCTTGAGTGCTTCTTCGGCGACGCGGGTCAGGCGTTCGAGTTTGCCTGAGCGGGGTTCGACGATGCTGCGTGATGAGGTGATGGGGGCCCATGAGGTCGCACCGACTTGGCTTAGGCCATCGACGATCTCTTCGAGGCGATCGCCTTTGGCGGCGGCGCTGTACACGTGGAGTTGTCGAGTAGGTGTGGCAACGACGCTTGCCTGCTCAACTTGCACGTCGAGGGCCCACTCGCCTTGCCTGGTTTTCTGAATGTCGCTGATCTTTGCGTTTGCAAGCAGTCCTCGCCCGTTTCGGAGCGCGACAGCGTCGCCGACCTCAAGCCGCTTCACGCGTGCGGCGTGATGGGCTTCTGGCCCGATAATGCGAATCGATTCTCCCGCATTCGGTGCGTCTAAGTCGGGTTGGTAGATGATGTGGGGCATGAAAAGGGGAGGTCGGGTTCGCGGGGGTGTTGCGCGTGCTTGCACCTTTGGACCGTGTTGCTGGAGGCAAGCCTTCCCTGACGGTTGGGCTGCCTGTTTGTCGGGCACAGCATAGACCCCGAACGAACACTGTTGATTCGCATATCGGGCTTGATCAAACACCCAAAATCCCCGATGATGCAAGTGCCGCCGCGTGGATTCCGGGCGTGCTGGTTGCAGCTGTTTTCACCTCTTTGCATCATGTCCGACACGAGCGAACACAAGCCCGCAAGCGCGCAGCCGCAAGACGCGGCGGGCAGTGCTGCGCCGGAAGAGGTGCAGCCGGGGCATGACCTGTTGTTGGAGCAGGCGGTGGATGATCTGTTGCAACAGATGGATGAGGCGGAGAAGAACATACAAGCGGCGGTTGCGGAAGAGTCGCAACAGGACTTGGCTGATCTTGCGGCGCTGACGGACGCGGCGCAGAAGCCGGAGGCGGAAGAAGACAACCTGGCGGACGTGGTTGATGCGCTGTTGGAGCAGCAAGAAGCACCGGGCGCAATTGAAGCCGTGATGCCGTCTATCGGACCCAAGGATACGGAGACGGCAGCGCCCGCGTCGGAGCCTGCCGCGGAGCAAGTCGCAGAAGCATTGGCCGATTCTGTCACTGCACAAGTAGTTGATGTGGCTGCGGCCACACCCGCCCCACCTGAAACAGCAATGGCTGACGATGCCGCGTCTCAAACGGAACGGGCCGTGGCGCCGACTCCCGCGACTTCGAACGCAGCAGCCGATGCGTCAGCGAAGCCAGAAGTCTCACCGACGCTTGCCGACCTGGATCGTGAGTTGACTGGCGTGGCGAACGAAATGCTCGCGAAAGAGAACATCGCGACACCGACACCGACGACGGCTGTTGCCACGTCTGTCGTGCAAGCAAGCGAAGCGGCGGCGCAGGCCGCGCCAACGCCAATTGAGCAACCAGTGGCGACAATCCACGCGGCCAGCACAGCCGCGACACGTTCTCAGCAAGCCAAGGCGGCGATGCAGACAGCGATCGCGCACGCAACACCAAAGGCCAAGGCGGCGGGTTCGTGGCTGCATGTGCATGTGGAGCCCAAGGTGATCGCGATGCTCGCGGTGTTCAGCAAGCCCATCGCGTCAAAGTCCGAGGCGTTCAAGCATTCGATCGGTTTGGTGGCGTTGTACACGCTGTTCGTTGCGAGCGCGTTCTGGGCGTATGCGTTGTTCCTGCGGCCCACGCAGGTGAAGACGGCGGATGCGCAGCCGTTCAACTTCCAGAAGTCGGGGTTGCCCGGGCCGGAGATGGTGGAGCAGGCGGACTCGCATGGTGCGGGAGATCATGGTGACGCGGCGGGCGGCCATGGCGAAGCCAAGAAAGACGATGGGCACGGTGGGGCAAAGGACGGCAAGAAAGAAGCCAAGAAGCCGGTCCTGAACTCGGGCGAGAAGAGCGTGATCAACAAGACGCTGGACGATCGCAAGAAGAAGGCGGGCGACGCGAAAAAGGCGGATGCGAAGAAGAGCGGCGGGCATTAATACGGACTGAAACTCGATGTCGTGCCCCCGACAGTCGGTGGCACGGCGGACTTCATATCCTCGGGCATGGCCCATCAACCGTCTGAACAGATGCAGGCTTGCGGCTCATCGCCAGCGAACACGACCCCGCACGAGGGTCGCAAGCGTTCGCGCAGTCTCCTGGGCCTGCTGTTCTTGCCGCTGCGATCAAAGATGTTCCTGCTGGCGAGCCTCGGTGTGCTCTTCGGTGGCGGCACCATGGTCGCCAACGCGATGAACGAGGGCACAGTGTCGGGCCTCGCGTTGGACGCGTCACCCTGGGCGCTGCGCGTTGGGATCAGTTTCATCGCGGCGTTTGTGTTTGCGTATCTGGTGCGCAAGGCGATCAAGTGGGGGTTGATCCTGGGCGGGTTGTTGATCGGCGGCGCGATTCTTGTACACAAACTCGGCCTTGGTCTTTCGGCAGACGACGTCGCGTCGCTCAAGCACCACGTCGACGAAGTCGCCCGTACCGCTCAGCACGCGGCGGACACATTGTGGGCGAACATCAAGACGTACTTGCCCAGCGCGGGCTCGGCGGGGTTTGGGCTGTGGCGCGGGGCGAAGCATGATGCGACGCCTTGAAGCCGAGCGAGCGCATGGGAAAAAATCAATTCAACACAGAGAACACAGAGAGAATGGAAAGCCTGCTCTTGCTTTTCTCCGCGCTCTCTGTGTTCTTTGTATTGAAGTGCGTTCGAGGTTGACTGACGTGTTCGCAACGAAAAGAACTATTGCCCAAGCCCCTGCCGATGATGAATCGCATCTGCAAGCACGGCCTTGCTTGCGTATTCGAGCTGGCTGCCACTGGGGAGGCCCCGGGCAAGGCGTGAGACTTGCACCTTTGAGTGCTTGAGCGCATCGG
>CAZEZV010000114.1:0-12384 GCA_964516725.1 uncultured Phycisphaeraceae bacterium
ACCGAGGCCAAGCCCAAGGAAGCCAAGCCAGAAACCAAGCAGGAAGTGCCTGCGAAACAACCCAAGTAACTGACTAGAGTCCGGGGCCCCGCAAGGCCCCGGACTTGTTTTATGGCAGCATGCAGCCCGACCGTCAGGGAAGGCTTCATCCAAGCAACGTCCGTTCTACAACATCGCTGCGACTCGACGTTTGATTCTACTGCCGTGCGAATCACAAGTACCGCCCGAAAGTTGCCCCCAACCACCCAATGAGCAACGAATCGCAGGCTAGCACGACGACCGCTATCGCCCCGCCAGGTGGGCCGCAAGACGCCGCGCACCACCGTCACAACATCAGCAAGCGCCCGCTCAAGCTGGGCGAAAAATTCGTCGAAGCCCTCCTCTTCCTCGCCGGCGCTTCAGGCGTCGTCATCACCCTCGGCATCGTCGGCACCCTCCTGTACGAAGCCGCTGCATACTTCCGCGAAGTCTCCATCATCGACTTCCTCACCGGCACAAGCTGGGGCCCGCAATTTGAACCCCCCAGCCACGGCGTTCTCCCGCTGATCACGGGCACGCTCACCACAACCGCCGTCGCCCTCCTCACGGCCCTCCCCATCGGCACCATCGTCGCGCTCTGGCTCAGCGAATACGCAACACCAAAGCTCCGCGAAGCCGTGAAGCCCGCTCTCGAATTGCTCAGCGCCGTCCCCACCGTCGTCTTTGGGTACTTCGCGCTCCTCTTCGTCATCCCCATCCTCCAAAAACTCTTCGCCACCTTCGGCTACCAACTCGCCGGCTTCAACATGCTCGGCGCCGGAATCGTCATGGGCGTCATGATCGTCCCGTACGTCGCGAGCATGTCCGAAGACGCGATGGGCGCTGTCCCCAAGAGCCTTCGCGAAGGCGCCTACGCGATGGGCGCAACCAAGTTCCAAACCTGCCTGAAGGTCGTTCTCCCCGCCGCATTCTCAGGCGTCACCGCCGCATACATCCTCGCCGTCTCTCGCGCCCTGGGCGAAACCATGATCGTCGCTATCGCCGCTGGCGGCAAGCCCACGTTCACCGTCAACCCGCTCGAACAAGCCCAGACCCTCACCGCCTACATCGCCTCCGTCGCCAAGGGTGACCTTCCCGTCGGCAGCATCGGCTTCCGGGCGATCTTCGCGGTTGGACTCACGCTCCTCATCATGACGCTCGCCTTCAACGTCATAGGCCACTGGCTGCGACGCAGGTACAAGGAGACGTACTGATGAACGCCTCCACCGCCTCCACAAGTCAAGACCGCGCCCGCGTCGCCGCGCTGGTCAACAGCCGCAAACGCTTGGACAAAATCTTCATGATCGCCGGCGCAGCCCTCTCCGCCCTTTGCCTCGCGGTCCTCGCCGCGTTGATGATCAAACTCATCTCCGACGGCTGGGGCCGCCTGACTCCCGACTTCTTCTTCGGCAATCAATCAAACGACGCCGAGAAGGCTGGCATCAAGGTTGCCCTCATCGGCACCATGCTTGTCATGTTCGTGACCGCCGTGACTGCAATCCCCTTGGGCATCGCCGCAGGCATCTATCTCGAGGAATACGCCCGCAAAAACTGGCTCACCACCATCATCGAAATCAACATCGCAAATCTCGCGGGCGTCCCCAGCATCATCTGGGGTCTCATGTCGCTGGGCCTGCTCGTCTATGGCCTGAAAACAGGGCAATCAATCCTCACCGCGGGCCTCACGCTGGGCCTGCTCGTCCTCCCCATCGTCATCGTCGCCACGCGCGAGTCCATCCGCTCCATCCCGCAGGGCATCCGCGAAGCCAGCTTCGCCTGCGGCGCAACGCGCCTCCAAACGGTCCGCTACCACATCCTCCCTTACTCCCTCAGCGGCATCCTCACCGGCTGCATCATCGCGATGAGCCGCGCCATCGGCGAAACCGCACCGCTCGTCACCATCGGCGCACTCGCCTACATCACCACGCTGCCGCCCATTCCGTTCTCGGAAAAATCCTGGCCTCTGGAAATCGTCAACACGTCCGCGTTCGCCGCAGACTCGCTCGACAAGCCGATCCCCGGCGCAAACCCGGGCACGCTCGAACTGCTTGTCGAACTGCCCAAGGAAAACCCCAACGAGTTCACGCGCGAATCACGCACCGTGACCGTCCCCGCAAACCTCACACCCAACTCCCTCATCCAAACCCTCGAAGCCACGCCCGACATCACCGCCCGCATCGACGACGCAGGCCTCATCCACATCGAAAACGAGCAATTCGGCGGCATCGCACTTGGCAAAGACACTTCCAACATCACCACCGCGGCAAACTTCCCCGAAATCGACACCAAGTACGGCCCGACCGACTGGCTCTCCTCCAGCTTCACAGTCCTCCCCATCCAAATGTACGATTGGGTCTCAAGACCTCAGAAAGAATTCCAAAGAAACTCCGCGGCAGCAGGTGTTGTACTCGTCTTCGTCACGCTCGCGATGAACGGCGTGGCTATCTTCCTCAGAACGCGTCTGCGCAGAAAGCTGCAATGGTGAGCAATGCCCCAGACCACAACGACAGCGCCGCTCATGCCACACTCGCCTGAACAACCTCACTCCCCAGGCGCGCACAGCGCCCCCAGAGCCTCATCGCCTGAGCGATCGCATCCCGCCCCGCCTCGCCCTGTCGAAGTTGCCTCCCCGTCCTACTTTGACTCGCTCCCCGCCATCGACCACGCAACCCAAGACCAGCCCAAGCCGCAGCTTATCACCAAAGCCGAAGCGAAAAATCTCGACTTCTGGTACGGCAAGTTCCACGCCCTGAAATCCCTCAACCTCCCCATCTACGAGCGACGCATCACCGCCCTCATCGGTCCCTCAGGCTGTGGCAAAAGCACCTTCCTCCGCTGCTTCAACCGCATGCACGACCTCTACCCCGAACACAAGTACTCGGGTGAAATCACGCTGCATCCAGACGGCCTCAACCTCGTCGGCCCAAACATCGACCCTATCGCCGTGCGCATGCGCATCAGCATGGTCTTTCAAAAACCAAATCCGTTCCCAAAGTCCATCTTCGAAAATGTCGCCTTCGGCCCGCGCCTCCGCGGCATCACCGCAAAGTCACAATTGCAGGACGAGGTCGAGAAGTCCCTCCGCGGCGCAGCGCTCTGGGATGAATGCAAGGACCGCCTCGCCGAGAACGCCTACAAACTCTCGGGAGGCCAGCAACAACGCCTCTGCATCGCAAGAGCGCTCGCCACCGACCCCGAAGTCATTCTCTTCGACGAACCCACAAGCGCCCTCGACCCCGTCGCCACGCTCAAGATCGAAGAACTGATGCGAGTCCTCCGCGAAAAAGTCACGATCCTCGTCGTCACCCACAACATGCACCAAGCCTCCCGCGTCAGCGACTACACCGCCTTCATGTACATCGGCAAACTCGTCGAGTTCAGCCCGACAGCCCAAATGTTCCAAACCCCCAAAGAACGCCTCACCGAAGACTACATCTCAGGCCGATTCGGCTAACGTGCCACCGACCGGGGGGTGCTGCTTTGAGCGGTCGGTGGAGAATTGCGCAACGCATCTCAGATCACGATACTTTCTTCAGGCCGAAGGCCCGCTCGCTCGTAGCCGGGGGTGAAGCGAGGCTCTGCGAGCGCCACCCCCGGTAAGTCCCGACGACACGGAGCAGTCCGAAGGACTGCTCGTACGTTTGATTGAACCAACGAGAGCATTCAATACAACATCGCAACACGAACCAACACCACATCACTCTACGCACCCACAAAAATCAAACCTCCACACTCGCCCCCCACTCCGGCAAAAACGTCCTCTGAAATCCCAGCGACTTCTCCGCCAAGTCCCGCAGCGCCATCCGAGGCTTCGCTTCTCCGTGCGTCAACACCAATCGCGGTGCCGGCTTCCCGTTCTTCGCCCCGTAGTTGCTCATCCAACTCATCAAGTCATGCTGCCCCGCGTGGGCCGAGAAGCCGCCCAGCGTGTGAACCCGCGCCCGAACCACGATTGGCTCGCCGAAAATCCGCACCTCGTCCGCACCATCAACAAGCCGCCGCCCCAGACTTCCCACCGCCTGATACCCCGCGATGATGACCCTGCAATCTCGCTTGTACAAGTTGTGCCGCAGGTGATGCATGATGCGCCCGCCCGTACACATCCCGCTCGCCGCGATGATGACCATCGACCCGCGCCGATCATTGATCGCTCGGCTTTCGTCGCCGGACTTTGTGATCCTTATGTGATCAAGCCCAAGCGGATCTTCGCCGCTTGCGATCATCGTGCGAGTGTCGCCATCCATGTCCTTCATGAACTGTTTGTAGAGCTGCGTGGCTTCCGCACCCATCGGGCTGTCGAGATACACCTCAAACTTCGGGCACCGGGACGAACGTTCTAACTCGTTCAAGTAATACAACATTGTCTGCGAGCGCCCCACCGCGAACGCCGGGATCAACACCTTGTCCTTGTCCCACATCGCCTCACGCAGAATGCCCGCGAACTCTTCAACCGTGTCTTCAAGCCGTCGATGATCATGATCGCCGTACGTCGACTCACAAATCACAA
Source organism: uncultured Phycisphaeraceae bacterium (assembly GCA_964516725.1). Lineage (GTDB taxonomy): Bacteria > Planctomycetota > Phycisphaerae > Phycisphaerales > UBA1924 > BJHL01. The sequence goes on from CAZEZV010000114.1 coordinate 4,526, forward strand.
GATCAGGCTGCCGCCCGTTCTCGCCAACAGGTGCCTGAAAATCGCGCATGAGCACCACACCCTTGGGCCCAAGGTCCCCCGACATCACGATCACTTTCTTCGTGCCATCAGCAAGCGTGCAAGTAATCTCCAAACTCGCCGACCCCAGAATGTGCCCCGCCTCCGTCCAGCGCACCACTACACCCGGCGCAACTTCCCTTGGCTTCTGATACCCAATCGGCGTCAACAACCCAAGCACCACAGGGACGTCCTTGGGCGTATACAAAGGTTCGACCGAGGGCCTTCCCCGCATCGCATTCATGCGCGACTGCCGAATCGCATCTTTCTCCTGCAACTCCGCCGAATCTTCGAGCATGACGGGAACGAGTTTGCACGTCGCCGGCGTCGCATACATCGCCTTGCGATACCCGCGCTTTCCCAACAAAGGCAACCGCCCAATGTGATCGATATGCGCATGCGTCAACACAACCGCATCAAGCCCCGCCGGATCAAACGGCAGCGGCCGAAAGTTGCGAGCATCCGCCTCCCGCCCACCCTGATGCAACCCGCAGTCCACAAGCACCTTCGCCCGCCCCGTCTCAATCAAGTAACACGACCCCGTCACTTCCCCAGCCGCACCAAAGAACGACACACGAACTGTTGAAGCGATTGTCATAGAAAATCCTATGACCCCCGTGCCATCAATCTGGCCTGCTTTGAGGCCAGATTGATGCCGAACGATCAGATCGTTGCGACTCGACAGGTGGCCCCAATCGTGCCATCAATCCGCTGGCTTTGCAGCGGATTGATGCAAAGGGCGTCGGAGTTCGCTGAAATGCCCGACATCGAAGGTGTGTCGCATCAATCTGCTCTCAAAGCAGAGCAGATTGATGGCACGATTGCGGCCACCTGCCCAGCATCAAGGCCACCGAACCGAGTCGTTGAACGTTGCGAACCATGAGGATCCTCCTCGTTTTCTGCGTCCACCCATGAGCAAAACGACAGCGACCAGCCCCGTGGACGCTGGTCCGGGCACTGGCGCTGCAATACGCAATCCAAAGTCGGCAATCGGCAAATTTGGAAACTCCGCCCCCATGCCGTTCACGAGGTCCATGTTGGGAATTCCCCCCCAACTACTTCCATCGTTGAACCGAAAACGCTCGCCCGTGTTTGCAATCAGGACGCTCTCGGACCACTCGCTTGTGCCACCTGCAACATCGAACAAACCCCACGGGCTGGTCACTTGCGGGTATGCCCCGAGATTGACTGCGTATGGGTTCCAACCTGGGAATGAGAACGAGTCCCAAGCGGCGTTTGCTTGCGCAGGCACGCCGCCGACAAGCACCCCCGGCGGGCCGTAGACATAGGGCGTGTCGCTCCCGTTGGAGTACCGCCACCACCCCCCGAGTGAGCCGTCGCCGTTCGCTTTGTTGGGGTCGTAGTGGGCGGCCTTCAGCCACTCGTCCCACGTCGGAATGTAGTAGCGAGCGCCGGGTGAATGGGTGAATTGGTCCGTGAAGATATCGCCCAGCGGCCCCATCCATCCAAAGGTACTCACGTCATACGCCCCGCTCAAAAACGCTTCGCGGTTCGTCGCTTTGCCGTTGTGGAGCCAGTTGCAGTAGATCGCGGCCATTCGCCATGAGATGTCACCCGTGGGTCTCATTTCGTTCCCGGCAGGCACCGACCATCGACGCCCGCCCGGTGTGTTCGGCGTTGTCGAAACTGCGCCCCAGAAGTCTGGCGGAATCAGAAACGGAATGCGATCGGTAGGCGCTCGGTCGTATGCCGCGTTGAAGAACTCAACCCACTGGGCGGTCGTGACTTCAAACTTGCCCATCTTGTATTCATACCCCACCGATCCACGCCCGGGTGTCGGATCGCCCGGCAGGCCTTCTCCGGGCCACGGAACGTTGCCAACTGCTCCAACAGTCACGAAGTCAATGCCGGAAAGGGGGTCGATGTCCGCAAACGCAGAAGTACATACGGCCATGCTCAACGCAAGACCGGTAAACCCTGCGAACTGTTTGGCCGTCCCTGTGAGCATCCCCGGACCCCTGTGTGGTCCACATAGCATACCAGAACTATGCACCACGGTTGCGACCTTGCCGGGGAAAATGTCACATAATCTGCACTTCGCGCACAAACGCGGTCATTTCAGCGGTTTTGAAAGCAGAAAGTTTCGGCGTTATTGGCATTTTCTTGTCGTATGGAGCACAAGGGAGCCTGTACAAACGGCTGGCGTCTTCGACTGGTGCCACTCATCAGACCTCCTTCACGTCCAGATTAATGCCTTACTGCTCCAAGCAATCCTTCGCCTGCATGTGCTCGCACAACTGAGCAGATTGGTGGCGCACGCGACGGTGACTTTCTGTTCGCGGGTCGAAAGGCTGTACCACCTATACTCCCCCCCGCGCCGTTTGCGCGTGCAAGTCTACGGAGCACCTCATGAGCACCCCCGCACCCACCACCTTCACGCCCGACTCGATCCTCAAGTCCACCGAGGCCGCGATGACCAAGGCCATGGACTATCTCAAGGCCGAGTTCAAAGGCGTCCGTTCGGGCCGCGCCAGCCCCGCGATGGTCGAGTTCCTCAAAGTCGATGCCTACGGCTCGATGAGTGACCTCAAGAACAACGCGTCGATCACCGTCCCCGAGCCGACCCAAATCCTCATCAAACCCTTCGACACGCAACTCGTGAGCGCGATCAAAACCGCGATCGAAAAGAGCGGCTTGGGCATCAACCCCATCGTCGAAGGCAAGCAACTTCGCTTGGTGATCCCAGCGATGAGCCAGGACCGGCGCGTCAAGGAATCCGCACGGATCAAGAAAATGCTCGAAGAGCAGAAGGTCATCATGCGCAACGCGCGGCGCGATGGCAACAAGCACGCCGACGACCTCAAGAAGAGCACCGCCAAGCACTACTCCGAGGACGACCTCAACACCCTCAAGGAGGAAATCCAGAACCTCCTCAAGAAGTACGAAACCGAAGCGGACAAACTCCTCGAAACAAAGACCAAGGAAATCATGACCCTGTGAGTCGCCCAAAAAGCCGTTTTCAAGGTTATTTTCAAGAGTTCCCGCGACTTCGCTTCGAGTTCCACTACAAATTGCCGATAACACGAACACCGCGTGCCTCACGCGGCGTATGTTGGTGCGCACACGAATTCTCGACATTGATGCACACGCAGCGAGTGCGCAGTCCGCTGATACACGTCTCATGTTGTCCGTCCTGCTGTGTGTTGAACGAATTGTGAATCGGAAATCTGGAGCACGTTTCGCTTGGTCGGTTTTTCTCCCATCGTCGCAATCGCCTTGCTGGGGTTCGTCCCCTTTGGCCTCTTGCTGTTCGCGTTTCTGCCCGCGCGGCGGGCTGTCGCCGCGATCTACATTCTGGGCTGGTGCCTCCTTCCGCCCGCCGCCAGCTACAAACTCCCCGGCCTTCCCGATTACAACAAGTTCCACGCCATCATGATCACCGCAATGATTGGCTCCGTTCTCTTTGACATGAAGACGCTCATGCGCTTCAGGCCGCACTGGGCCGACATCCCCGCCGCCGTCTTCATGTTCGTGCCATTCTTCAGCAGCATGACCAACGGCCTGGGCGTCAACGACGGCCTCTCCTCGATGTTCCAGAACTTCAGCTTCTGGGTCGCGCCCTACTTCCTGGGCCGCGTGTACTTCTCTGACCTCCCCGGCATCCGCGAGCTCGCCATTTGGATCTTCGTCGGCGCACTCATCTGCATGCCCCTCTGCTGGATCGAAATGAAAATGAGCCCCCAGCTCAACCGCTGGGTTTACGGCTACCACCAGCACGGCGCATTCGACCAGACCAAGCGCTACGGCGGCTGGCGACCCATGATTTTCATGCAGCACGGCCTCATGGTGGGCCTGTGGATGGGCGTGGGCACGATGATGGCAACCGTCCTCTGGATGTCCGGCGCGATACGCAAGTTCCTCAACATCCCGATGTCCGTCTGGACCACCATGCTCGCGCTGACGACGGTACTGTGCCGCTCCTTCGGCGCCCTCGCGCTCCTCGCCATCGCGCTCATCATCGCATCTGTCGCTCGCCAGATCCGCGTCCCGATCCTCGTCGTCATTTTCGCTCTCCTGCCCATCTCCTATGTCGCAACTCGCGCCACAGGCCTGTGGGACGGCTCGCAACTGGTCTCCCTCGCCCGCGACATTGGCGGCGATCAACGCGGCGGCTCGCTTGAGTTCCGCCTCCGCAGCGAGAACGTCCTCGTGCAGCACGCGCTGAAGCAGCCGATCTTCGGCTGGGGTGGCTGGGACCGCAACCGCCCGGACCGCAAAGAAGCCGGCTTCCGCATCGCGACCGACGGCCTGTGGGTCATTCAACTGGGCCAACGCGGCCTCGTCGGCCTGGTCTGTTTCATGGCAATCTTCCTCGTGCCCCCGTTCCTCTTCTTCCGGCGCTGGGGCATGACCGGCATCACACATCCATGGCTCGCGCCCGGGCTGGGCCTCACGCTCGCAGTCCTCATGTTCCTCAACGACTCCCTCTTCAACTCGATGATCAACCCCGTCTACACCGTCGCCACAGGTGCAATCAGCGGCCTGCTGTTCACTCCCGAAGTTCGCGCCGCGATCGCAAAGAACATGCAGCTGCGTCGGTCTCGCGACACCACCGTCAACGCTCGCTCACAGGAAAAAGCCGGCCTGGGAGGCGCGACGCCATCGCTACGATGATTCGCTTCGCACATGCCTGCGCAATCCCCTCCAACACCTCAGGGCCCTGCACCTCGCGCGACGGACAAACTCACCGGCGTCATCGTCACCTATAAGTCGCGCAAGACTATCAGCGCAGCACTCGCCTCTGCCAAGCGCTGCGCGGACGATGAATCGCTCAACCGCGCAGGCTTGGGCTTTCACCTCGTCATCGTCGACAACGCCACACCGCCTCCTGACAACACCCGCGACATCCTCGCCCGCGAGGCAACCTTCGCGCAAGTGATCCTCGGCAACGAAAACATCGGCTTCGGACGCGGCTGCAATGTCGGTCTCCGCGCAACCACCACGCCCTATGTCGTCTTCTTCAACCCCGACGCGCAGCTTGAGCCTGACGCTGTCCGCACCATCATCGAATTCATGGACGCCAACCCACGCTGCGCGATCGCCGGACCTGCAATCGTGCATGGAGGCGAGGGCTCCGACCATGAGCACCAGCACATCCAGCACGTCGGCGCTCTGGCAACGCCGCTTGATATGGTGGGCGACGCGATGGGTTTGTACCGCTCGATGAAGAAACGCCAGCCAGTGCAAGTCGGCGCACAACCCTTCCGCACACAGTGGGTCAGCGGCGCGATGCTTGTGGGCCGAACGAAAGTCCTTCAAGACCTGGACGGCTTTGATCCGCGATTTTTCCTCTACTGGGAGGAGACCGACCTTTGCCGCCGCGCCCTCAACGCGGGCCATGAAATCTGGTCGATCCCGCAAGCGGTCGTGCATCACATCGGCGGCGTTTCCGCGGCGGAAGAGAGCGACGACCGTGTGAAGGGCTGCATCGCGGAGCACTATTACAAGTCGCGTCACTACTACTTCAGAAAACACTTCGGCTTCCTCCCTGCAGCGCTCGCCGACTTTGGCGAAGCCATCTTCATGCCGATGCACGAAACCTTCCGCAAGTTGCGCGGCAGGAAAACCAACCCGATCTTCAAACGCTGGAAACACCCGATGCTGGAGATGCCGAAGGAGGTCGCGTAGATCGGCGGTCCCCCGCCGATCCGAAGTCGGCTGAGGTCGTGAGACGGTGAGTTCATACATTCGCTGAAAGAACACCTGCCAGCCACGCTGGAACTGAATGAGCAATGCGAACGAAGGTCCGGGTCGAACTTCATTCGCGTTGACGTGATCGAAGAAAGTGCTTTGAACTCCGCCGCCTCCAACTCCGCTCAAACACCTGCGCGAATCGGCGTTGTTGCCATCGGTCGCAATGAGGGCGAGCGCTTCGAGCGGTGCGTGCTGTCGCTGAAGCGGGAAGCCGCAAGCAGGCCGCTGACGATTGTGTATGTGGATTCGGGCAGCACCGACAACAGCGTGGCGTTCGCGAAGTCGCACGGCGTTGAGGTTGTGAACCTTGATATGTCGCGGCCGTTCACAGCCGCGCGTGCGCGGAATGCGGGGCTTGAGAGGCTTTTGGAAGTGTCTCCGCGGACTGAGTTCGTGCAGTTCATTGATGGCGACTGCGAAGTGATTGAGGGGTGGCTTGCGGCTGGCGCGGATGCGCTTGCGAGCGATGCGAATGTCGTTGCGGTTTCCGGGCGATTGCGGGAGCGGTTTCCGGAGCGGACTTTGTACAACAGACTCGCCGACCTTGAGTGGGAGCGGCCGGTCGGCGAGACCAAAAGCTGCGGCGGCGTGGCGATGATGCGCGTTGAGGCGGTACGGCGCGCGGGCGGCTTTGATGCGGCGTTGATCGCCGGCGAGGAGCCGGAACTGTGTGCGCGCATGCGTGCGCAGGGCGGCAGGATTCTGAACATCGCGCACGAGATGGCGTGGCACGACATGGCGATGACGACGAGCGGGCAGTGGTTCAAACGCGCGCGGAGGCATGGGCATGCGATCGTTGAGGTGAGTTACTTCAAGACGGCGGCGAGTCGGGGATTGTTCAAGCAGCAGATGAGGAGCGCGGTAGTGTGGGGAGTTGTAGTGCTCGCGTGCGTCGTGTTGTCGATATTGCCGATTGTTTCATACATTGCCACCTATCTCCTCATGCGAAACATGGTGACAGAGCCAAGTTTTTCGTCGCCCCGTGGGGCGATCTACATGATCGTGTTCATCACCTATGCACTGACGCCGGTCATGTTGTTGCTGTATTTTGGATTGGTTTTTCTGTGGTTTTTACAGGTGTTGCGGATTGGGTTGAAGGCTCGGAAGAAGAGCGGGCTTCGATTGTGGGACGCGATCAGGTACGGACGGCTCATGATGATTTCGAAGGAATATCAGATGCGCGGGATGATTGACTTCCTTTGGCGGCGATGGAGAAAGAAGGACTCGACTTTGATCAGTTTCAAAGAGTGACGTTGGGCGTTGGCCGTTCACACAATTTCAATCAACTTCTAGCGGCATCAATCGCTCAGAGCAGCGATTGATGGCACAGGCGCCATCTGCAACGACAAGCCAGCCGGGCTTTTCGAGGTGGTGAGTGGCGCTAACGGGTTCTTGTGAAAAGATGGTTGATTCGCGGCGCGACATGTGTCGTGGAAGAGATGTTGCGCGGTCGAAATGACTCACGATGATCGGGGCGGCGGGTGAATTACTTGGGTGATGGATGGAATCGCTGTGAGATGGCGACGGGACTGATGAGTCGCTCGTGTGATTTGCTTTTTGACGTGCCGCGGGCTGGAGCGTTTGGGGCGGCGGTGGTGCGTCGTGGTGCGGATGCGTTGGAGCGTGAGTGTGCGAAGGTGCGTGGGGGTTTGTGGCGGGCGAGTCTGGTTTCCCATCGGGTGTCGAGACTGGTGTTGAAGTTGGCGTTGAATGCGGCGGCACGCTTTGGCGAGCGCGAGTGTTTGTCGTGCGGCGCGTGGCGTGGTCGATGTAGTTGAGTGACGCGATGAGGCGGGCGGCGGCGCGGCGGCGTTCGATGGGGTTGGGGGAGGTGGTGCAGACTTCTTCCAGCGTGTGGTGGGCGTGGGTGCGGAGGCGATGTGCAATCAAGTTGGTGTGGAACGCGAGCCAGGATTGCACGGCGGGGTGGGCGAGTTGTTCGATGGCTTCGAAGATGTCGCAGGCGAGGTCTTGCGCGAGCGCGTAGGGGCATTGGTCAAGCGCGAGAAAGCGCGAGAGGACGTGGCCCGGTCGGGTGCTTCCCAGAGCTGCACCACGAGGTGGACACGGCCGTCCCGGCGCGCGAC
>CAZEZV010000115.1:0-12299 GCA_964516725.1 uncultured Phycisphaeraceae bacterium
CGAAGAGGCTCGTGTCGTTGTTGAAGTCTATGGAGTCGCAGGCTCCTGAGCAGAATCCACTTGCTGTCGGATACACGTCCATCCGCGCCGGTGCGCTCGCTGGGCCCGGACACGGACTCCCCGCTGGGACCGCTCGTACATCCAAAGACCACGCACCGATGGGCAATACAAACAGCGGCGTGATTGACAGTGTGCCGGTTTCGCTTCCAGAAATTTCGGCGATTAGCTGTTCACTCCCCCAGTGGTAATAGACTCCGTCGTACACATCCGACCAATTCTCCGCGTTTGCGGGGAACGCAATTTCCCATCGCAGCGCCGCACCTTCAACGGCTGCAGTGAACACCGCCGGCACTGTGGAACCTTCGCATAGGAATGTTGAAACTGGAGCGGTGACAACGCTGCCCGAAACCGAACGCACCGTTAGTTGTGCGGGATTGCTTGGTATCGAAGTGCACTCAGCGCTGACAACGCACCGATAATGCGTCGAATCGCTGAGATCAAACAACGGATCTGGGAAAATTGTGAGGGTCGAGTTATAACCACCCGCGTACACCACGCCCGAGGGGTCAGGCCCTTCAGCGATGTCACGCCAGCCGCCGGGTGCTCCAGAGTCTTGGACCTGCCAGCGGTATGTCACGCCAGTGTTTGCAGATACGCCGACGCTGAACGCGGCCACGGAATTCGGGCAGACTTGGAGTGGTTGAGGTTGTGCGATGATGTTCAAGGTGCCGACGGTGATTGAGGCCGGGCGACTGTTCATCGTTCCGCACTCGTCCGTGACGGCGGCGCGGAGTGCTAGGGGATTGGGGTGTGTCCCAATCGAATGAACAGTCATCGTTGGCGATGACGATCCGGCGTTTGTCAACGTCAACGAAAGACCTGTCGATGGAATCGTGTTCAATCCCTCTCCGAGCAATACATACCCCGCTCCTACTCCCACGCTCCACGCATATGACATTGAACCTGTACCCGAGGCGTTCGATGCTACGACCGTTGGCACATCGGGGCAGAATAGTGCACTTGCGGGTGGCATAGTGAATCGAGGTCTGCACACGTACTGCATGTTCGAAATGATTGCGTTGCGCTGCGCCACAGGGATACCGCCCGAGAAGAGGTAACCGGAACACTCGAGGGTGCTGCCGTCTGCCGACGCGCTGAACGGAGCAACAACCCTGTTTGGTGTTGGCAAGCCGATCGACTCAAGGTAATCCTGAAAGTCAACGACGCCTGTCACAGAATGCCATAACGCGCCCCGATTGGCAACACCCCTCCCAACCACAACCTGACCGTCCGAACTGACCCCGAGCGGAGAGATCTCTGGTCCAAGATCCACGTACCCACCTCCGGCTGTCCACCGGAATCCGCGCGGCCCGTTGATCACGCCCACGATCACCGATCCATCCGCGCTGACCCCTTCTGCGACCCCTTGCAGTGCTCCGGCTGGCAAACCCAGCGCAACGATTCCGCTGGCAGTAGTCCACACAAACGGCTCAATCAACGCATTCGAACTGTTCGACGTGCCAATCACGACGTTGCCATCGGCGCTGACATCGGTCGCATACGAAAACGTGCCACCGGGAAGGATGCCCAAGACTTGCATCCCGCCGAGTTGTGTCCAACGGAATGCGCGAGGCCCATCAAAGGTCTCGACTCGTCCGACGATGACCGATCCGTCGGCATTCACGCCCAACGCCTCTGAGCCATAACTGCCAGCCACCGTGCCCAGACTTTGCATGCCGCCGACTGGATCCCATCGGAATGCGAGAGTGCCACCCGCAGCGTTGCTGCGACCGACGACCGTGTTGCCATCAGCGCTGATGGAATTCGCATCAGAGAATCCGAAGCTCCAGCCGGGAAGGAACCCCAGCGTCTGCAAGCCGCCCGAGCGAGTCCATCGAAACGCCATCCGTCCCTCAAACGACGCAGCGGCACCCGCCGCCGCGTTTCCGTCCGCGGAGATCCCTCCTGGATTCATGAATGGGTAGCCGGGTACTTCGCCAGGGTCCACGAGCGTTGGTTGCGCGAGCAGGGACTCGCTAGCGAACATCATCAGGGCGATGGCACACCAGCGATGGCACCCAGCAATCGCAGCGTATTCACCGCGACCCCCTGACGCCTCATCTGTTTGGCCAGAACGCCTCCACGTGGACTGCACCTTGCCGCTCATATTCACCGTGCTCATCGCATGCTCCTCGTCGTGACCGCTCGTACGTCCATCCTCACCGCGTAGTCCCTCTTCCAGGCTTCATCGCCTCCGTCCGTTCTCGCGAGGCTTGCACACAAGCCACCCCGACCTTGCCGAGGCGCCAAGTACCCTCGACCAAGAGAACCGGTAGATGGCTCTCACACAGACGCACACACTCAGCAGAGCGAAGCGATGCACATCCCATCGCTCCGCGGTTGAATCGCCACTGCTTACCGATCTAATCTCCGCACACTGTGCAAGGCCCTTCTGAGAACAGAAGCAAGAAGCTATCAATGTCGCACGGGTCAAAGAGACTGCCATCGTTGTTGAAGTCGATGTCGTTGCAGGTTGCGTTCTCTGGGATGCAAGGGCCTTCGCTGTACACGCTCAAGAACGCGTCGATGTCTTGGGGATCAAACAGGCTCGAATCTTCGTTGAAATCAATCGAATCGCAGCGGTTAAACTGCACAAACCTGGTCGCGTCATCGAGGCTGATCCAGCCGATGTTTTCGCCCCAGACGTAGCCGAGCCAGCGGGTGTTCGGTTCACCACTCTCAAATGCATTCGCGATGCGGGCGCGTTGGTTCGCAGGCAATGTGGGAAACGGCCCAAAGTTGATCCACCCAACGTTTTCACCCCAGGCAAGACCACCCAACTCACGATTGAATCCGCCGACATAGTTAATCCCGTAGTCACCAGAGGTGTTGCTGTACGAATTGCCATTAGCCGGCGTGCCATCCCCAAGATTGATCCACCCGATGTTCTCGCCCCAGACAAAGCCTCCGATCCAGTTGAGATACCCAACTGCTTCCTGATTGCCCGCAGCACTGCCACCCGGCCCACCAGCGCCGCGCCAGTTCATCCATCCACAGTTCTCTTGCCAAGAGAAGTGGTTGATTGGATCTACTGGAGCGCCGGCGGAACCAGGCTGTGCATCAGCGATTGACGCAAGAACACAGGAAGCAACCAAGATCAATCGTGCGTGTGCATGCTGCATAGCAACCTCCAGTAATTGCGTGCCACGTTTTGCGAGAACGTATCGCATCAGACGAATGACTGTGAGCGCAGGAAACCGTCGACGCTGAGCTCATCACCAGCGTTACGCACTTCGCAGTGAATCACTTCTCGAAGTTGGCCTGGGGATGGGTGCTGTTGGCAACACCGACGAAGTTGTTCGCTCCCGCGACATTGACGATGGGACCAAACGCATTGCCAGGCACGATGTTGTAGTTCGTACCCGAAGTTGGTTCGCCCGAGGTGTTGCGAGAGACGATGTTGCGCGTGCCGGTCACATAGATCCCAAAGTCCTCGAACGAGCAGTGGTTCTCGACGATCTCGTTTTGCCGCCCAGTGGCAAGTATGCCGCCGTTCTGGCCCGCAGCCGTGCCGTTGCCGCTAAGGTTGTTGCTGATGACCTTGCACGCAAAGCCAACGGCGATGCCGTCAAGCGAGTTGCCGCGTACGTTGTTGTTCTCGATCAGGTTGGCATCGGTGGCGTTGATGCCGCGGCCCACGATCGCCGATGCCACGGTGTTGTTTCTGACGGTCGTGCCCTGCCCGACCTGGATGTTGTCGCCACCAGATAGGGTGACGGTGTTCCGCTCGACAAGCGAGTCGGCGCCGACGGTGATGCCGTCAAAGTTGCCGATGGTGCCCGCCCGGCTGACAAGATTGTTGCGAACCGACGAGCCGTTCGACACAACGATTCCCTGCGTTCCCACGCTGGTCACTTTGCAGTCGTCGACCGTCGCAACAAAGTTTGCCACAATCCCGCGCTCTGCAACGCCCGAAACTGTGACGTTGCGAATGCTGGTTCCGCTGCTGGCATCGAGTACGATGCCGTTGGCGAAGCCACGGATTGTGCCATTAGCGATGGAAATGGCGCGGCGTTCGGGGGCGGTGGTCACAATGCCCGTGCTCACGCCCGAGCCGGTGAGCGTGTGTCCGCCCAGGTCGATGTTGACGTTGTCGGCAGTGATGGTGATGCCGTTGACGCCTGACGGAGCGGTCAGGCTCCCCGCGAGCGTGACGTTTGCGGGAAGGTTGATGGTTTCAGGCAACTGTGCGAGGATGAGATCGAGCCGATGCCCGCTGCCCGAAAGGTTGTAGTTATCCGCGAAGTCCTTGACGATGTTGCCGGTAATGATGCAGTTGCTCGAACCTGGCGTCGTGAAGAGTCCGATGTTGGCACTGGCGGAGGACCGGCTTGAAATGCGATTGCCCTCGACGATGTGGCCCGTGAGAGTGACGTTCACGCCGTTGCCCGACGCAGTGGCGATCACATCGTTGTTGCGAAACACGCACTGGGGCAGCGTGGCACTGGACTCGACCAAGTCGATAGCGTATTCGCCTGGCGTGGATGAGCCGAATGTGTTCTCTTCCACGATGGAGTGCGCCGCAAAGACGCCGCCATAGAACCGCGACTTGCGGATAACCGAGTCGGTACACAGCATCGCTCCGCCACCACCGTTGATCGCACTGACGTCGCAATCAATCACCTCGGCTGAGCGAGCAACCAATGCTGGCTCGATGCCCGCGTGCGAGATGCGGACGTTCTCGATAATGGTGCGTCCGAGGTCTTGCGTCTCGATCGCCAGATTCTGCCATCCTTTGATGACGCCGTTGGTGATGCGTACTTGGGTGTCGGGCGATGCGGTCAAGATGACGATGCCCTTTTCACCAACTTCCCCTCCGTCAAGAGTAAAGCCATTGAGGTCAAGAGTCACGCCTCCGGTGGTGATCGAGATACCGCGAATGACGCTCGTGACGGTGAGGTTGCGATCGAAGTAGTACGACCCGGGCTGGCTGATAATGAACATGCTCGAGGCGTTGCCAGGCGTGTTGGTCGCGTTGACGATGCGTCGCGGCTCAACTTCTGTAAGAGTCTTGTATGTCGGCCCGACCGGCCCTGGCGGCGGATCAATCGGCCCGCCAATTGCGATCACGCCCAGTGAGGCCGCCAGCACCGCGCAGGCCAATGCACGCAGGCTCCGCATGGGCCCAACGACTCGCTGTGGCTGGTCCGTCATTCCGCGTTCATCGAGGCACTTGGTCGATGGGCTGTTGTTCGTCGCTCTGGACAGTCTGCTCATAGCACATTCCTCGCTGGTACTTATTCGCAATGCATCGTCGTGGCCCTTCCTGCACGCACAGCCACGTCTTGGCACCCCTCCCGCGAACGCCGTAGGGACGGGTAGATGCCGCGATCAACCTCCACGTATGGAAACGGGACACTTCGCATGTGTGAGCGCGAAATTCCTAAGAAAATCGCAAGAACTCCGAGTGCGTGCCCTCAGCGGAACTGCTCGGGACGCAGCGATACGGGCAGTGATTGCCAGTCCTCGTCACTTGGGGCCTTCCCCTCGCCCGTCAGCAGCCAGCGGGCGAGTTCTTCGACCCGTTGGGGACGTAGCCCGGCCCGGCGCGCATAGGCCTGGCTGACGTTGTCGCGCGCACGCGCCGCGTCGCCGTCCACCTGACCCCGATGCATCAACGAATCGAGTATGTGTGAACGCTCGGCGATACTCGCAAGTCTTGGGTCGATGAGTTGACCGACGGAATCACAGGCCAAGACCGCAGTAATGAACAAATGCTCCCAATCACACCCAAACCCGTTGGGTGTTGTCGCTGGCTGCACGTGAAGCCGTGCAATCTGCATCCGCTGCTCGTCGCTCAACCCCTGCCACCATGACAAGCCGACTTCCTTGAGAAGCTCGACCGCCCGCAGCGCCGCAGGCGAATCCGCCGCTGCGAGCGTCGCGCATTCAACAATCAGCGAGTCAAGCTCACCGCTTCGCTCTGGCTCACCCTCACGCATCGCCATCATGCGTCTCGCAAGCTGCGTGAAGAGGATTGGCGACCACGTCCTGCCGCCAGCGGCGCATCGCGACTCTCGCACGCTGCGCATCACGCCCTCGACGTCGCCCGTGCCCAGCCGCAGAAGACTCTCGATTCGCAGCGACGCATACTCGTCGTAAATGCCTGTGGCTCGCGCCGCGGCCAGATACTGGCTCGCCTTTACACTGTCGCCCACTTGCGCTGCCGCGTCGGCGGTGAACATCGTGAAGTGGGGCGACTGCGGATACGCGACCATCGCAGTGCGCAGTCGTGGATACGCCAGTTCGGGCCGATCATTCATCAGATACAGCATCCCCAGCATCCCCGAAGTGAACGCATCATCCTCTCCGCGCCGTTCCAACTCGGCCCACGAATCCAGCGCCGCCTCGGGCATGCTGCGGAAGTAGCACGCGAGGGCGAGTTGGCGCAGTTCGTTGGGGCTCAGCTGTGCAAGCTCCGTGTGATTGAGCTTTGGTCCCAACGCGCGAGGCGTGGCGACGCGCAGGGAAGCGGTCCACTGGCGACGTGACTGTTGAAGGTCCCGGCAGATGCGAAATGCAGGCGATGAGGCAGCCCACTGATCCCACACCTTCGCATCCGCGCGCTGATCATCCATTACGAACTCAAGGGCATTCCGCTCCGCGTCCGCCTTCCCCGACGCGTCCCCGAAGAAACTCGCTCGTTCATATTCGCGAATGGCCGAGGAGAATCGCGAATCTTGAAAGACCTTCGAGTCATCGCTCGCCGTTCGTTCCGCGTCACCAGGATACACCAGGCCCCAAAACGCTGCGGACTGCAAGCCGCTGTGCGACTCGACACCACTGGTATTCTGGCCTGGGATCGTGCGCTGATGCGGCATGAGCCTTGCTCTGGTCATGGCTGCCTCGCTCCAGCGCGGAAACAAGAAAAGCCGCACGCTCAGTCCTGTCGCCAGTACGATCGCCAAGAGCGCCGCGACCACCGCTGAGATGCTCGCGGCGCGATGACGCCGCAGGTACTTCGCGATGCGATAGCGAATCGAGGTTGGGCGAGCGAGCACCGGGCGGTTACTCAGGAATCGCTGAAGGTCGGCTGACATCTCACCCGCAGTGGCGTACCGCAGCGAAGGCTCGGGGGCAAGCGCCTTGCACACGATCAGCGTCAAGTCTGGAGGCACTTCGCGCATGAGCGAGCGCAGATCGCAGCCTTTCTCGATGCTTGCGAGCACTTGCACCGCGGAAGCCCCCAAGTATGGCAAGCGACCCGTGAGGGCTTGGAACAACGTGGCACCCAGCGAGTAAACATCCGCATGGGGCGTCAGGGAGTGCATGTTGCCGCGCAACTGCTCGGGCGGCGCGTACGCGACGCTTCCAGCGAAGGCGCCGGGCATGGTCAGAGTGTGCTGATCGACCTGAAACACGAGGCCAAAGTCCGAGAGCAGGGGCGTTGCATCCGCACGAATCAAGATGTTGCTGGGCTTGATGTCCCTGTGAATCAACCCGGCGCCATGCATCGCGTGCATCGCATCGGCTATGGCCGCGCCCCACGCGGCGATCTGTCTCGCGTAGTCTTTGATGACGACGCCTTCTCCGGCCTGAAGCAGGTCGTGTATGAGCGCGGGCCGTTGGCTCATGTGCGTAGTCATCGAGGCATCGATGAGTCGCTGGAGCGTTCCGCCCGCCACGAACTCCATGGTGTAGGCGAAGCTGTCATTGAGTTCGATGAACTGGTGGATTGTGATGATGTTGGGATGACGCAGTCCGGCGATCGCACGAGCCTCTCGCTGGAATCGCTCCTTGCTGGATCGAGATGCCAGCCACTTGGGAAGCACCTTTAAGGCCACTGGGCGGCCACCCAGGCTGCGCTGTCTGGCGAGATACACCGAGCCCATTCCACCGCTCCCGAGTCGAGAGATGACATCAATGTCGTCGCATGTGGGCAGGGGCTCACCAGCGCGAGGCCCGATCGCGATTTCTCCAGCAAGGTCCAGCAGTTCGTCGAGGGCTTGGTGCAGGTGCGGGTGCTGCGACAGGAGGTGCTCGGTTCGGAAAGGTTGACCTTCCTCAAACGCTTCGAGCATCTGTTGAAAGGCTACATCCAGCACGTCCTGGTCGGTCGCCGAGCCTGTCCCCGTGAGACTAGCAATACGTGCTGCGTCGTTGGCATGATCGTGAATGGTGTCGTGGCTTGCCATGTGGTTTGCCCCCTCCAAGGAACGGCAAACTAGAGTGTCGTGGGCGCGACGTTTTCGCGATGAGGTGTTTTCGCAGCTGGAGGCACCGAAGACTGCAGCAAGATGCCTCGAAGACGATCACGATAAAGCATTGCGCCACGCCGGAGACGATGTTGGACGGTGGAAAGCGATAAACCAAGCGAGGAAGCGATATCCGTCATTGACCGCTGGTGGATGATGCGCAGGCTGACAATGTCGCGCACGTCCAGAGGGAGCGATTCGAGGGCTTGCTTGACGAGCAACGCTTGCTCGTGATAGGAAGCCACTTTGCTCGGCGTCGCCGAAATCCCGGGCTCAAGTCCGGAGTCGAACGGCACAATCCGTCCGCCGCCAGGAGAACGCTTGGCGGCGTGCCTCTCCGAACGCAGATCAGACATGGTGTTGTCGATGATTGTGAGCAACCAAGAGCGGAACGCACGCTGTCCTCGCCACTCCAACGCTTCACGGGCCTTCCATGCGCGAATCATCGCTTCTTGCAGCACATCCTCAGGTTCCACATTGAGGTCTAGCCTTCCCAACCGTTCTTTGATGATGAGCAGCAGAGATGCTGGCCCGCTAGCCTCGACTGCACTCCACCAATCGGCCTCAATTTTGAGAACGGGAACGAGGGAAACACCAGTGGAAACGCCACCCCGTTGCGTGTCGCCTTGAGTTGCGGCGTTCTGCCCAATCATGTTGGTAGAGTATCACGCGTTCAATAGAGGCTGCCTGAGAATCGAATTGCGAAGACTACGTTGCCTCGGGGAGTGGAAACGGCAGACCGATTTGTCATTTCTGCTCAGCGGTGCGCACGTTTCTTGAAGTTCGCTTTTCACCAACCTGTCTTTGACGTCAGAAAGCCGGTGAAATGGGAATATCAGGTCAAAGCACATCAAGGTTTGCTCAATGACTCTTGACCTGAAGCGATCGATGAGCCGATCAACCAGCCGTTGATTGTTTTCACACCGCACGCCATTACGCCGACCCTCTCCAAATTTAACTTCAACTCCCACCCAACCGCGTCGAGCAGCAGTGCTGGGCGGGTGGTGCATCCTGAGTTTGCAACCGAGACTGCTCGGTCTAACTACCAGCTTCCGGCCCATCGCGGCGCTCTATTCTCCGTTAACCTAATCGGTGTGAACAGAAATCCTGCAAATCCACGCCCGATAGGAAAGCAGAGAAACCGTTCGACACGGTATTGTATAGGGAGCCGGGTACGTCTGCCATGCGTGCGGAATACCGAGCGAAGTCAGATGGACATGCAACTCGGCGTTTGGTTGCAACATTGCGTCATTTTCGCCGACGGCCATCCGGATGTGCAGCTGGCTTGCGAGAATCTCGCCTGCATTGACTTGCGCCAGATTCCACGGGCTGGCATTGAAGAATATCTGTGGGTCGCTGTTCCACACGTCTTGGAAGATCGCCTGACGCGCCGCGAGAGGAACATTGGTGCCGATGGGTCCCTGCATGAAGTCCAGTTGCACTGGGCCAGCACCAAGCATGGACGCGGCCGCAAACAAGTCACTACGCTTGAAGCCGAAGCGTCCCGCGCCGTAGCCGCCCATGCTGAAACCCTCCACGATTCGACCGCGACGATTGGCGATGGTGCGGAACGTCGCATCGACGTGCGGGATGAGGTCTTGGATGATGACCGTCTCGACCGGCCGCGTTCCATCCGCCGCATCGCAATACATACCGTTTGGCCAGCCGTTCGGAAAGACGACAAGCATGGGCGGTACGTCACCCCGACTCATCGCGGAGGCGAACCAGTTACTGACCGTAGAAATGCCTGCGGTCGCCGAGCCTGATCCGTGCAACCAATACAGAACGGGGAAACGCTGCATTGTCTGCGTGTCGTACTCGGGCGGCGCGTAAATGTGATAGCTCACGGCGGAACCAGCCGCTGCGCTTTGAAAGGTGTGGTACTGCACGCGAGGCGCCGTCACGGCCTGCGTGGTCCACTGAGCGTTGGCGACAGTTGCGAGGACGCACGATGTCAGCAACGCCAGAAGTGTCGGTCGAATGAACATGGGAGCCTCCGCCAGGCAAACGCGTGAGCGAGCGACTTGTTGCATGATCCCAGGCTCGACCAAACCACATTACCTCCGAGTCACACTCCACACAGCGTGCAAGGCCGTTCGCTGAACTGCAGCAGGAACGAATCGACGTCGCATGGGTCAAAGACAGACCCGTCGTTGTTGACATCGGTGTCGTTGCCGATTTTTTCAGCGGGTACGCATAGCCAAAGTGGCGTCTTTAAGACAATACAAATCGCGAGTTCTGCTTTGGTGATACACTTTCAAATGCAAACAACCGAACCACCCAATCACGCGAGCGAGTCTTCGCCAAGTGGGGGAAAGGTGCTATTTGCTACAGACGAATTGTTTACTTTGGTCTACCAAGAAATGCATAGGCTGGCCCGTTTCTGGTTCCAAGGATGTTCAGCGGACCAGACGCTTCAGCCGACCGCCTTGGTGCATGAAGCGTACATCAAACTCATGAGTGGGAGTGAGAAGCGATTTAATGATCGGACGCACTTCTGTGCAGTTGCATCGCGAGCGATGCGTCAAATAGTGATAGACCGCGCTCGGAGTCGGCGAGCAGAAAAGCGAGCTGGCGATCGAAAGCGAGTGTTCTTTGATTGTGCAGAAGCGGTCTCAACCCGAAGAGGCATTGAATTGCATTCTTTGAATGAAGCGTTGGAAAAACTGTTCCTGCTTGATCCGCGCCGCGGTCGCGTTGTAGAAATGCGATTGTTTGGGGGACTTTCCAATAGTGCTATAGCGGTAGTACTCGATATCTCGCGAGTCACAGTCGATCATGATTGGCAGGTCGCACGGGCGTGGCTCCGCGCCGAAATCAAGGATGACACAGAGTAATGACTCCGGAGTTGTTCAAAGAAGCGTCGGAGTTGTTCTTGATCGCTCGTGAAATCGAGCCAAGCGCACGCCCGGCACTTCTGTCTCAACGATGCGGCGACCGTACTGACGTCCGTGTGATCGTCGAACGAATGTTGCAAGAAGATGGTGCGCAGCAAGACGCGCTTGACGACAGCGCGGTTGGAAGCGGCATGGACCTCGACGCTCTTCACGTTATGGTGGGTGAAGGACAGCTTTCGTCCTCAGCTCAGGGGGCAGATCCCGGGTCTATTCCTGATGTTGTTGGGCAATACAGAATCAAACGATGTATCGGCGTTGGCGGAATGGGTATTGTGTATGCTGCGGAGCAATCAAGTCCGCAGCGCACCGTCGCGATCAAACTGCTTCGATTAGGTACGCACGGAAGTTCTTCACACCGGCGATTATCCAATGAGGCGCAGATCCTTGCCCGGCTTTCGCACCCGGGCATCGCTCGCATCTTTGACGCGGGCACAACCGACTTTGGTGGAATCAAGACTCCGTACATCGTCATGGAGTTTGTGTCGGGTAAGTCACTGCTTGTTCATGCTCGCGAACATTCCCTCGATGTTGCGGGACGTTTGGAAGTATTCATCAAGATTTGTGATGCGGTGCAATATGCACATTCAAAGGGCGTAATGCATCGAGACCTCAAGCCCGCCAACATTTTGCTGGACGAACACGATGAGCCGCGCGTGCTCGACTTTGGCGTAGCTCGTGTGATCGAATCAGAGGTGCCGGGCCTCACGCAGGTGACGAATGCGGGCCAACTGATTGGAACAGTTGGCTATATGAGCCCCGAGCAGTTGAAAGGCGATGTTGCAGCAGTTGACACGCGAACGGATGTATACGCGTTGGGTGTCGTGCTCTTCGAGTTACTTAGCGGAAGACCACCATTTGTCCTCAAGGAAAAGTCCCTTGCAGATGCTGCGAGAATAATTTGTGAAGACGAACCGCCCAAGTTGGGAACATTCCATCGTGCATTTCGCGGCGATCTTGAAACAATTGTGACTCGTGCGATTCAGAAAGATCCACTTCGGCGATACCAATCGGCAGCGGATCTCGCCCACGACATTCGCAGACACCTTCGTAACGAACCGATTGTAGCAAAGGCTCCCACGAAGACGTACCTAATTTGCTCTATCGAAAACCTCAAGCATTCGCTCCTTCTTACACCCGCAGGGCGTAG
>CAZEZV010000116.1:0-12223 GCA_964516725.1 uncultured Phycisphaeraceae bacterium
AGTCACCAAGCAGTTCTTCAACTGGTGCAAGAAACACACGCCGCCCGGCTGCCGCTGGGAACTAACCGACCTCCACGGCGGATTCGGCGTGACCGTCCCGATCAACTCCCCGCACCTCGCCGCCGCAACCCACGCCCTCAAACGCGCCAGCGGCAAGACCCCCGACCTCATCAAGTCAGGCGGCTCAATTCCTGTCGCCGGGATGCTCAAGGACATTCTGGGCATCGACACGATCTTCATGGGCTTCGGTCTAGACGACGATCGCGTGCATTCACCGAACGAGAAGTTTGAGTTGGATTGCTTCAGACTTGGGTGCCGGGCGCATGCGATGTTTGTCGATGAGGTGACGAAGTAGCACGGGCTTCCAGCCCGTGAGTAGCGCGGGGGCGGCCTTTTAGGCCATGCGCCTCAAAGCCCCTCCACTTGGGAGGGGTTGGGAGAGATGGATGAACGTAACAAAGTTGCAACTTTGCGAAGAGTTCTACGCCGGCGAAAACATTAGCGCCACAAGACCAACCACAATCGTCACCCATAAGAGCCACGGAAACTCCCGACACCTGCGAACATCCAATCGCAATCCGATGCAAGCCATGCCAAGCACGAAGTGAACCGCAAGCATCGCAAACAGGAACCACTGAAACGATTCAAACGTCGCTGTTGCCGAAATTCTGTCGAGGGTTCCTCGCACCCCACTTGCAACTGCTCGCGGTCCAAGAATGCGAATCGCTGCGAACAAAATCGCGAGCACTGAAGCGCTGCCGGTCATCATCAACATCCGACCCATCGCGTAGTCTCGCAGCCGCGCAGGTAGTGCCTTCGCCGCAGACAACGTTCCACACTCCGGACATCGCGTCCCATACGCCAGCCCCGCCAAGTCATACTCGCAAGCCGTGCACTTCACACGCAATCATTCGCTTATATCTCCACTCCGGTTGCCTTGATGCCGCGTGCCTGATGCCTCATGCCCTCTTTTCCTAACACATTCGTCGGTTGGCATGCAGCCCGACCGTCAGGGAGGGCTGCATGTTTCTTGTCCGCTACCGTTGGGGATGGACTCGCTCCACATCATCCTTCTCCTCCTCGCCCTCGCCGCCTTTTCCTTCGCGCTCTGGGCCTTCATACAAATCACGAGGTCCCACTCCCGCTCCGCCGTGCTCCAAACCTCCCTCGATCACGCTGAGAAAACCGCCCTCGACCTGCAATCCAAAGAACGCCAAGCCCTCGCCCGCATCGACGCGCTTCTCCACGAATCCAACCAGCGCGAAAACGACATCATTAAGCTCAAAGCCGACCTCGAATCGCTCTCGCAATCGCGCGACGCAGAAGTTCGGCGCATCCAGGAACTCGCCGCCGCTGACCGAGAAGCGAGCCTCAAACGCGAGAACGCGACCAAGGAACACGCCCAGCAAAGCCTCGCGGCATTGAAGCTGCAAGCAGAGCAACAACTCGCTGCGATGAAGGAACAGTTCAAGTCTCTGGCCGCCGACGCACTCAAAGACACCAGTCAGCAATTCACCGCCTACGCCTCCCAAGCCCTCACCACCCAGAACCAAAAAGCTGCGAGCGAACTCGAACAACGCAAGACCGCGATCGACAACATCCTGAAGCCCATCAGCGAAACCCTCGAAAAAACCCAGCAGCGAATCGCCGATCTCGACAAAAACCGTGCCTCTTCACAAGCCACGCTCGAAGAGCAAGTCAAAGCCATGCGAGAAGCCAGCACGCGCCTCAGCGACGAAACCAAGCGCCTGGGCGAAGCGCTCCGCAAACCCGACGTGCGAGGTCGCTACGGCGAAATGCAACTCCGGCGCGTGGCTGAACTCGCCGGCATGGTCGAGTACTGCGACTTCGCAACACAAGCCACCGTTGAAGCTAGCGACGGCTCGCGCCAACGCCCCGACATGGTCGTGAAGTTGCCCAGCGGCCGCTGCGTCGTCGTCGATGCCAAAACCAACATTCAAAGTTACCTCGACGCCATCCACGCCGCAACGCCCGACATCGCCGAGCAGCACCTGACGAAGTTCTCGCAGCACGTCGCGCAGCAGTCGACGGACCTTGGCAAGAAAGAGTACTGGAAAAACTTCGAAGGCTCGCCCGACTTCGTCGTCATGTTCATACCCGGCGATCAGTTTTTGGACGCCGCGCTCGCTCGCCAACCCGACCTTATGGAAGCCGCGTGGTCGCGCCGCGTGATGCTCGCCAGCCCCGCGACGCTGATCGGTTTGCTTCGTGCAGTCGCGGTGGGTTATCGCGAAGAGACGCTCGCCAAAGCCGCCGAAGAACTTCGTGCGCTGGGCCGAGAGTTCCACGATCGCTTCGCAACCGCCGTCGCACACATCGCGGGTGTGGGCAGAAATCTGGAGCAGGCCACCAAGGTCTACAACGACTTCGTGGGCAGCTACGAAACGCGGCTGCTGCCCACCCTCCGGAAGTTTGAAGCAAGCGATGTGCGGGGCAAGAGCAACATTCCAGAACTCAAGAGCATCGACGCCCTGCCGCGCTCGCTCGCGGTGGATCAAGCGACGACGGCATCACAAACAAAGAACACCCGCCAACTCCCCGCCCGCACTGAAGAACCGAAGCCGACGCCTCTGTTCGACGGAGCAAAGTAACGGCTTGCTCACTTCTCGCTACCATCCCCCATGACTCATTCACCCAATCCCACGCCATCCCGCCGCGACATGCTGTTCGCCGCCGCATCGTTGCCATTTGCCGCCGGCGCGCTCGCGAGCCTCTTTGGTCAGGACGGTGTCCCCAAGTTCCAGCCCGAGAAACTCCCGCAACCCAAGAAGATCGAGCCCAACTTCACGCCGCCCAGCGAAATCCCAAAGTACACCCCGCCCGAGAAGCTGTTTTCGATTTCGCTCGCGCAGTGGTCGCTCCACAAGGCGCTCTACGCCAAGGAACTCGACCATCTCGACTTCCCCAAAGCCGCGAAGCGCGACTATCAGATCGATGCGGTCGAATACGTCAGCACGTTCTTCGCCGAGAAGGGCAGCGAGACGTACAACAAGGAGGTCAAGAAGCGCTGCGAGGACGAGGGTGTCACGAGCGTTCTCATCATGGTCGATGGCGAGGGCGACTTGGGCGACCCCGATGAATTCAAACGCCTCAAAGCCGTCGAGAATCATCAGAAGTGGCTCGACGCCGCAAAGTTGCTGGGTTGCCACTCCATCCGCGTGAACGCGCGCAGCGCAGGCGACTTTGAAGAACAGAAAAAACTCGCCGCCGATGGCCTCCGAAAACTCTGTGAGAAGGCCGACCCACTGGGCCTCAACGTCATCGTCGAAAATCACTGGGGCCTCTCCAGCAACGGAAAGTGGCTCAGCGAAACCATCAAACTCGCGAAGCATCCCCGCTGCGGCACGCTGCCCGACTTCGGCAACTTTGATCCGAAGGAATACGACCGCTATCAGGGTGTGACCGACATGATGCCCTTCGCCAAGGGCGTCTCCGCCAAGAGCTACGACTTTGACGCCGAAGGCAACGAAATCAGGGTCGATTACAACCGGATGCTCCGCATCGTCCTGAGCACCGGCTATCGCGGCCGCATCGGGATCGAGTACGAAGGCGAAAAACTCAGCGAACCGGAAGGCATCAAGGCAACAAAGAAACTGCTTGAAAAACTCCGCCTGGCTCTCGCGCAGGAATACCTCTGATCCAACAACCATGCCCCACCGTCCCCTCAACCTCGCCATGATCGGCGGCGGCCAGGGCGCTTTCATCGGCGCCGTCCACCGCATGGCCGCCAACCTTGACGGCCATTGGCGTCTGTGCGCCGGCGCTCTCTCCAGCGACCCGGCGAAAGCAAAGGCATCGGCCCAGGAATTGGGGCTTGGGTCGGATAGGTCGTATGGGTCGTATCGTGAACTGCTCGAGGGCGAAAGAAAAATGCCCGCGGGAGTACGCGCCGACGCCATCTCGATCGTCACGCCCAACGCCACCCACTTCGAAATCGCCGCCGCATGCCTCGATGCCGGCTTCCACGTCATCCTCGACAAGCCGATGGTGACAACCCTCGCCGACGCACGCGCACTTCGCGCCGCAGTTCAGAAGTCCAACCGCATCCTCGCCCTCACGCACGTCTACAGCGGTTACCCGCTGGTGCAACACGCAGCCCACCTCGTTCGCTCCGGGTCGCTTGGCCCGGTCCGCAAAGCCGTCGTCGAGTATCACCAAGGTTGGCTCGCGACCCCTCTTGAGCAATCAAACCCCGCCACCGGCGGCTTCAAGCAAGCCAGTTGGCGCTGTGATCCCGCCCAAGCCGGCGCTGGCGGCAGCATCGGCGACATCGGCACGCACGCCGAGCATCTGCTTCGCACCGTCACGGGCATGCGCATCGAGTCGCTCGCCGCTCAGCTCACGAGCTTTGTTCCCGTTCGAACACTCGACGACGACGCCGCAATGCTGCTCAACCTGTGCGACGATCACGGCAACAAGGCCCGCGCGACCCTCAGCGTCTCGCAGGTTTGCGTGGGCGAAGAGAACAATCTCACGCTGCGAGTCTACTGCGAACGAGGTTCGCTATGGTGGGCACAGGAGCATCCCAACCAGCTCAAGTTGGCAACGCAGGACGGCAACACGCAACTCATCACGCGCGGCACTGCGAACTCCCCAACCGCGCAATCCTTGACCCGCCTCCCGTCGGGCCACCCCGAAGGCTTCCTCGAGGCCTTTGCGAACATCTACAAAAACGTCGCCCTCCACATCAACCAACAACCCCACCAACCCTACCCAACCGTTGAAGACGGCCTCGCCGGCGTCGCATTCATCGAAGCCGCCGTCAAAAGCAATTCACACAACAACACTTGGATCAAGATTGAAGAATCTTGATTGGAGCCCCGGCTTCCAAGTTCTCCAACCAACTCACACAAGCGCAACTTCTTCGAGCCCATCGCGCCCTTCGCGTTCATCTCTACTTCTCAACCCCTCTACCCTCTCCCACATGCCCTCGCCGCTCAGTCGACTACATGAGTTGATCGCCCGCCTCTACGGCAAGCGCATCGTCAACGTGAACGTGAACATACTCGCCGCCGGCGCGATGGCCATCGGCATCATGTACGCCGTGATGTTCTGGATTCACCGCCTCAAGATCGACTCGCACATCGCGGACCAGATCAAGGTCAATGTGGTATACGTCAACATGGTGTTGTCGTTTGTCATCGACTTGGTTGCGGACCTTGCCATCTACTACGTCCTCCACTGGTACGCCAACCATGTCCCCAGTCGCTTCGGCGGCGGCGGCAAATTGCTCAACCCCGAGTACAGCGACCTGACGTTCATGCAGGACGCGACAAAGATTCAGTTGGAGCGAATGGTGCTGTCGCCGATCCTGTACGGCATCGCGATGGTCTTCCAATACGTGTTCCGCGACGACATGTCGCCCCCCGCCCGTGCCGCCATCGGCTTCACCGTCGGCATCTGCACGACACGCACGCTGCACACACTCTGGATGCTCTGGGAACAAAAACACCGCCGCGCAAAGATGCTCGTGCAAAAAGCCGGTGCGCCAATCGGCAAGTAATGGACCTCGTGCCACCGGCTATCCGGGGCGCGAATCACGATGTGAGCTGCGACACAGTCCATATCCGCTCCGTCACTCGGTCACGCCGTCACTTCTTCCCCCGCATAACCTCGCCCCATGCATGCCTGGCTCTGGATCGGCTTCATCACTCTCGTCCTCGCGCTCCTCGCGCTGGATCTCTTCGTCGTCAACCGCAAGGACCAGGTTGTCAGCGTCCGCAAGGCGGTGATGTTCACGCTGTTCTTCGCGGCGTGCGGCGCACTGTTCTCCGTTGCCGTCTACTACATCTACGACACCAACTTCATGGGCTACGGAGATCGCTTCATCGAACACTCAAAGGAAATGGCCGCCAATAAGGCCCAGATTCCCCTCGACGAACGCGTGGCATGGTCCCCGCCCGAGGGTTCGGAAGCGGCGCTGGCAGCCGCAAACCCTGGCAAGACAGCAGCGCTCCTGTATCTGCAAGGCTGGGTCATCGAGTACGCGCTGTCGATGGACAACATCTTCGTCATCGCCCTCATCTTCACGTACTTCAGAATCCCCGCGAAGTACCAACACCGTGTCCTCTTCTGGGGCATCATGGGCGCGCTCATCCTTCGAGGCGTGATGATCGGCGTCGGCGCCGAACTCGTCAAGCAGTTTCACTACATCCTCTACTTCTTCGGTGCGTTCCTCGTGTACACCGCCATGAAGATCGCCTTCGCACACTCGGAAGACAACTTCAAGCCCGAAGAAAGCGTGATGTACCGCCTCACCCGCAAGATATATCCGCTCACGCCCACGTTTGATGGTCACAACTTCTTCACGCGTATCGACGGCAAGCGCTTCGGCACGCCGCTCTTCGTGGTGCTCGTGATGGTGGAAGGCACCGACGTGATTTTCGCCGTTGACTCGATCCCCGCGATTTTCGGCATCACCTCAGAACCCTTCATTGTCTTTACCAGCAACATCTTCGCCATCCTGGGCCTCCGCAGCCTCTACTTCGCACTCGCCGGCGCGATGCGCAGCTTCGCGTACCTCAAGTACAGCCTCGCATTCGTCCTCGCATTCGTCGGCGTCAAGATGCTCCTCCCGGGCTGGGCCGACCTCGCCACGTGGGCAAACACAAAGTGGAGCCTCTCCCTCCCGACCCCTGAACTCAAAATCTCTCCGCAATGGTCGCTGGGCATCATCGCGGGGTCGCTTGCGCTGGGCATCGTCGCATCGCTGCTGAGGAAAGCGGCACCGGAAGAAGATGCGAAGGCACAAGTTTCGCGTGAAAGCGAGCATGCGAAAGAACGGCAAGAGAAGTAACGGATGTCTCTCCTCTGGTTCATCGCGGCGTTGTTTGTGATCACGCTGGTCCTCATCGACCTGTTCGTGGCAAGGCCGCGCCTCAGCCAAATGTCCAGGCACGACCCCGTCACCCGCCGCGCCCAGCTCGCCTCCCCCACCGTCAGCGCTCTCGCCCACGGCACCGCTTACCTCATCATTGCGATGCTCCTCTCCTTCGCGATCTACGGCGCGTACGAGCACAACTTCCTCGGCATCGGCAACCGCGAAGGCCAAACCGCGTCGCTCGAGGGTGGCGAAGCGACGCTGCAATACCTCTCCTGCCTCCTGCTCGAAATCTGCCTGAGCCTCGACAGCATCTTCGTCCTCGCCGCCGTGTTTGCTCACTTCAAAGTCCGCGAGGATCTTCGCCCGCGCCTCCTGCTCTGGGGCATGTTTGTCGCGCTTGCCTTCCGCGCTGTCTTCATCCTTGCCATCGGCGAGCTCACGCTCAACTTCGGCTGGTTCCGTTTCATTCTCGCTGCCATCCTCCTCGTCGCCGCCGTGCGCATGCTCGTGATCCGCAAGGAAAACCTCGACCCCGAGAAAAACATCTTCTTCAAAATCGTCCGAAAGATCACCCCCATCAAGGCCTCGCAGGAATCCGCCGACCCCGTCGAAATCACGCAGGGCCGCGCCCGCATCACCTCGCTCATCGTCCCGATCCTCATGATCGAGACCGCCGACGTCTTCATGGCGCTCGACTCGATTCCTGCCTCTTTCTCCTTTACGCGCGAGCCTTGGCTTATCTTTATCGCCAGCGCGATGGCCATGCTCTTCGTCCGCTCGCTCTCGCCCATCTTCATCACCATCATCCCGCGCCTGCGCTACGTGAAAATCGGCCTCGTCATGATCCTCGTCTACTGCGCAGTCGTCGTCGCCATGCCCGAGAGCAAAATCATCCAGAGTTTTCACACAGATGGTTCCATTCTTCCAACCTGGGTCAAGCTCGCATTCATCGCCGGCGCGCTCATGTTGGGCACGCTTATCGCCAGCCTCTTCGGCAGTTCGACCGGCACCTCGCCCGCGGCAGACCAGGAAATCTCGCCGCTCGGTGAAGAAACCGACCGCCTCGCCCGTGCAGCACTCACGAAGATCCGCCGCGTCACCATCTTCGTCGTGGGCGTCGCGGGCCTGCTCTTCGGCGCCGTCATGGCCATCGGCCCCGGCCCCGGCATCCCCATTCTCTTGATCGCCCTCGCCCTCCTCGCCACAGAGTTCGTCTGGGCCCGCGTCCTGGTCAACAAGTATCGCAAGCGCGCCGAAGACGCCGCCGAGCTCGCCGCAGTCCAGGCCCGCAAGCGCTTCAGCCCTTGGGCGATGCTGGGCCTCACCGTCATCACCCTGCTCATCGCCCTCGCACTTCACCTCTACGGCCACCACCTCGTCAACGCGCTCTGGAACACGCTCTTCGACAAGCCGCTCCTCAAAGGCAGAATCCCCATCGGCCTCGTCATCGGCGGCCTCGTCCCCATCGTCATTGGCCAGGCGTTCATTGCCTACTTGGCCTACCTGCGCAAACCTCAATGAAGTCCGTGCGGTACATGCAGCCCGACCGTCAGGGAGCGGCTGCGCGCTTTGGTGCGTTCCACTTGTATCGCTTATGCCGTTTCGAGTACGTCAGTAACTCATATCCATCCACTTTCTCTTTTCGGACCTCACGCAATCGCCGATCCTTTCTCCAACCTCTGCGTATAGATAAACGGAGGCAATCGAGTGCGGGCATGGATCGCCCGGAACGCGGCACAATGTCGCGCCGGCCGAATCGCGCTTCGCATCTCACCCGAGCGCGATCATGGTCAACAAGATCGAACAAGATCACCAACGCTTCCGCCAGATCGTTCGCGGCAAGATCCGCAAGGACCTGCGCCGCTTCATCTCGCGGGGCGACATGCTGGGCCGCGAAGGCAAACGCACAGTCAGCATTCCGATTCACGATGTTGACCTCCCCCGCTTTCAATATGGCGATAATTCGGGCGTCGGAATGGGCGAAGGCGAAGAGGGTGATGGCGTTGGTCAAAAAGGAAAAGGAAAAGGCCAGGGCGGCGAGGACGAAGGCCAGCATGTGCTTGAAGTCGATGTGACGCTGGAAGAACTTGCGGACATTCTCGCTGAGGAATTGCGACTGCCTCGGATCAAGCCGCGCGGGGCGAACAAGATCACCACTCTCCGCGACAAGTACACCGGGATTCGCCCCGTCGGTCCCGCAAGCCTGCGCAGTTTCAAACGCACGTATCGCGAAGCGCTGAAGCGCCAACTCGCGATGGGCCTCTACGACCCCGACAACCCAATCATCGTCCCAATCAAAAATGACCTGCGCTTCCGCACCTGGAATGAAGTCAAGAAGCCGCAGTCCAACGCCGCGATCATCTACATGATGGATGTCTCGGGCAGCATGGGCGACGAGCAAAAAGAACTGGTGCGCCTCGCCGCGTTCTGGATCGATACATGGCTGCGCCGCAACTACGAGGGCATCGAAAGCCGCTACATCGTGCATGATGTAAAGGCCGCGGAGGTTGACAAGAAAACTTTCTTCAGCATCCGCGAAGACGGCGGCACTCGCATCTCCTCCGCGCTGGTCACGTGCAAGGAACTGCTCGACCAGCACTACGACCCCAGCGAATGGAACGTGTACTTGTTCCACTTCAGCGATGGCGACAACTCGTCGGACGCCGACAACAAACTCTGCGTCAAGATGATCAAAGACGAACTCCTCGATCGCTGCAACATGTTCGGCTACTGCCAAGTCGCCAGCGCCTACGGCAGCGGTAGTTTCCTGAGCGTCCTCCAAGAAGCGTTCCCGAACGGCGAGCCAGACGAAGCCGGCCCACGCCTCATCACCAGCAAAGTCGCCGGCAAAGAAGACATCCTGGAAAGCCTCCGAACGTTCTTCAAACTTGGTCGCTGAACAACCGGGTACCCCCACGCACCGCGTGGGGCGAAAGCAAAACAAGCGCCGAACGGCCCAAGGCGCCAGGCTATTGGCAGAATTTGGGCTTGGCGCACTTCCCCCACTTCCTTACAATACTACAAAGGGAGTTCCCAATGCGCCCAACCCTCTCGCCCGCTTCGCTCAGCGTCGCATTCCTCTGCACCCACGCCGGGTTCGCACAACCCCAGGAACCCATCGGTGCCACTATGCGCTTCCAATTCGCGCATCCCTGCGGTCCTTGGGAGTCCGACTTCATCGGCGCAAATCCCGGCGATCGCATCGAGTGGCGCATCGTCATGACCTTCACCGGCACACAAGCCGCCGCCGCGCTCGGACGCATCCGCTACCAGCCCGTCATCATCAATGCCGATATCACCGGCGTAGCCGCAGACAAAGATCAACTCGGCAGTTGGCGAAACAACGGCATCAGCGGCCAAGGCAACTCCACCCTCGCGCAAGGCCTCCTTTCAGTCGCTGACGGCGCCAACTCCTGCGCTCTCGCCAACGGCTACGGCAGAGTTCGCTACGGATTGACATCGATGAGCACCACAGGCGGATCCGGTCCTCTCACCTCGCACACACACGTTTACGGCGATGCTCTCAACACGCCCTACAGCGTCGCTGGCTTCACGCACTCACCGGGCAACGCATTCTGGCGAATCTCGGGAGCAAATCAAACTCAGTGGTATTCGCCACCCGGCCCCTGCGGCCCGATCCCATGCCCGACAATCTTCAGCGTTCCATCAGACAACAACTCGTCAATCAGTACATGGTTTCTTGGCGGCACGCAGGAAATCGTGATCTTGAGACAATCACTGACCGTGAGCAACGAATTTGGCTCTCGCGGACTCCTTTTCATCTGTGAACCCATCACAATGCAGAACACCGGCGGCGACAATCCAGTCTTCTTCATGACATGGGCCGCTCCGGGCGAAGGTGGATCAACCGCAACCATCCGCAACGGCGTCAACTTTGTCAACGGTCGTATCTCAATCCTCTTCGGTACCCCGCCCGTCGCCTGCAACGACATCGACTTTAACAACGATGGCAGCAGCTTTGACCCACAGGACATCGACGCATTCCTGAGCGTCTACAGCGAAGGCCCCTGCATCCCCGAAACCGCAACTTGCGACACTATCGACTTCAACACCGACGGCAGCGTCTTCGACCCCTGCGACATCGACAGCTTCCTGACCATGTTCGCCGAAGGCCCGTGTACGCTTTGCGGTACGTGAAAGATCAAGAGCTGCCCCCGAAGCGGCGCAAGCCGCCGGGACAAGCAACTCCGCGTCGCACGACACCGCTTAAACGTTCACAATCAACAAATACCCCCCAACCACCACATCATAAATCGCACAAAACGGCGGCCACCATCTGCCGACGGTGCCTCGCCGCATCGCATGGTGAATCCAATCCCACACAGCATGCAACAGCAGACCGGCCCCAGTGACCCACACCGGCCCACGTAATCCAATCACGGCGAGCACCACACACAACAGCGCACCAATCGCAGTCACAGTGATGTCGACCCGATGCCCACCGCGCAGCGCTCCGCCAAGATAAACCCCACCCAACGCTCCCAGAACCACCGCGAACAAGTCGTGACTTACTTCACGCGGTATCAACAAATGCACAATGATCGACAACGCCGAAAGCCCCAGCGCAACCCACACTTCTGAACACATGAATGATTTCACGGCTGCCAACTGCTCATCCTTTCATGACCCGGTGATCAATGACGTGCGCGAGTATACGAAAAGCGCACACTCACAATACGACTCTACCCTCTCAGCACAATTTATGCCCTTTCGACCGCCTGCGCGCGCAAGTTCATGGTCATGCCGCTCTTTCCGCTTGCATTTCCCGCCGACCCATGTCATCATCCGGCATGCTCGGAGAATCATTGAACAACCTGCCGCCCCTTCCGCACGAATCACGCCGCTTTATCGCTGCATTTTTCAATGTTGACCAAAACATCGAAGACCTCGCCGCCGAACTGAACAAAGACTTCTTCGACACGATTGCGGAACTCTCGCAACCCGCCGTCCGCGTGTGGATCAACGCCATTAACACGCTCAGAAACAACGAGCGCCGCGAACGCGCTATGCGCTCGCTCGATGCTGTCCTCACCAAAGCACACGACCAATCCACCGTCCGTCGAGCCGCCACACGCATACTGCGTCACCTCGAACTCACTCGCGTGCATCGCGCCCCAAAACCGGACCGGGAAAACCAGCGCACGCAATGTCCAAGTCCCATCACACAATTGGCCTCCACTCACGGCTTCACTGATCAAGCGCCCGGCCGCACCGTCACGAATGCCGAACCACGAATGCCGAATGCCCAGCGCAGCATTCCAAATGCTGACTCCCCACAACACCCCCACATCACCCCCACAGCACCAGCCACCGACACGCCCCCACCCACCAGTGCCCAGTCCCCAGTCCCCAGTGCCT
>CAZEZV010000117.1:0-12161 GCA_964516725.1 uncultured Phycisphaeraceae bacterium
CGCTGCTTCAAGAAGTTGATCGCGGGCGGGCACGCACAGGCCACTTCCAATGAGTCAACCAATTCACGCAAGACAACAAAGCCAAGCGTGAAGTCGAGCGCGAAGGTACGTTCCGCAGATGCGGCGGGGATCGGTGGCATGGCCCAACTCGAAGCCGAGTCCGACATGTTCATGTTCTCGATCATCGACGCAGAATCGGGCAGCGTCGTCGGCACGTCGCAGATCCGCACTCGCATGGGTGGACCTGGCAATCCCAACTGGCGCCTCGCCGTCTCGGAGAAAAAGTTCTACAGCGAAAGCCTCCGCTTCGGCACCACCCACACCGTCGCACGCCTTGATGGCGACGAATCGGGACCCTGCGAAATCGGCGGCCTCATTCTCGATCCGGGATTCCGCGGCCACAAACTCCGCCCCGGTCGCTTGCTCAGTTACATTCGTTTCCATCTCGTCGGTCTCTATCGCCAAGCATTCGCCGACACGATTCTCTCCGAGATGATGGGCACCGTGACGAGCGACGGCGACAGTCCGTTCTGGGATGCAGTCGGCCGCAAGTTCATTCCGGTGAAGTTTGGCGAAGCCGATCGTTTCTGTCAGCACAACCGCAAGTTCATCGAAGAACTCCTCCCCAAGGACGAAATCTATCTCACGCTGCTGCCGCTCGAAGTGATCAACGTCATCGGCGTGGTCGGCCGCGAGACGCTGCCCGCCCGCCGCATGATCGAAGCCTTGGGCTTCAAGTATCGCGGCTTCGTCGACCCATTCGACGGCGGCCCGCACCTTGACTGCCCAACCGACAAAATCCCGCTGGTGCAATGGACCAAGCGAGCAACGCTCGGCAAACCAACCACGCCCGAGCGCTGCACCGACTACGCCATCGTCAGTGTGATGGCCGGCGAAGGCGACTTCCGCGCAACCGGCGCAACGGTCGAACTGAATGACAACGGTTCAGTAAGACTGCTGCCCGAAACGATTCAGTTGCTGAAGTTGCAGCCGGGGGGGGGGCAGACGGTCGGTGTGACGCCATTGAAACAGTTTGCGCGCGAGGTGCAGGTGGGGACGGCGAGTGAAGCTGAAGTGAAGCCGAAGAAGACGGGGCGAGTGAAACGGTGAGCCTGGTGCTCCTCGTGTCACCGACCGCGGGCAGGTGTCCCCGATCATGTCATCAATCTGTTCGGCTCTGCGACCCGATTGATGCGATACGCCCGTGATGCCGGATATCTCGGTGAGTTTGGACGTCAACTGCATCAATCCGCCGCAAAGCCCGCGGATTGATGGCACGGTGCTTATGCGCTTTGTGAGTCGGGGTTGATCTTGGCGAGCACTTCGTTGGGTTGTGCCGCGATCTGATCCGCGATTTCCCGCCGGTTGATGTCGACGTTTCTTGGAAAATCGAACGCGATGCGGACTCGTTCGCCCTTCACTGAGGCGACGCGGACGATGCCGATCGGGTTCTTTGGATCACCGATGACGACTTCTTCACCTTCTCGACGCGTAATCACCAACATCGGACACACTCCCATCCTGGGCGCGCCAAAGCGTAACGCAGTGCGATCACTCCGGACCACACCACTCGCCGCGTTGCAGGCGAGTGTACGAAGCGCGAACCAACCACCAAGGTACTTTATACCGCGCAACGGCTTGGAGCGAAAGGCTTTCTGTGCAGGTTTGTCAAGAAATCGTGTGCACTGGGTCCGAGTTGCACAACCTCGGCTCCCCTAAGAACGGCTCCAACGCTCCACATGGGCCGATTTTGCGTGATCCGGACACGCGAGTCGGGAGTCGTTTGGGTTCCTTGCTATTGTTCAATCGCAGCCACAGATTTTTGCCGTGGGGCTTTTCGATGCGACTGAAGGGTTCGACTCTAAAACTTTTTCAATACTGAGACACAGTCATGAATCTCGCTTACTCAATCCTGCTAGGCCTTTTAAGTTTGATCCAAATTCAAAACGCAGAAAAGTCGCCAGTTGAAGCACGAAAGCTGTCTCTCGAAATACGAGCGATAGACATGCACGGCAATGTCGTTCCAAATACTCAATTCACGGTGTGGCATGGCCAGCAAGGACGCGAGCCGTTTACTGATTGCGAAGCCGGAGCAAATGGAATAGCGAACACCGAAGTCGCTGTGCTGAATGACGCAGACTTGTTCACAGTCTACCTCACAATTGTCAACTTGAGCGATCAGCAGGTGCAGGACATGCGGGGAGCTCCGATTAAAGTACAACGGCGCATTCGAGCTGATGTTAATAAGTACTCGCTTGATATCGTTGCACCGAAACAGGTCGTGAAGCTCACTGGCAAAGTTGACTGCTCGACGCGACGGGCTGATGACATAAGCCAATCGCCCGCTCGATTTGGTGACTTCCGAATTACTTCCGGTCTTCACAAGCGTTCATCCGCCGGCAACGATGAATTCACGCTTCCGGGTTTTGTGACAGGCGAGTCAGGCAGCGGGTTTCTCAGCTCAATTGATGAGATGAATAATCTGGTTCAAATTTGGGAGATAAAGCCCCAAGGCGCAAGCGAATTTGATTGCGGTACGTTGACCTGCATGTCGCCAACTCCCGGTCGTCGCGTTCAACTTGACCCCGGGGAGAACTTCCATCGCCCAAGCAGAGAATACGATTTTTATGTCTTTCTTGTGTCCGACACCGGAACTTACGCAGTTCCAATCGAATCTGACCCACGTCCATCCTTTGAAGACCGCGACGTGCCCGCCGGAACGTACTATGTCGTTCCCTGTTCATTTAGTCAATTAGGCCGTGCGGTGGAAGTCATCAAATCGCCCACACTCAAGACTCAACTTGATGGAACGGCATGTCCAAAGATTGTCGTTACTGCCGCATCCAAAAAGGAAGCCGATGCCGCAACGCAAGACGAGTCTCCGGTTACGCATACTTTCAGTTTTCAGGATGCATGGGATGCCTGGGACAAATTTATCGATCCACTGTGATGAGTTGTGGCACCTACGTCAGCTCACAGCCGTGAACCATTTCATCGCTAGCCCACCGTCTCCACCTTCGTCACCTCAGGAATGTGTGCCTTCAGATTCCGTTCAATGCCAACCTGCAGCGTGATCATGCTGCTCGGGCACCCCACGCACGCGCCGTGGAAGCGAATCTGCACCACGCCCTGCGGGGTGACATCCACGAGTTCGAGGTCGCCGCCATCGGCTTGGACGGCTGGGCGGATCAGTTTGATGACGCGAGAAACACGGTCGAAGGTGGTTGGCGAGCCGCCACGGTCCTGACTTGTGGACGAAGTGCTTGAAGTTGATGAGCCAGCGGGCATTGAGGGATTGTATCGGGGTGAGGTGCGGTACGATGCTGCATGATGAGGAAAGCAGCGGCGAAGCAACGGAGCACGAAGAACACGCTGGAAGTTCGGCACCGACAGCTCAGAGCAGTAGCCGGTGGCACGGCGGCGTGTATAGCGATCACACTTCTGGCGGCGTGTTCGTCGCAGCCCGCGCGTGCGCCGATTGATGTGCTTGGGGATCGCGCTCAGAGTGCGAGCGAGCGAGTAGCGGCGATCAAGGCAGTTGAAGCCGAGGTGGCGGCGAATCCGGCGATGGCCGAGACGTTGAATCAGGCACTCGCGGAAATACTCTGGAGTCCGGCCCAGCCGCGGGCGTTGCGCCGGGATGCGCTGAGCAAACTCTCAAAGCACGAACGCAGCCTTGCACTGCTGAAGACGGACGGGTCTGGACTTGTCGTGCGTGAGCCTGACCCGGTGATCGTCGCTGATCTGTGCGAGTTGGCAGCGGCGCAAGGGTGGCGTGAATGGACGCCTGCGCTGATCCGCGTGTGCGCGCGGAGCGGCGGGCAGATGGACGCGGACTTGCCGGGGCTTTCGGAGCAAGACAAGAAGTTGATCGCGTCGCGGGATTGGAAGTACGCGGTTTCTGGCGAAAAAGCGATCGCGGCGATTGAGGCTGGCACAGAACTCAACGCTGTGCTTTGGAAGTATGTTGTCGAGCAACCCGAGAAACTTGCGGATGCGTCTGTCGTGCGGCGAGATGCGTACACGGTGTTGGCGCAGCGGGATGTGTCGGGCGAGGTGAGGCGGCGGCTGATTGCAGAATCGTCGCCCGCTTCGCAGGACGGGAAGGTTGTGGTTGAGGCGTTGAAGGCGGGCTGGAGCGACTTGCGAGTAATGCCTGAGCGGGGCGAGGAGCTTCGTTGGTTGCTTGAGTTGTGCAACAAGAGCGACAAAGCGAGCGTCGACTGGTGGAATGAAACCAAGGTCGCAGTTGCTGGATTGCCCGCTGGCGACAGACTTCGTCTTCGACACCTGGAAGCGATTCGCTGGGCTTCCGTGCACCAGCCGGACATCATCACTCAAAGTGACAGCACCTCGCTTCGTTGGGCGATGTACAATCGCCTTCAAGCTCGTTCGCACGTCAGCCGCAGTTGGGGTTCTCGCTCGCGACCGTACAGCGAAGACGGAAACCAAGGGGTTGAGACCACAAAGCACCCCTACCCGAGTCTTAGCGAAGGAGATCGCATCTGCATTGCCGTCATTGATGAGGTCCTGAGCGATCCCACCAACATCGCACGACTCCTTCAACAAGCCGCGCTCGACAACGCCGACCGCACAAGCGAATATGGAGGGCTCATCCTGTCCATCAACAACGGGCCGCAGACGCCTGTGCTGTATCCGCCGCGAGCAAAAGAAAAACGCGGGGACTTGGAGTTTCATGCGCCGGACGACATGATTCGTGACCAGACTCGGGCGCTCGCGCATTATCACTTTCATGCCACGGCGGTGCAGAATCAGGAGGCGGCGGGGCCGAGCGTTGAGGACTTGCAGTACGCGGCAGCGTGGGCGCGGGGGTGCTTGGTGTTCACGAGTGTGGGCAAGGGCCGGCTGAACGTGGACTATTACCAGCCGAGTTCGAACGGCGATTCGATGGGAGTGGTGTTGGATCTTGGGACGTTGACTGAGGCTGGTTTTGAGAAGGCGCGGTGAGCGCGAAGTCGTGTGCGAAGCACAGAAGGGACAAGGCACCCCCCGAGCCGCGGCATCAAAGCATCATGTCTTTGTTGCGTGCTTCTTGTGTCCGAACAGCACACGCCACGAGATCATGATGAGTCCCACGATCAGCAGTGCGTCGGCGACGTTGCTGACGTAGGGCCAGACTTCATTGCCGCCCCAAGGCCAGGAGATGCCTCCCGGGAGTTTCATGTTGGGCAGCGGGTGGATGAAGTCGCGAACGCACCCAAAAGTGACGCGGTCGTAGAGGTTGCCCAGGCCCGAGCCCACGATCAGCCCGATGGCGAGTTGCATGGACCAGTCGCGGGCGCGCGTGAACTTTGCGAACGCCGTCACGCCGATGATCATCGCGATCGACGTGAACGTGATGAAGAACCAGCGCTTGCCAGCACCGATGCCGAAGACTGCGCCGGGGTTCAAGACGAGCGTAAAGCTCAGGAGTTTGTCGATGACAACGCGAGGCTCGTGCGGCGGGATCAGTCGCCACAGTTCGGGCGTGACTTTCAGGACTTCTTCGCGCTGGACTTGAACCGGGAACGAGGCGATCGACTTGAACGCCCAGACCTTGGTCCAGAGATCAAGCACCAATGAGATTGCGAATGCGCTCAGAAAGATGGCCCAAGCCTTGGTGGACTTGCCGGCGATATCGCCAATGCCTTCGGTGGGCTTGTTACTGGCTGCGTGTTGAGATGGTGTCTGATTCAAGCCAGCAAGCGTAGAGGCTGTCGCAAAACGGGATTCACCACAAAGACACAAAGAGCGCAAAGAAAAACATGAGAAAACAAACGCCGATGATAAAATGCATCGAGTGCGCTCCGCCTAGGCGAGTCATCTAGCGAAGGCCCGGACACGACGCTGGTTTCCAGTAAGTTCTCTATGAGCACACAATAACACGTACCGACACGATTGCCCCTGATCACCCCTGTCTTCTTCGTGTCCTTCGTGCCTTTGTGGTGAATTCACAAAGTCAGAACGCCCGCATCGCCTGCCGCTCGATTTCGCGTGCGGCTTCGATGGAGTAGCGAGCCCAGGGCAGCTCTCGCAGGCGCTCAAGCTTGATGGGCTTCAAGGTGTGCTCGCAGATGCCGTAGGTTTCAGCGGCGATGCGTTTGAGGGCGTCATCGATTTCACGAAGCAACTTGCGATCCGCCGCGGCGAGGTCGAGCGAGAGGGATTGGTCGTACGCCTCGCTGCCCTGTTCGGCGAGGTGGCTTGGCATGTTCGAGAGCGAGCCGCTGCCACCTCGTAGGGCTTCGTTCTCCATGCCGGTGATGTCTTTGATGAGTGCTTGCCGCTTGCGAAGCAGGAGTTCGCTGAACTCCGCGAGTTGCTCGGGCGTGAGGACCGTTTTGACGATCGGCGCGGGCGTGCCGTCGGTTGCCTCAGCGATGCGCGAGCCGAGCGGCCTGACGTGGGCGGCCTTGGGACCGGACGGGATTAGGGGCTTGCGGATCGGGTTGCCCGGATCGAGCAATCTGCCAATTCCCGCAGGCATCACAGGCTGCACCGGCGGTTTCATTTTCTTTGGTGGAGCTTTGACGTCGGTCTTGCCAAGGGGCACGACGGCTTTTTTGGGCGCGATCGCGGCGTCTTTGCCGTCACCCTTGACGACCGACTTCACGCCACCGGGCTTGAGGGCGACCTTCGAAGCGAGTTTCGCGCTGTGCTTGGGATCTATCTTCGCAGATGGCTTGCCGGTTGGTTTCACGGCCGACTTTGCGACGGGCTTCGCCGCTCCCTTTGCGACCGGCTTGTGCGGGGCTTTCTTGGGCGCGGGCTTTGCCTTCGCGGGCGGCTTCTTGGCGACCAACTTTGGGGCCGGTTTCTTCGCGGCGGGCTTTGATTTTGATGCGACCTTCTTGGGCACCACTACCTCACAATCGGGCCAAGCCGAAACGAGTGAATCGGACTGCGGCACCGCTGAAATTGCGCCTCACGAAAACGCGTAGCGCCAAAAGATTGCAAGGTTATGGGGGGTCGAGGTGAGAATCAAGACGGGAGGGCGAGATAGGTGAAGTTGTCGAAAGCGATGAGAGCCCGCGTTCGCAGTGTGCGTTTCGTCAACGATGGTTGGAGAAGGTACAGACGAGGACGCCAGTGGCACCAGTTTTTTCAGTTTGCAGACTCCGCAACGCTTCCCATTCTGCGGAAACGCTGATAGCGCTGCTCGAGCAGTTCGTCGATGGGTTTTTGTTTGAGCATGGTCAGCGTTGAAAGCACCCATTGCTGTAGGTTGGTCGCGGTGGTGCGCTGGTCGCGGTGTGCTCCCCCAGAGGGCTCTGCGATCACGTCGTCGATGATGCCCAGTTCGATGTTGTCCTTTGCGGTGAGCTTGAGGCTTTTGGCGGCTTGGGCATTGGTCTGCTCGTTGGCTTCTTTCCAGAGGATTGCCGCGCAGCCTTCCGGAGAAATCACGCTGTACCAACTGTGCTGGAGCATGGCGACGCGGTCTGCGACGGCGATGCCGAGCGCCCCCCCACTTCCACCCTCGCCAATCACGATGCTGACGATGGGTGTGCGAATGCGGCTCATTTCAAGGAGGTTGACGGCGATGGCTTCTGCCTGGCCACGCTGCTCTGCACCGAGGCCGGGATATGCGCCGGGCGTGTCGACGAGCGTGACGATGGGGACGTTGTACTTCGCCGCGAGTTGCATTTTGTGCAGCGCTTTGCGGTAGCCTTCGGGGTGTGCACATCCGAAGTGGCAGGCGATCTTTTCGCTGGTCTGCTTGCCTTTTTGGTGGCCCACAAGCATGACTTTCATGCCGGGGCTTGCGCCGATGCGGGCGAAGCCAGTGACGATTGCGGGATCATCGCCGAAGCGGCGGTCGCCATGAAGCTCCACAAAGTCGCGGCACATCATTTGGATGTAGTCACGGGTCTGCGGGCGATGCGGGTGGCGAGCGACGCGGACGGTCTGCCATGGAGAGAGATTGGCGTACGTTTCGCTGATGAGCGCAGCTCGCTTGGCGTTGAGCGCGTCAATTTCGCGACGCACGACTTCAACGGTCGCCTCGCCCCCCGAGATTGAGCTATCGCCGTTGGTCTCCACCGCCAACCTCTGCTGCGCGGCTTCGATCTGCTGCTCCAATTGCGTGATGGGCTTCTCGAAATCGAGTTGGTAATAGGTCGCCATGAATGGAATTATAACACAATTCGCCCATGTGTGCTTGCCCAAACTGATTCCGGACCTGCATCTGACGCCGCCAGATTTTAGTGTCCGCACGACGTGCAAGGCCCCTCGCTGAAGACCAGCAGGAATGAATCGATGTCGCACGGATCGAACACGCTCGTGTCGTTGTTAAAGTCGATATCGTCGCACACGGCGGTGCTTGGGATGCAGTCGCCCTCGGCGTAGACGGAGAGCAGGGCGTCGATGTCCTGGGGATCGAAGAACGAGCCGTCGTTGTTGAAGTCGACGTCGTTGCAAATGACCGGGCAATCGTCGCCGCCCGCGCTCAGCGTCGCGCCGAGTGTCGTCACCGTGCCGCACGCCGCCGTGATGACGCAATCGTACGTTCCAAGGTCCTCTGGCCCCACTGCTGCAATCGTCAACGTCGCTGTCCCCGCAGATGGATTGCTCGCAAGACTGATCGCGTTGCCGTCCAATCGCCACTGAAACTGCGCGCCAACCGCATTCGTCGCCGCCGTCGTAAACACCGCACTCGACGATTCAAGCAAGCACACTTCAACGTTCGTTGGTTCTGTCGTCACCACTGGCAAAGGGCAATCAACCGATCTCCACAGCCACACACCCGTGTAGTTGGGCGTCGTGTTCGTCGCCTGCAAGCCCGAAACGCACAGCGATCCATCGAACACCGGATAATTCCCGCTTGCGGAGCTCATGTACGCCAAGCCCGCTTCGTTGCGCGTCGCTGTCCAGCCGTTCACGTACAACGATCCGCCAAACGTCGTGTAAAACGAAAACGTCGGCGCGATGATGCCTCCGCCCAGCATGTAAATCCCGACTGCCGCATACTGCGGCCCGCCTACGCACGGATTCGACAGAATATCTGGGTGAAAGTAACTGAAGAGGGTGCGCACTTCTTCCCGGGTTGCCCAATGCCATCCAGTCAAGTCCCGCCCCGAAACCGATCCCGTGCAAGGCCCGCCGCCCTCTGCCTCCGACGGACACACCGTGTCAATCTGATCCCACGACAAGGACATCGTCGTCGGCAACTGCCTCCATTCCTTGCCGTGCCCGTCGTTGTAATGCTGCGCCTGCGCGCTGCCCGCGCACGCCGCAACACAACACGCCGTCGCGCCCGAAAGGAACCGATTGAAACGAGCAACGCCGGAACAAGCGCTCTTCATGTGAACTCCTGAGAGAAATCAATACCACAATCCCGCCAACGCGAATCAAACCCCACACGCCGTGCAAGGCCCCTCGCTGAACACCAGCAAGAATGCATCAATATCGCACGGGTCGAAAATACTCGTGTCGTTGTTGAAGTCGATATCGTCGCACGTCGCCTCGCTCGGAATGCAATCACCTTCCGCGTACACCGACAGCAGCGCATCAATATCCTGCGGATCGAAGAACGACCCGTCATTGTTAAAGTCCACGTCATTGCACACGATGGGTGGCAGCGTGGGCGGACAAGGCGTGCCCGCGACCGGCACGTACACAAGCCCGATCAAGTTCCCCGTTCCCGTCGGCCCAATCGGCGTCGCGCCCCCGGTGCTCGGATCAACGTTATACAAAATATCGCCATCATTATCCGTGAGATACAACAGTCCGTTGTCCTGGTTGTATGTCATGCCGCCGATCCCGACCGGACCATTGAAAGGTCCAACCAGTGTCGCTACGCCGGTCGCGCGATTGATCGTGTACAAACTGTCCGTCAACGCGTTGCTCGCAAACAGCGTGTCCGCCGGCGGGTAATACACCAAATTGCCGAACGACCCCAGCCCTTCAATCCCCGTCAACCCGATCAACGTCGCCGCGCCATTCGTTCGACTGATCTGATAGAACCCGCCATTGTGCGACGAAATGCCGTACAGCGTGCCCGTGCTCACGTCATACTCCATGCCGTGCATCAGAATCGCTGCGTCGCCAAAGGGTCCAACCGCCGTCGCCTGTCGCGTCGCAACGTTGAGCGTGTACACCTGGCGTGACACCCCAAAGTTCGCCAGCGTGTTCGCGACATACACCGTTCCCGTATCACACGCAAACGCCATCGACGCCGGCACCGAGACATTCGCGCTGATCGATCCCAGCAGCGTCTTCGCGCCGGTCGACATGTTGACTGAGTAAAAAGCTCGGCTGCTATCGCTGGCATACATCGTGCCCTGACCCATCGCACCACCGACGCACGCCGCGCTGATCAACGCCGCCACATCCCGCGCGCGCAGTAACCCACGCGCGGCGCCATATCCCAAGCCCGCCGCTCGCGCGATTCGTGAAGACCTCTTCATATGGATACCTTCCTCGATCGAGTAAGCCCGACCGCCATCACCCTTTGCCTCTACCGACAAAAGCCACCTTCCATGCGATGCCGGGGTTTTCCCTATATCACAAAAAGCAGAAATTCCGCCCTTTTCAATCAATTACTCGCTGCACCGCCCCAAACCACCCCGCACTAAAGCATAACACTCAGTATTCACCTGCAATATCAGCCAGACCGAAGCGTTCAGCCGACACCTGATACGCTATCACTCTGCCACCCCGGCAGCTCAACGCAAGGAGTCCACCCAGCCATGACCACCACCCTCCGCATCGCAACTCTCGCCCTCGCCCTCGCAGGCACCACCGCAAGCGTCCTTGGCCAACCTCAGGACGGCCAGCGTCAAGGCCAACGCCAGCGCGGCGGTGGTCGCGATGGCGGCTTTGGCGGCATGGGAGGTTTC
The DNA here is from genome assembly GCA_964516725.1 of uncultured Phycisphaeraceae bacterium. GTDB lineage: Bacteria > Planctomycetota > Phycisphaerae > Phycisphaerales > UBA1924 > BJHL01. The sequence continues at coordinate 10,842 of CAZEZV010000117.1, forward strand.
GGCGGAATGCGCGGCATGATGCAAGGCAGCGGGCGTGGTGAACAACTTCGCAAGCAAGACATCGAACGCGCCGCCGAGATGCTGCAACTCAGCGACGAACAGCGCAACGCCGCCATGACCCTCGTCGATGGCTACGACCAGCAACTCCGTTCCATGCGCGAAGAACAACAAGCCGCCCGCGAAGAAGCCCGCAACGCCATGCGCGACGGCGACGGGCCACCCAACATGGACGCCATGCGAGAAGCGCAGCAGAAGCAGCGTGAAAAGCAGTCCGCAATGGAAACACAACTCCTCAGCGACATGAAGGCGCTGCTCACCCCGGCACAAAGCGACAAGTGGACGAGTGTCGAGTCCACCATCCGGCGCGGGCAAAAACTCCGCACCGGCATGATGGCCGGCGAACGCCTCAACGTCGCCGACGCTGTGCGTGACTTGAACCTCCCCGAAGATCAGCTCAAGGACGCCCAAGGAATCATCGAGCAATACAACACCGAGATCGACCGCGAACTCGCCGCCCGTGAAAATCTCAACGACAAACCCATGCCCGACTTCCGCGCCATGCGCGAGTCTGGCGACTTCAGCGAAATGCAGAAGCTCATGACAGAGCGCCGCGAGGCCTCCACAAAGGTCCGCGACATCAACAAGCGCTTCGCCCGCCAGGTTGAGTCAGCGCTCCCCGAAACCGCCCGCACCGCCTTCGCCGAAAAAGTCCAAGCCGCGACCTACCCCGAAATCTACCGCAAGACCAGCGGCGCCGAAGCGATCGCCAAAGCCATCGCGATGCCCGACGTCACGCCCGAGCAGATGGAAAAAATCGCTGCCATCGAAGAAAACTACAAGAGCAAAATGACGGGCTGGACCACCAAAGCCACCAAAGCCTGGGACGAACTCGAAACCCAATTCAAGCCTGAGAACATGGGACCCGGAGGAGGCGGCGACGCCATGAGAGCAGCCGGCGAAGAACTCAATTCTCTGCGAAGTGATCGCCGAGACCTCGACCGCGCGACTCTCAAGCAGCTCAAGGAGATTCTGACCGCCGACCAGGCCAAAGAACTCCCCGACCTCGAAGAGGAAGAAGGCGGCGGCCGCAACAACCGCCGCCCACGCGATATCTAATTCAAATCACAACCAAGTCTCGTGCCACCGACCGGGGGGTGCTGCTCTGAGCGGTCGGTGCTTTTTTTGTTGTCGGCACCGACCGCTCAGAGCAGCAGTCGGTGGCACGGTTACTTCCTCCCCTTCGGATCCAGCGACGCCCTCAACCCCTCACCGACAAAGTTGAGCGACAGCAATGTCATCCCCAGCGCAACGCACGGGAAG
>CAZEZV010000118.1:0-12157 GCA_964516725.1 uncultured Phycisphaeraceae bacterium
CCCCCCCCCCCCCCCCCCCCCCCGGCTCGTGGGTGGGCGGCGGAGCAGAGAAACGACGCGTTGGGTCATCTTGTAGTTGGCATTCGCTCGATCACGACCGCACTTGTTGAGCAACGAATATCATGAAGGCAGACTACCTCACATATAAGACAGCAACGACGATGGCCCTTTGGGGTCTGGTTGTCCAGTTGGTGCTGGCGGGCTCGATGGCCGTGTATGCGGTTCTTAATTCTGACCACGCCGTGCTGACGTGGAGCATCTTTGTCGGCGCTGGGGTACTGGCGTGGCTGACGCTGGTGATTGTCTTTGATCAGCATCGGCGCGAGCGCATCGAGGCGATGGAAGCCGACGCGCTGGCGCAAACAGGCGGGGAGTCGGCATCGGTTTTCAGCACGCAGGACGATCTGCGCCCAGCGGCGCGTCGGCTCGCGGGTTTGCACAAGTTCTTTGTGCCGGGGATGAGCCTCGTCATCGGGGCGATTCTGCTGGGGATGGGCATTTGGCGGTTTGTGGGGTATCGGCATCTGGCGACGAAGACTGATTTTTCCCCGATGGAGCCAAAGGCTCCGGAGCTGGGCATCGTCCTCGGGCTTGTCGCGGCGATTCTGGGTTTCATCATCGCACGGTTTGCAGCGGGGATGGGAAAGCAGACGGCGTGGGGCAACTTGAGGGCGGGCGCGAGCTACGCGGCGGGGACGGCGCTGCTCGGGCTGGTGTTTGCGATCGCCTTCGTCGTCGCGTACGTCGGGCCAAACACGATTCTGGACGTCATGCCGTATGTCGCGGCTGGGTTCTGCGTGTTGATCGGCGTTGAGGTCTTGATCAACTTCCTCCTGGGGTTGTATCGCCCTCGGCGCGCGGGTGAGATTCCGCCGGCGGCGTTTGGATCGAGGTTGCTCGGGCTGGTTGCGGCGCCGGATCGGATTGCCAAGAGCGTCAGCGAGGCGATCAACTATCAGTTGGGCTTTGACGTCACGGGCAATTGGTTTTATCAGTTGCTCAACAAGGCGCTGTTTCCGCTGATCGGGGCGGGTGTTCTGATTGTGTGGCTGTTGTCTTGCCTCACGGTGGTTCAGCCTCATCAGCGGGCGATGATTCTGCGGTTTGGCGAGCCCGTGGGCGAGGAGCTGGAGCCCGGTCTTCACCTGAAGCGCCCGTGGCCCATCGACAAGATGTATGTGCCGGAGTTGTACCGCAAGGATGCTGATCGCCTGACGCTGTTGGATCGCACCGTGACGGGCTTGCGAACGCTGCAGTTGGGCACGCGCTCCAGCGCGAGCAACGAGCCCATGCTGTGGACCAACGACCATCCGGGCGAAGAGATTTATCAGTTTGTGCGAGCGAATGCCCCGGGCGAGCAATCAACACCGGTCTCGCGCGCGGGTGGCAAGGCCGGGGACCTTGTCGACCTCGCCATGGTGTCGGTTGAATTGCCCTTGCAGTACATCGTGTCGGACGTTCGCAAGTTTGACGAGCTTGGACCGGCGGAACTGCGGGATGAATTGCTGAAAGCAGTGGGGCAGCGGACGGTGACGCGCTACTTCCAGAAGGCGCACCTTGACGAGGTCTTGGGGTACGGTCGCAATGACATTTCCAAAGGGCTGATGATTGCCCTGCAGCAGGCGTACGACGAGCTGAATCCCGACGCCAGCGGCACCCCGCGGGGCGCGGGCGTACAAGTGGTATACATCGGCATCGCGGGCGTTCACCCGCCCAAGGACACGGCCCCGAGCTTTGAGGCGCGGGTCATGGCGGACGCGCGCAAGATCGCGAACATCCAGAGCGCCGAGGCGGATCGCATCGCGACGCTGACGCAGGTTGTGGGCAACGTGGGACTCGCCGACGAGATCGTCACCGCGATCAACGAGCTGAGCGACCTCAAGCAGTCGCCAAAGCCGGACGCGGCGAAAGTGGCGGACCACGAAGCAAAGATTTCCTCGCTCATCGAGCGTGCGGACGGGAAGGCTGCGAGCCTGATCGCCGCGGCGAAGGCCGACCGCTGGAAGACGCACATGGCCGCGGCTTCGAAGGCGTCGCGCTACGAGGGGCAGGTCCGCCAGTATCAGGCGTCGCCCAAGGTGTACGCGGCGCGCTCGTACTTTGACGCGATGACGGACCTGTTCAAGGACTCGAGACTGTTCATTTCGGGTCAGAGCAACGCGAAGACCTGGTATGTGTTTGACGGGCAGGACAAGGACCTTGGGCTGGAGTTGTTTACCAAGCCAACGGAAGAGTAGTGAAACGTGATTCATGCTTTGCTGATTTGTTGGATTTGCCCGGGGCACAATGTGACACAACGAGTTTGACGCTGGAGAAATTGCTGTGCAAAAAATGCTTCGATATGTGATGGCGGGGTTGGTGTTGCTGGTGCTGCTGGCCTTCACGGTGACGTTCACCGTCCGGTTCACGGAAGCGGCGGTCGTGACGACGTTCGGCAAAGCCACCGAGACCGACGTGAAGCGCGAGGCGGGGCTGTACTTCAAGTGGCCCTACCCGATCCAGAGCTACACCAAGTATGACACGCGCATGCGCCTGTTCCTGCTGAAGATCGAGACGCAGCAGACCAAGGACAACCGCCAGATCGCCGTCGAGACGTTCTGCACGTGGCGCGTCAGCGACCCGCTCAAGTTCTTCCAGTACTTCAGCGGCGCGGGCGAGCGCTCTGAGGAGCACTACAAGAAGGCCGAAGAGGCGCTGCAGGCAAACCTCCGCGCCGCGGCGAGCGTCGTCAGCAGCTACACGATGGAAGACCTGTTCACAACGCAGTCGGGCGGGAGCAAGCTGCCCGAGCTCGAGGGCAAGATGCTCGATGCGTTCAAGCGTGCGAGCGACCAGAACGAACGCCAGCTCGCCGACTACGGCATCGAGGCGGTGAACGTGGGCCTCACGCGCATCCTGCTGCCGGAAGAAGTGACGAAAGCCGTGTTTGACCGCATGAAGGCGGCCCGCGAGCGGTTGTCGAAGGAGATCGAGTCGCAGGGTCAGTCGCAGGCGGAAGCCATTCGCACGAAGGCCCAGAGCGATTCGGAGCGCATCACGGCGTTTGCGCAGAGCCTCGCCGACCGCATCAAGACCCGCGGCGACCTCGAAGCCGTGCCCTACATCGAGAAGATGAACCAGATGCCGGAGCTGGCAGTGTTCATGGCGAACATGGACTTCATCAAGAACATCGACCCCCGCACCTCGACGCTGGTGATCCCCAGCAACATGCCGGGGATTGAGATGCTCATGCCCAACGCCCTCGCGGGCCTGAAGGCGGGCGAGCTGCCGCGCGTGGGGACGGGCGAGTTGGTGAAAGTTGACAACGCGACACAATCGGGAGGTGGGCGTTGAGCGAATTGAAGCGTCATGAACTTCGAATGGCGGACGGTGATCCCACAGGACTGCCATCGGGCGACATTCAAGTCCCCGCGTCACGGCGCGGCTCGCTCACGTTCCGCGAAGCGGGCGATGCGACGGATGCGGCGTCAATGCTGGATCCGGCGAATCAGTCGCTGGCCGAAGCATTGAACATTCTGTTGAAGCTGCTGTACGTGGGCGTCGCGGCACTCTTCATCGCGTACCTCATCAGCGGGTTCAAGTTTGTCAAAGAGGGCGAGCAGGGCATCCGTTTGCTCTTTGGGCGAGTTGAAAACAGCAGTCTTGAACCCGGTTTCCGCTGGGGGCCTCCCTTCCCGTTTGGCGACATCGTGACGGTGTCGTCGGGCGTGAATTCGGTCAACATCGAGCGTGAGTACTGGCCCTACGACGGCGGCAGCGAAAAGAAGAGCATCGAGAACATCGCGCCCACGCCCAGCCTCAAGCCCAACCAGGGCGGGAGCGGGTCGATCATCACGGGCGACAGCAATCTTGTGCACGCCCGATGGAGCGTGCAGTATCGCAAGCAGAGCGCGAAGCTGTTCGCCGAGAATGTGATGCCGGGCGAGGAGGAGATGCTGGTTCGCATGGCCATCGGGCGGGGCGTGGTTCGCGCGTGCGCGGAGGTGCCGATTGACCAGATGCTGCGGACAAGCGCAGAGAGCCAGGGCTCGATCGCGTCGCGTGCAAAGGCAATTGCGCAGCAAGCGCTGGACGAGGCAAAGAGCGGCATCATCGTTGAGAGTCTGTCCATGACGGACGTGACGCCCCCGCTGTACGTGCGTCAGGACTTTGCGAAGACGCAGTCCGCCGCGGCGAACGCGGAGAAGGCGAAGGAAAACGCAACGTCGGCGCGCACGAGCATTTTGAACGCGACGGCGGGCGATGTGTCGGACACGCTGATCGCCAAGATCGACGCGTACGAGCTTGCCCTGTCAAAGAACGACTCGGCGGGCGCGTTGACGATCATCGCGGAGATTGACGGCATCCTTGAGGGCAAGGGTGTTGAGATCGATGGCGCGACGCGGCACGCCTCGGGCAGCGTGACCAAACTGGTGTCGGACGCAAAGACGTACCGCGACCAGGTCGCGAACCAGGCAAAGCGCGATCTGGAGCGGTTTGACGCGCTCTTGAAGCAGTTCAAGGCCAACCCGATGGTGATGGTCAACACGCAGTGGTCCAGCGCGGTGTCGGCGTTCTACAAGAAGCCGACGGTCACGACGATGTACCTGCCCCAGGGCAAGGAGGGCGACATGGTGCAGATCCTGCTCAACCGCGATCCGTTCGCGATGCGAGATCTTGACCGCCTGCGGAAGGAAGACGAGGCCAAGCGCGCGGCGAGGATTCGCGCCGAGCTGAACAAGAAGAGCCAGTTCCAGACTGAGATCAAGGAACAACTAACCGCCGAGTAATGCCATCTCGTGGCCTTGTACACCACAAAGCCACGAAGGGCACAAAGAAAACAGACTTGAACATGACAGAGACTTCAGTTGCATCTTCGGTTTCAAGTTCCGGCGCTTCGCGGGCGTCGGGGGCGGGGGGCGAGCCGATCGTGATTGCGCAGAACCTGACCAGGGTCTTCAAGGACTTCTGGATGCGGGCGAACGCGAAAGCCGTGAACGGCATCACGTTTGAGATTCGCCAGCGCGAGGTGTTTGGTTTGCTCGGCCCCAACGGCAGCGGCAAGAGCACGACGATCAAAATGATCCTTGGGCTGCTTCGTCCGACACACGGGCGCGTCAGCGTGTTTGGGAAGTTGCCGACGGACGTGTCCATCAAGAAGCGGATCGGGTACTTGCCCGAAGAGAGCTACTTGTACCCATTTCTGAACGCGCGCGAGACGCTGGAGTATTACGCAAAGCTGTTTGAGCTTGAGCGAACCACGCGCGAACGGCGCATCGACGAACTGCTGGACATGCTGGGCATGACCGGTGCGCAGCATCGCCCCGTGCGCGAGTATTCCAAGGGCATGCAGCGCCGCCTTGGCATCGCGCAGGCGCTCATCAATGATCCGGACTTTTTGATTCTGGACGAGCCAACCACGGGTTTGGACCCGATCGGCACGCGCCAAATCAAGGACCTGATCATCGAGCTGGGTCGCCGCGGCAAGACCGTGCTGCTGTCCAGCCACTTGCTGGCAGATGTTGAAGATTGCGTGGATCGCCTTGTGATTCTCTACGGCGGCATCAAGCGAGCCGAGGGAACGTGCGATGAGTTGCTCGTGACGCGGGATCGCACGACGATCGAGACCGATGCGCTGGACGAGGCGACGGTGTCAGAGATTGACCGTGTGGTGCGCGCGCGATCCGGGGGCGAGCGGAACATCCTGAAAGTGAGCAAGCCCCGCCAGACGCTGGAGAGCTTGTTCCTCGACATTGTCGAGAAGGCCAAGACCGAGCAGCTTTCGACCTCAGGCGCAACGTCCGGGGGCCAGACCGCGGCGTTCCTGCGAAAAGACGGCGCGGATGAGGGCGATCGTCTGATCGATGCGCTCATGAAGGAAGAGCCGGTTGCAAAGCCCGCGTTCGTGCACCCAACGCCCGCTCAAGCGGCTGTGCAGACTCCGTCAGACGACGGGCTCATCGGCGCGTTGGTGCGGGGCGAGAAAACTGTTGAGGCGGAAGCCAGGCGCGTGCAAGAGAAAGTTGCGGCGGCGATTCCAGAGAAGCCCGCCCCGATGCCCAAGCAGCAGGGCGTTGACCTGTCCGTGATCGGTAACCTGCTTGATGCGGATGGCGACGGTGCCAGTGGCGGCGCAGGAGGAGCGAAGAAGTGATTTCGCGCCTGTGGTCAGCGATTGATCGTGCGCAGCGGACGAGGCTCTTCAAGGTCATTGCGTCGGGCGTTGTCGTCGCGCTGGCGATTCTGCTGATGATCGTCTACTCGGTCGGCGCGGCGAAGGCCCGGGACCGGGCGCTGGAGCAGATCCGGGCGCAGATGGGCGAAGTCAGCCCGGGCTCGGACGCAAAGCAGAACGACGCGGTGATCGCGACGCAGAAGTCGCTGGAGAATCTGGCAACGGCGCAGTTCAGCGCGACTTCAATCGCTGGCGTGATCGGGGTCGGCGCGCTCGTGTGCCTTGCGGTCATCTGGGTTGATCTTGGACTCACGTATTTGTTGTTATCGATTGCCTGCGTCCTTGCACTGCTGGTTACGTGGGCGTTTGGGATCATAAAGACCGGCGGACCGTTCATTGTCGGGCTCTTTGTCCTCACGGCGTCGTTCAGCGCGCTCGTGAAACTGATGACGGGCCTGCTGAGCGCGTCCAACCCGGTGACATCGATCGCCCGCAACGTGCTGATGGAAGCCGTGCGGATGAAGGTGTCGCTGATTTTCATCATTGTGATGATTTTCGGGCTAGCCTCGCTGCCCTTGCTCCTGAACGAGGGGCAGCCCCTGCGGTACCGCGTGCAGAACTTCCTGCAGTACGGGACATCGGGCTCGTTCATGATCATCGCGATCCTGGTCGTGCTGTTCAGCGTGATGACCGTGAGCGGCGAGCAGCGGACGAAGCAAATCTGGCAGACGGCGACCAAGCCGGTCGCGGCGTGGCAGTATGTTCTTGGCAAGTGGCTGGGCATGGCCGCGTTGTCGGCGGCGCTGCTTGGCGTGTCGGCGAGCGGCATATTCGTGTTCACCGAATACCTCCGCCGCCAGCCCGCAATCGGCGAGGAGGTCGCGTTTGTGCCCAAGGTTGGCGAGGTTTCGTCGCCCGATCGCGTGCTGCTGGAGACGCAGGTGCTTACTAGTCGGCGCACGTCTGAACCCATGCCGCCGGACATCGACTACAAAAAGCTGGAAGAGCAGATCGAGCTGAAGGTCCAGCAGGAAATGGAAAACATGATGATCACGGGCGACACGCCCGCGAAGCTGGATGCAGAGAAGGCCAAAGCGCGGGCGAGAATCCGCGGCGACCTCATCAAGGGCGTGGGCGGGTCATATCGCACGGTCCTGCCGGGCTACGAACGCACGTACGTGTTCACTGGCCTGCAGGAGGCGCGGAAGACCGGCAAGCTGCTCATCTTCAAGTACCAGATTCAATCAGGCAGCGCCGAGCCCAACGCGGTGTACAAGATCACGATCGCGTTCCCGGGTGTTGAGGCGTGGCAGGTCGTCGAGGCTCCGCTCGACCAGTCGCTGAAGCTGGAGATATCGCCGGCGGTCATCAACGATCAGGGCGACGTTGTCATTCAGGTGTTCAACGGCGACGTCGATACCGGGCAGGTCAATCCCAAGCCTTTCGCGTTCACCGCGAACGGCCTCAAGATCTGGTACGCCAGCGGAACGTTCACGGGCAACTACTTCCGCCTGATGGTCGTGCTGTGGATCAAGCTGCTGTTCCTGGCGATGGTGGGGGTGTGTACTGCGACGTTCCTCAGCTTCCCGGTCGCGGCGATGGTGTCGTTCACGGTGTTTTGGGCGGCGGAGGGCTCGCGGTTTTTGATGCAGAGCCTGGATTCATATCAAACCGAGGACCAAAGCGGGAAAACGATCTGGTTCAACACGATCATCTCGAAAGTGGCGGAGGGCATCACCTGGTTGTTCTCGACGTACGGCGAGCTGCGCCCGACGACGCGCTTGGTCGAGGGTGAGCACCTGGGCTGGTTCAGCCTCGCTGAAGGCTCGGCGATTGTGATGGTCTGGTGCGGGGTTTTGTTTGCGGTCGGAGTCTTGATTTTCCGGCGACGCGAACTGGCGATGTATTCGGGCACGTAAGGCAGGATGTAGGGTTGACGAAGGTTTGAAGGCAGTATGACACGCGACACACGGGTACAACTCTGGGCGGGGCTGGTGCTGGCGGGGTGCCTCGTTGCCTCGGCGGTTCTTGCAACGCGCATGACCGTGGTCGCCGGGCGCGCGAGGATGACATACACCGACCGTGCTGAGAACACGGATCGCCCGGAGGTGAGCATCGGCATCGCGATGGGCGCGTTCCGCGGCGTCTTCGTCAACGCGTTGTGGATGCGGGCCAACGACCTCAAGCAAGAGGGCAAGTTCTACGAGTGCATCGAACTGGCTCGCGCGATCGTGCGCCTCCAGCCCCGCTTCCCGCAGGTGTGGGTGTTCCATGCGTGGAACCTCGCGTACAACATCAGCGTCCAGACGCAGACTCCCGACGAGCGCTGGAACTGGGTGAACCAGGGCGTTGCGATCCTCCGCGAAGAGGGCATCCCCGCCAACCCCAACAGCCTCCTGCTGCACAAGGAACTGGGCTGGATCTTCCTGCACAAGATTCAGGGCTTTACCGACGACGCCAACTTGTACTACAAGCGCCGGCTCGCCGAGGAATGGACGAATGTGCTCGGCGCACCGCCGCCGCGCACCCGCGAGGACAGGAGCACGAAGAAGGTCACGGAGAAGCATGTCGCGTGGCTGAGGTCGATCACCGATGCGCCGATCACGCGCGAAGATCTGATCCGTGCGCACCCGCAGGCCGAGCAGATTTTCGCGGCGGTCGAGGGCACGCTCGAGTTGTCGATGGAGTCACGCGCGGACCGGATGAACTTCCTGAGCCGCTACGAAATGTTCAACGCGTTCCGCAGGTCAAGCCGCAGGTACCTCTACGACAGAAGCGCCGGGCCAAAGACCAAGGCGCTGATCCAGATGTGCGAGAACCCTGAGATCGAAAAGGCCATGCCCGCGTTCCTGGCGCACATCCGCCGGCGCGTGCTCATTGAAGATTACAAGATGGAGCCGGACCGGATGATCCGGTACACGGAGAAGTACGGCCCGCTCGACTGGCGGCACGGCGCGGCCCACTCGCTGTACTGGGCGGCACGAGGCGTTGAAGAAGCGCTCGAAGTCGCAAACATGAAGGGCGTGAACCAGGGCGACTTTGACTTTGTGAACGCCGACCGCGTCGTCGCGCAGTCGATCCAGCAGTTATTCCGCACGGGCGAGCTATACTTTGACTACAAGGCGAGCGTCACAAACCAATATTCGATCTATCAAGGCATCAACAACGAGCACTTTGCGGAGTCGTACGGCAAGCTGCTTGACGAGATGCGCAAGCGCTCGCTGGTGCGAGAAGGCGCGACGGGCCGGATGGTCAACATCGACCAGTTGTCCGCCGAGCGCGGCAGCAGCCGCCTCAGCGAGGGCTACAGCAACTTCATGAAGGAAGTTGTGATCATGTACTACAGGCGTGGCGACCGCATGCAGGCGGAGTATTGGCTGAAGCAGCTCCGCACGTTCAAGGACCAGAATCTCCAGGACATCGAAGAGAACATCAGGCTGTACAGCGACCTGGACCTCTTCGTCGAACAGGAAATCTCCGACAGCGCAACGCGCCCGGACATTGCGATCAACCAGATCTCCTCCGCGCTCTTCTCCGCGTTTTCGATGGGACTGCTCGGGCGAGACCCGGAGCTCTTCCAGAAGCAATACGACTTCGCCCGGCGCTGGCACTACTACTACATGGACCAACAGGCCCGCGCCAACGCCATCGCAAAGGACGCCGCCCGCATGGCCCAGCTCGACGAAAACTGGGAGTTCTTCGCGGGCACGATGTTCTTCCAGTTCATGCAGTCCGCCGGTCTTGGTGAAGAGGCGGGCTACAACGAGGACGCGCAGGCGATCTACTTCTCTGCACCAGACGAGCTGCGCGTGTGGGCCTACGACGCGCTGCTCGAGTGGTACAAGCCGCAGATCGACGAAGAGGCAAAGATGGGCGGCAAGCCCTTCGACGAGTTGTTCCCGGAGCCCGAGGGGCTCGAGAAGCACAGGCAGTACATGGCGCGCGAACTCGAGCGCCGTCGCAGGGAATCGACAAACGTCGAGCGCCAGTAGCCGCCAAGAACATGCAGCCCGACCGTACAGGAGTGGCTTGCTCTCGCCATGTGATACGTCCATGACCAAAGCGCAACGGCGCCTTGAAGCCAAAGCCGCTCCCTCACGACCGACTTGACCCGTATCCTCCCCCCTCATGCTCCCAGACATGGGTCCAGGTCGGTTGTGGCGACGCTCAGCGCAGTACATGATGCTGGGGCTGTGCGTTTTCCTGCTCACCGCGCTGCTGGTGTATCCGATTCTGCTCACCGTTCGCGGCGGGTTCTACGAGGACGTCGCAAAGCGCGAGGGCTTTACCCTCCGCCACATCGCAATGGTCTTTCAAGACCCGCGCCTCCGCGAGGGGCTGTTCAACTCGCTGCGTCTCGCAACGCTGACGACCATCACGGCGATCGGTATTGCACTGCCGCTGGCGCTCATTTCTGCTCGCTACAAGTTTCCGGGCAAAGGCTTGTTCAGCGCAATCGTTCTCGTCCCGCTCATCCTGCCGCCGTTCGTCGGTGCAATCGGCATGCGTGCGCTGCTTGGACGCGAAGGCGCGCTCAACGCGCTCCTCGGAACCGACTTTGACATCCTGGGCAACGCCCGCATGTGGGGCGTCGTGCTGGTGCAAGCGCTGAGCCTCTACCCAATCATCTATCTCAACTCAACCGCCGCCCTCGCCAATCTCGACCCGGCGATGGACGAAGCCGCGGAGAACCTTGGCGCATCCGCATGGACGCGATTATGGAAGATCACGCTGCCTCTCGTCAGACCCGGCGTCTTTGCTGGCGCGACGATCGTGTTCATCTGGAGCTTCACCGAACTCGGCACGCCCCTCATGTTCGATTACCCGCAGGTCACAGCGGTGCAGGTCTTCAACGGCTTGAAAGAAGTCGAAACCAGCGCGAAGCCCTACGCCCTCACCGTCGTCATGCTGACCACGGCAATCCTCACCTACATCGTCGGCAAGTACTTCTTTGGCCGCAAGGGCTACGCGATGTACAGCAAGGCCTCGCGCGCCGCGAGTGAGAAGCAGCTCACCGGGGCCACAGGTATCCTCGCCTGTGCCGCATTCGCGCTCGTCTCATTCTGCGCACTGATGCCGCACCTGGGCGTTGTCCTCACAAGCCTCACAAGCACCGGCCAGTGGTACGGCACCGTCCTCCCCAGCGAATTCACCGGCGCACACTTCAAAGAAGCGCTCACCGCGACAGACTCATTCACCGCCATCACCAACAGCCTCATGCTCGCCGCCGCGGCGATGCTTGTCGACATTGTGTTCGGCATTCTCATCGCGTACCTCCTCGTGCGAACGCAAGTGAAAGGGCGAGCCATCCTCGACGCCCTCTGCATGCTGCCGCTCGCCGTGCCCGGACTGGTCATGGCATTCGGCTATGTTGCGATGAGCCTGCGTTGGCCATTCGGGGGCGGCGATGGGCCACTCGGCAGCTTCGCAAGCGTGATCGCGGTTGACCCCTCACCCTTCCCATTCCTGATCGCCGCATACGCCGTGCGACGCCTTCCATACATCGTGCGATCCACGGTCGCAGGCCTCGAACAAACCAGCGGCGAACTCGAAGAAGCAGCGATCAACCTCGGCGCATCACGCTTCACAGCGGTCCGCCGCGTCATCCTGCCGCTGATTCTCGCAAACCTGATCGCCGGGGGCTTGCTCGTCTTTAGCTTCTCAATGCTCGAAGTAAGCGACTCGCTCATCCTCGCGCAAAAGACCGAGGACTATCCGATCACGAAAGCAATCATGGCGTTTGGCGATCGGCTTGGCGACGGCCCGTACGTCGCGAGCGCGCTGGGCGTGTGGGGCATGGGACTGCTCACCGTGACGATTTTCGCCGCAAGCATTCTGCTCGGCAAGAAACTCGGTAGCATCTTCCGCGTCTGAGCCGCCGATCTCAGCTCTGACGTGCTCGAAGTGGGCTCTTGGAGAAACTCCCTTTCAGCACGGAGACACAGAGATCAAGAGGCGGAAGAGATCGCGATGAGAGAATGAACGAGCGCGTGAGCGGTTATC
>CAZEZV010000119.1:0-12078 GCA_964516725.1 uncultured Phycisphaeraceae bacterium
GGCTGCTGGTTGAGACCACGATGCGAATCGAGCCGTCTTTGAGGCCCGCTTCGACGCGCTCGCGTTCGTCGCGATCGACGCTGCCGTGGTGGAGGGCGAGGATGTCTTTCCACTCTGGGCGTGCGAACTCGATGGCGTGAAACCAGCGCTCGGCTTGGGAGCGGGTGTTGGTGAAGACGAGGGTTGGTTCGCGTGGATCGAGCTGATCGAGGACGTCGGGGAGCATGTTGAGGCCGAGGTGGCCGGCCCAGGGAAGGCGCGAGAGGTCTTTGGGGATGACGGCTTTGATTTCGACGTCGCGGGTGATGTTGGCGCGGATGATGGTGGGGAGAGGCATTGGGGACTGGGCATTGGGCACTGGCACAGCGGGTTGCGTTCTTCGCCCAGCAGTGTGCGTGCTTGAAACATCCGGCTTACCGCCGTAATCCGTCTGCGTTCTTCCCAATGCCCAGTCCCTAATCCCCAATGCCTGTCGTCCGCTCACTCCGCACAACGTATTCAGCGCATCCTGCGAGTTCGGCAGTGTTGCAGACAACCCCCAGAGTTTGATGGTCTGATTCCAGCGGCGCAATCTTGCAAGGGCGAGTTCGGTGCTGGAGCCGCGTTTGGAGGTGAGGAGGTCGTGCCATTCGTCGATGATGACGCAGCGGAGGGTTGAGAAGAGATCGCGGGCGTTGTCGCGCGTGAGGAGGAGGCAGAGCGACTCGGGCGTGGTGACGAGGATGTTGGGTAAGCGCTCGCGTTGCTTGGCGCGGAGGGATGCGCTTGTGTCGCCGGTGCGGCTTTCGATGGAGATTGGGAGGTTGAGGTCGGTGATGGGGCGCTTGAGGGCGAGTTCGATGTCGCGGGTGACGGCGCGCAGCGGTGTGATGTAGAGGGTGTGGATGCCGGGGTAGGGGGAGAGTGTGTTGGATGATTTTTTTCGGGAGGGTTTTACCGCGGAGGTCGCGGAGAGCGCGGAGGGGTGGGTTGAATGTGAAGCGTCAGGTGTGCTGGATGATTCGATCAGTTGTGCGGGGGTTTGTAGTGCATCGATGATTTCGGCGAGAGGGCCGAGGTAGGCTGCGTAGGTTTTGCCGGCACCCGTGGGAACTTGGATCAATCCCGACGATCCTTGTGCATATGCGTTCCACGCGTCGAGTTGAAATTGGTGCGGGGTCCAGCGTTGGGAGTGGAACCAGTTGAGGAGGAGCGTGAGGCCCGAGCGCGACTGGGGTTCTCGTGTTGATCGGGGTTTGGTGCGAGGAGCTGGCACGGGGGATCGTTATTTCAGCAGCGCGGCGGTGAACATTCTGCCAGTTGTATCGCGTTCCCACGTCCACGCCGGGCCTTGTTTGGACTCGTAGAAGGTCCACATCTCGAACCAGTAGCTGCGGAAGGCGTGTTCACCGAGGGGGGCGAAGTGTTTTTTCACTTTCTTCATCACTTGGGTGCTGGAGCCTTTGAAGCCAAGCATGGTCTTGCCGTGGCGGACGCTTTCGGTGTCGAGGGGGAGGCGTGCATAGCGGCCCAACAGTTGCATGATGTTTGCGGCGGCGTAGGGGCCGATGCCGGGGAGGTCGATGAGTGATTCAAAGACTTCGTCGTCGGGCGTGGCGGGGCTCTCGATTTGTGCGATGTCGAAGCCGCCTTTGGCGACTGGTGTTGAGAAGAGTTTGGCGAGATCGACGATGCGTTGGTCGCGATAGCCCACTCGGCAACGGGCCCGGAGGGTTGCGACGCGAGTGTTTGCGAGTTGCTGGGCTGTTGGGAAGGCGAACGCGCGGAAGGTTGAGGCGACGGCGGGTCTTAGTCTCGGGAAGCCTTTGACGCTGTCGAGTTTGACTTCGTCCCCCACTACTTCGCAGAGGCGTTTGTTCATGTTGATGGTGCTGGGCCACGTCACGTTGCAACTGGTGACGGTTTTGATGACATCTTCGAAGAGCGTGGGCGAACGGAAGAGGCGGCCTCGGCCGGTCGACTTATGGCGCTTGTCGAGTTTGTGGAAGTGCTTGATGTGGTCGGCGGACTCGTCGAGGCGGAGCATGCGGGTGACTTGCTCGATGAGGTTGGTTCGCTCCTGCTTGCTGGGCGTGCGAGAGAGTTTGATGGTGAGTTTCGCGCCTTTGCGGGGCTGCGAGATGTGGGTGAGAATGGGGCCGTCTTGCAGATTCAGCACGCGCCAGAGCGTCTTTGCGTGCGGGTCCCAGTAGTTTGGGGCGAGGAGGAAGTAGCCGTAGGAGCAGACGTCGCGCGGGAGATGGAAGTCGGAGGGGGGTGTGAGGGAGAGGGAGGGCATGGGGAATGAGACGGTAAGACGGTGCAGGATTGTATTTCCTTTTCACGTTTCACCGGATCACCGTTTCAGCGTCTTAAAGCAAGCCGCTCCGTCCCCTCGAACGGCCGGGCTGCATGTTTTGTGTGGACTGGATGATCATTCCGCTGCATCCATATTTTCGGCGAGGGTTTGTGTGAGTTGTGTCAGGCGTTTGGCGAGTTGTTCGTCGCGCTTGGTGTCAATGGAGCCGGCGAGATTGGACGGGCCGAGAAGGTCGTCGAAGCGAGCGGTGGCTCTGGCGAGATAGAGCGAAGCGCTACGCATGGTGCCGGAGTAGGTGTCGCCGTTGCCGCTGTCGTTGGCGAGGAAGAAACCGCCGCCGGCGTAGAGGCCGGCTTGGGCGTTGCCTGTCAGGATGAAGACGCGTGCGATTGAGGTGGTTGCGTCGCGGTCGATGGGAGTGCGGCCTGCCTTGGGGCGGACGAAGACGTGGACCTGGATGATGGTGCCAGAGATGGCGGAGATGTCGCCGCCGGTTTCGAGGGTTTCGCGCGGGATATCAGTGAGGTAGAGATCGACGATGCCGACTTTGGAGGGAGCGAAGACGCGGGTGGGGAAGTTTGTTTCGAGTGCGTTGCCGGAGATGCTGGATTGAACGCTGAACTTCGAAGAAAGCAAGGGCGTGGAGGAGCACGCGCCGAGGAGGAGCGTGGCGAAGGCGATGAATATGAGAAGCGGAAAGCGCAGGAGCATGGGGAAACGTATGGGGGGAGACGATGTGAAGCGATGAAGCGAAGAACGATGAAGCGATGAATAGATGCGAGGCTTGAGGGGCAATGGAAGTACTCCCCTCGCGAAGCGAGGGGATACCCAACAAGCATGATCACACTCGTTTGCTCATTGCTCGCTGCATTTCGCGTTTGGCGTCCTTTTCTTTGATGGACTGCCGCTTGTCGTGGGCTTTTTTGCCGGAGCCGATGCCGATGAGGACTTTGGCCCATGCGCCTTTGAAGTACATCTTCAGGGGCACGATGGTCATGCCTTTGGACATCTTTCGTGCGATTTTTCGGATTTCGCCTTTGTGGGCGAGGAGCGTGCGGGCGCGGATGGGTTTGTGGCCTAGCGCGCCGGAGGGGCGGTACTCGCCGAAGTGGACTTGATAGAGCGTGAGGCGGGGCGGATTTTCTTCGACTCGGCAGAAGCCTTCGGCAATCGAGACGCGGTTTTCGCGGACGACTTTGATTTCTGAACCGGTCAGGACGATGCCGCATTCGAGCGTGTCTTCAATGTGATAGTCGTGCCGGGCTTTGCGGTTTTCGATGACGGGGAGGGCGTTTTCGGGCTTTTTGGACATTGGGGGTGGAAGGGAGGGTAGTGAGGGTGTTGCGGGTATTTTGAACGCAGAGGAAAATAGAGAGAGGACGGCGAAAGACAGAGGGGTGGAGAGAGTGCGGGTGTTCGTGCAAAGGAGAGTCAGCGAATGTGAAGCGCAACGCGAAGACGTATTTGCAACGCATGAATTCATCCCTCACCTGCACCACTGCGTGGTGCCGCATGAATTGTTGTCAATCCGTCCGTGGGTGTCGCGTTCGCGACTATCCACGGCTATTCACCTCGACGACTTCGCCGTCAGGAGATAGCATGCGTGGTCTTCAAACAAAACCCCACAAACATTCTTCTCTGCCTTCTTCTGTGTTCAAGCTAACGCCTCACGCCGCACTCAGCTTGTCGATCAACGTCGCAGCGCTTTCATCCATGTGCACCGTCGTCCTGTGATTGAGCCGCAGGAACTTCTCGCGGTCGAGGTGATCCATGAAGTTCCAGAGTTGGTCGTAGAAGCCGATGGCGTTGAGGAGGCCAACGGGTTTGCTGTGAATGCCCAACTGCGCCCACGCAAGAATTTCAAACAACTCGTCGAGCGTGCCCAAACCGCCTGGCAGCGCAATGAACGCGTCGGCCATGTCCGCCATCATCATCTTGCGTTCGTGCATGGTCTGAACGACACGCAGGTCAGTGATTCCCGTGTGGCCCAACTCGCGCGACTCCAGCAGTTTCGTGATGACGCCGATGACTTTGCCGCCTTGTTCGAGCGCGGCGTCAGCGACTGCGCCCATGAGGCCCGAGCGGCCTCCGCCGTAGATGAGCGTGATGTTGCGGCGGGCGAGTTCGCGGCCAACGGCGGCGGCGGCGGCGGGGTATTCTGGGCGGGCGCCGTTGCTTGCGCCGCAGAAGACGGCGAGGCGCGCGATGGTGCGTGGCGTAGAAGAAGTTGGAGCAGTGAAACTCGGGATGGCGGGCATGTGACAGGGTAGATCGGCGGTCCCCGTCGATCCGAGGTGGGCTGACGTGTTCGGAGCGGTCTGGTGCTTCGAAGCCTAGCACGCGCATGGCTTGGAAGGCCACCCCCCGCGCTGCTCGCGGGCAGGATGCCTGTGCTACACCTTGCGATCCAGCAACCGATACTGAATTGCCTCCAGCACGTGCTGCGTCTGCACGTGCTCAACGCCTTCAACATCCGCGATTGACCTCGCGACACGGCGAATCTTGTCATACGCACGGGCCGACAAACCCAACTCACTCATCGCATGCCCCAGCGTGTCCCGCGCCTCTTGTTGCAGCACAGCGTGCGTATCAAGTTCTCGCCCGGAAAGCCTCGCGTTGGTCGTCGTCCCTTGTCGGGCTGTCGCTCGCGCGCGTGCGCCTTCGACCAGCGCTCTCATCTGCTGCGTGTTCATGCCGCGGATTTTCGAGCGGTCGCCGCCTGAGCCGGCGCTGAGGTCCTTGAAGGGCACGGCGGGAGCCTCGACGTGCATGTCGATGCGATCCAGCAGCGGGCCGCTGAGTTTTTCGAGGTAGCGTTCCATTGCACGCTTGCCAACTTCGCCGGGCGAGAGATCGCCTTTGGGCGTGGGGTTCATCGCGGCGACCAGCATGACGTTCGCCGGAAACGTCACGCTGCTGTGCGCGCGGGCGATGCTGACGCGATGGTCTTCGAGAGGTTGGCGGAGCGATTCGAGAACATCGCGGTCGAACTCCGGGAGTTCGTCGAGAAATAAAACGCCCAGATGTGCAAGACTGATTTCACCGGGCCTGGGCACCATCCCGCCACCTACCAGCGCTGGCAAACTCGCCGAGTGGTGTGGGCTGCGAACAGGGCGTGTGGTGATGAGGCCTTGTCCTGCGGGCAGTTGGCCTGCTGCCGAGTAGATACGTGTGATGTCGATGGCTTCCTGCGGGGTGAGCATGGGGAGCACGCCGGGCAGGGCCTTTGCCATCATTGTCTTGCCGGTGCCGGGAGGGCCGAGCATGAGCAGGTTGTGACCACCAGCGGCTGCGATCACGACGGCACGCTTCACACCTTCTTGACCGCGCACATCACCGAAGTCGATTGATGCGGGCGTACGAGCGAGCAGCGTCGCAATATCCGGCGTTGGCGTGGGCGGAATATCGAGTTGGCCTGAGAGAAGCCCAACCACTTCGCTCAGCGTGCGAACGCCGTAGACCTCGATGCCGGGCACGATCGCGGCTTCGTTTGCGTTGTCTGCGGGGACGATGACGCCCCGAGCGCCGCGATGCTTGGCGAGTGCGGCGAGGGCGATGACGCCTCGCACTGGTCGAACGCGACCATCCAGCGCGAGTTCGCCGGCGACGAGGAACTGGCGGAGGTCGAGGGGTTCGTTTGTGTCTTGGGTTTGCGTTGTCGCGTCGAGTTCCTTGCCCGGCATAACAAAGGAGCCGCGTGCGGGGACTCGTGGTCCGAGCGAGAGCACACCTTGCGTGACGAGCAGGCCCATTGCGACGGCGAGGTCGTACATCGGACCTTCTTTGCGGACATCAGCGGGGGCGAGGTTGACGATGATGCGACCGTCGGGCCATTGATAGCCACTGTTGGCCATCGCACTACGGACGCGTTCGACGGATTCCTTGACGGCGGCGTCTGGGAGGCCGACGACGGTGGCCTTGCCGCCCGGTGGAGCAAACACTGTCTCGTCGAAGTCAACTTCAACTTCACAAGGGAGGGCGTCGATGCCCTGGATGAGATAGGACTGGACCCGTGCGAGCATGGGGGGAGGATAGGGTGTATCGAAAGAGTGCGGAAAACAGTTGGTATGCCGAGCGATTGTGCGGCACGAAGCCCTCCGTAACGGTCGGGCTGCGTGCTTTGCGCTACAACGCCGCGAGTTCACCGGTCAGGGGTTCGACGAGGTCTTTGGCGCTCACGATGCCGATGGGGCGGCCCCAGGTGTCTTCGACGATCGCGATGCGTGAGCGGTGCTGGCGGAGCGCTGCGAGGCCGTCGCGGGCGCTGGACTCTGGCTTGAGGCGGGGAACTTGGAGCAGGAGTTCGCCTGCGGACTTCTTGGTTTGCGTGTACAAGTCGAGATGGCGGATGACGCCGATGACCTTGCCCTGGCGATCGACGACAGGAAAGAACGCGTGAGCGCTCCCGGCGACCAAGTCCATGATGCGCTGTTTTTCCGCGCTCGCGGGCAGCACGCGGACCTGATCCCAAGGCACCATTTCATCGCGCACAGTGACATTGCGGAACATGAGGGCGCGATCGAGCAGCGAGACCTGGCTTTCGCTGAGGACGCCGTGGCCCGCGCCTTCCTTGAGCAGCAGCGCGATGCGTTGGCGTGCGTCGCTTGCGGAATCGGCGGGCAAACGCAGGGCTCTTTCGCTGAGACGCGAGCAGAACTGCACAAAGGGAAGCACTCCGATGACCGTCAGCAGGATGCGAACCAGGCGCAGCGAGCGAGCGAAGAGCGGCGTGAGTCGATCGGCCTCGACGCGGAACAGCTCCTTGGGCGCCGCGTCACCGAGTACAAACAGAATTGGACCAAGCACAAGCGTGTTGATCAGCGCGACGGTGACTTCAGAGTGGTGCGATAGCATCGATGCGCTGGCGTGCGCGGCGATGGCGTTGACGATGTTGTTGCTGATGAGCAGCGTTGCGAGCAATCTGGCGGGGCGTTCCAACTCGCTCTTGAGGTGTCGCGCGTTCCAGTCGGGCGGGGTCTTTGCGGCGCGGAGGTCTAATCGCACTCGATTGAGCGAGTAGCTGCCGATTTCGAGGCCGCTGCACAGCGCGCTGGCGACCACGCTCAGCACGAGCAGCGACCAGTATGTAGCCCATTCCCAGTGGCTCATGGCGTGCCCTCCTTCGAGAGAGAGACATGGACTCGCTCGATGTTCCTGCCGCTCATCGCCGAGACTCTGAGGCTGACGTTTCCGATGTCCACAGTGTCCCCCTCGCGGGGCACTCGCCCGAGTCGTGAAAGCACGAGGCCTGCGACAGTCGAAACGCGTCCGCCCGCGTGCTGGGATGAGCCGGGCTTGGATTCGAAGTACTCCTCCCAGTCTCGCACGCTGAGGCGTCCGGGCACTTCCCACTCGCCGATGCCGATCATCTGTACGCGCTGGGCAGGAGAATCATCCGGGTTTGCGGCGAACTTGATGAGCTCGTTGATGACGTTGTCGATCTGCACCATCCCCGTCACCTCGCCCTGCTCGCTGACGACCATGGCGACGTCACATCGCGCGAGGCGGAAGAACTCAAGCAGTTGATCAACGCGCGAACGCTCGGGAACAAATCGCGCGGGCTCGACGAGCGCAGGCAGGGGCATGCGGGCCGCGGCGCCATGCTTTGCCAAGCCGGGCAGCACGCGCTGGGCGTGAACGATGCCGACGATCGAGCGATCGGTGAGGTTCGTGCGGCACACCGGGAATCGCGTGTAGCCGGTGTCGCGTGCGACTTGGAGCAGTTCCTGGCTTGTGTCGGTCGAGGAAAGCCAGCGCACGTCGACGCGGGGCGTCATGATGTCGCGCACGCGGAGCACGGAGAGTTGCACGACGTCTGCAAGCAGTTGCTGCTCGCTCGCGTGCAACACGCCTTGATTCGCGGCGAGCTCGACGAGGTTTGAGAGTTCGTCTGACGTCAGTTTCTCGGCGGGCGAGCCCGAGTCGGCGCGGAACAGGCGTGCGAGGGGCGCGATGACGAATGAGTCGAGGATCAAGCGCAGCGGGCCGATGATCGTGAACCACGCGAGCACGGGGATCGCGATGATGCGGCAGAACGCGACGCGATGCACGGCCGCGAGGCCCTTGGGCAGCACTTCGGACACCAGCACGAGCAAGAGCACCGCGCCCAGGCTCGTCATCGCGGCCCAGAATTCAGGCAGCCAGCCTTTGACGACCAACCCAAAGATTGTAAAGAACGCGGTGTTGACAGTGACATTCAAGAGCAGAATTGCCACCAGCAGCGACGTGGGCTGCGCGAGCATCTGCGACACTGCGTCGTGGACTCGCGGGTGCGATTTTCGCAGGCGGATGCGATCTGCCTGCGTGAGGCTGAAGAGCGCGGTTTCAGAGGCGGAGCACAGCGCCGACAACGCCATGAGGATCGGCAGGAGCGACGCGAGGATGATGGAGACGGTGGGCATGAAGTGGTATGCGATGCCGGATTCGAAGTGGCTCAGCCAGAGAGTTTGGACGGCTCGATTTGCTCGGCGAGCCTTTCAATGTATCGCCACGCGTTCAAGGTTGCGCGCACTTCTTTGAGGGCGTCGGCATTTTTGTCGCCGGCTTGCTGCGCCTGGTCGAAGAAATCCGCGACGCGTTTTTCGTAATCGCGGCGCTGATCGGCTGCCCACGCTTTCCACTTGGACAACTCGGCTTTGTCGTGAAAAGCAGCCGCCGATTCCACCTGCTCACGAACTTCCATGATTTCGAGGAGGAACCCCGGCGGGAGCGACTTGTCCTGGTCCTTGGCCGGGCCGCCCAGAAGCGACAGCATCACACTTGCGCGGGTTTCGGGGTTGAGCAGCGTGTCGCGGGCCATGTTCAGGCTTGCCGTGACGTCCGCGTCGCTGCCGTCCTCGATCGATGCAGCGAATGGTCCTCCCAGATCGGGGTGTGAGTTGGCCACCGCTCGCAAGTACGCCTGCTCAACTTCGGCCCGGCTGATGCGATAGCGCACTTTTACGCCGAGGAGTTCGAATGGGTTTCGTGAAGGCATTGCTGGGCGATGGTAGAAGACTTGTGTAGCGTGGCGTGCGTTGGTTGCGTACATTGACTGTCTGTGCATGCGTGCGAGTACTGATTTCGAGTGTTGCCTATGGGTGCTGAGCAAGCCAACAACCACATCGGAATCGTCGGCGTCAGCCCGGAGGGCGCGTCGATTTTCTATCGCTTGCTGTCTCGGCATGCGGGCAGGCTTCGGGCTCCAAACGACCAGCCCCGCATTTCGCTGCACAATGAGCCGCTGTCGCTCTATATTGATGCGATTCGCAACAACGACTGGCACGCTGTTGGAAAGTACCTTCGTCGATCCGCGGATCACGTCGCCCGCTGCGGCGCGGCGTTCTGTCTGACGCCCGACAACGCCGTGCAGCACGGCGTGCAACTTGCAGAAGTTGGTAGCCCGATCCCGTGGCTCACAATGCCTGATCTGGTTGGCGAGGCAATCGCGCAGGACAAACGGAGAGTTGTCGGCATCCTCGGAACCAAGTTGGTGATGCACTCATCGACGTACCAGACGCATCTGGGTTTGCGGGGTATTCAGGTGCTAGCGCCGAATCCGGACGAGGCGGAGTTTGTCGATCGGCTGATCTTCGACGAACTCATATATGGATACAGCAGGCCCGAGAGCCACTCAACTCTGATTCACATCATTCAGGGATTGCAGGCCCAAGGATGCGAGGCGATTGTGCTTGCCAGCAGCGAACTGCCGCTGGTTCTTTCGGAAGACTCCTGCCCCCTGCCCGTCTATGACTCAGCGGAAATCCTCGCGGAGGCCGCCGTCGTGCGGACGATTAAGCAGTAGCAGTCATTTTGTGCCATTCAACAAAAGACCGTTGCAACCAACTTTGCCAGTGGGCGAACATGAGTGGTTGATACACCAATTTGTGCGCAATTCCGGCTTGAAGCGACGATCAGTATCGCTCGTCGGCAGGGCTGACCTGGATGGTGGAGCATCCTAGAAAGCGAGAGAGACACTCAAAAATCACCAAACATATTGCAAACGATTCAAGATTGGGCCTTGACAGGCATTTTGGTTTCCTGTATGCTGGATGAGTCCATGAGCGGAGTTCGAGTCGGTCGCTCCGCCGTTGAAATATCGCGTGTACGCTCCCGCCCTACGCGTTTGCTGAGCCAGTAGCTCAGAGATGCACGGGCCGCGAGCCACGAACGTCGAGACCTGATGAACAATCACGTCCGACCAGACCGGCAAGTGGAAGTTTTTGGTGTTTGTGTGCGAGTGCAGTGCGCCGCATGACCATACGTTATGTGTCGCATCGTCTTGCACGAGAGTTTTGTTGGCGATTGATGGAGCCACGCCATGGTGAGCCGGGAATTCCGTTCGTTCCTCCCCCCCCACACGCTTCGTACTTCGCATCGTTCAGCGCAGGATCGCGCGTCGATGTTCCAAGGCACAAGCAGACTCGCCGCGATGATCGCGTCGCGCGTCGGCAAGGCGCTTGGTGTTGGAGGCGCTGACGCGTCGATCCAGCGGCTGGAGGACCGCACGCTGCTCGAGGGCAGCCCGACGAATCCGCTTGTGCTCACAGCGGGCACACAAGGACGCTTCACGGGCGTGCAGACGATCTCGTCTCCGACAGACGTGGACTTCTGGGAGTTCGTCGCGCCGGCCAACGCGTTTGTGAGCGCACTCGCGGACACAAGCAACGAGGCAAACCGCAATCTTGACTCAAGCCTGCGAGTCACGCTGGCAAGCACCGGCGCTGTCGTCGCCAGCGGCGAAAATAACGGCACCGTCACCAGCGGCTTCCAGAAGGATGGCTGGGTTGGCTTCCTCGCAACCGCGGGCACTCGCTACATCGTTGAAGTGCGAGGCCAGACCGCAACGACCGGCCCATACACGCTGCGCATGCGCGGCACAAACTTCACGTTCTCCGTTGGTGGGCAAGACCTGACCGTCAACCCGCCCGTTGATCGTGGCATCGGCTTTGAGACCGGCACGCCCGCCCCCGACATCACGCCCTTCGGACCTATCCCCCCGACGCCAATCCTGGGCCAGCTTGGCGGCACCGGCGCGATCAACACACGCATCCGCCAGGACGAAATGGTGTATCGCTGGACGGCATCCACCAACTCTCTGTACAACACGCTCGTCACCATCAACGCGCAGTCCACTGAGCAAACCACGCTCTCACAGCGTCTTGACACGCACCTCGACGTGTACGACGCGAACGGCAACCTCATCATCAGCGATCAGCAGAGCGGCCGTATCAACGACGCGGCACTCGCGTTCAAGGCGACCGCTGGTGCGACGTATTACATTCGCGTCCGCAGCGACGAAGTCAGCAACGCGAATGCGCAGCTCGCAACTGGTCCTTTCTTCCTTGTGTTCGATGCACAGCCAGAAATTCTGACCCTCGACAAGATCAGCCGTCGCGGTACTGCGGGCGGATCGCTCGTCGCGTTCCAAGAGCCCCTCCAGCAGCCCTCGCCCAACATGCCCGACCCAGTCTTCCAGACAGCAAGCTGGAAGTTCCGTGCGCAAGGCTCGGGCTTGGCGATCCTCACTGTCACCGGCGCTCCGCTGAACCCGATGCAGAACCCGGCGGTGAGCCTGTATAACTCCGCCGGCACGCGTGTCGCGTTCGCCGACGACACCTTTGGCGTTATCCCGCAGCTTGAAGTCCAGCTCGTTGGTGGTGAAGAATACTTCATCGTCGTCGACGGCTATGAGCTTCAGGGCGGCACCGACTACGTCTTCTTCCTCGAAGCCAACCACACGCTCGATGGCACCATCGACGATCACCCGGATCTCACCGGCGCGACGCTGACGGATGCTC
>CAZEZV010000120.1:0-11968 GCA_964516725.1 uncultured Phycisphaeraceae bacterium
CGTGCGATATCAGTTCGTTCCTGCTGATGTACAGCGAGGGGCCGTGTACGGCGTGTGGGACGTAACGTATAGCTGACAACTGAAAACTGAAATGAACAAAAGGCGGAACTCTCACGCGAGGTCCGCCTGCTGTTCATTTCAGCTTTCAGATTTCTGTTGTACGCTCTTTCAAGGCCTGCCGAGTGCGCGCGCACCTTCGGGGGGCGGCTCTTGTTGGGGTGTCGGGGGAACTACGCTTGCGGGCATGGATGCAGCGTGTGAGACAATCTCCGGGAGGGGCGAATGACTTTTGCCAACTCTGCGTTGCTGGTCGCGGGTCTTGCGTGTGTTGCGCTGCCCATCCTTATTCACATATTGATGCGCCGGCGGCGCAAGCCCATCGCGTGGGGCGCGATGGAGTGGTTGATGCAGGCGTATCGGCAGCAGCGGCGGCGCACGCGGCTGGAGCAGATGCTGTTGCTCGCTTCGCGGTGCTTGCTGGTGGCACTGGTTGCGCTCGCGTTGGGGAAGCCGCTGCTGGGCGCGTTGTCGGGTGGCGGATTGCGGCGGGCGAAGACGCTTTCGATTGTGATTGATAATAGTTTGGCGTCTCAAGCGACCAACTTTGTTTCTGGCGTGGGCGGCGGCTCCGGGACAAGTGCGTTGGAATCACTCAAGGCTCGCGCGGTGAAGCTGGTGGATGCGCTGCACGCGGCGAAGGGGGATCGGTGTGCGTTGGTACTGATGGGGTCGCCCGCCCAGACGCTCGTGGTGCCGGCGTCGGCGGACCTTGCGGAAGTGAAGCGGCAGATTTCGCAGGTGCAGGTGACGGATACGGCGGCGGACTTACCGGGGGCGATTGAAGTCTTGCGTGGGGCTATTGCAGCAGACGCGATGGCAGCATCAAGTTCCAGTGGCGCGGGCGGAGATTTTGCAAGCCGCGAGTCGGACCACGTTGTGGCAATTTTGAGCGAATCGCGCGAAGGGTCAGTGGCGATCACGCAGCCTTTGCCTTCGCTCGCGGCGGCAATTTCGGCGGCGACGCAGACGCCACAGGTCAACCTGCAAGTGATGGCGAGTGCGCCCGCGCAGAGTTTGATTGCGAATACGAGCATTGTGGGGATTGAGCCGCTGAGCGCGTTGGTGCTGGCGGAAGCGAGCGGAGCGGGAGCGAGTGCGGGCGCGGCTTCGGTGCCGATTCGCGTTTCGCTCGCGCGAAGCGGCGACAACACGGAGCAGGCAGCGACGGTGCGGGTGTGGTTGGCATCGGCTTCGAAGGCGACGCGGAATGCACCGGCGGATACTGACAGTGGACTTGCGAAAGCAACGGTTTCGTGGAAACCGGGACAACGCACGGCGACTGTGACGGTGTCACCGAGCGTGAGTGCGGGAAATCAGCCTTCGGACTTGGTGGTCATTGCTCGCATTGATGACGATGCGATCGCAGGAGACAACATTGCGAGTCGGCCGCTTGAGGCAAAGTCGTCGTTGCAGGTGGCGTTGGTTGGGCCCGGGAATGAGACGACCGGCTCTGCGCTTGATCGGTTCACGCCGCGGGATTGGTTTGCGTTGTCGCTTTCGCCGGAGCAGTCGTTCGGGGCGGAGAGCACGCTGAGCACCGGGGGCGTGCGTGTGTCGCGGCTTGAAGCGCGGGACTTTGTGGGATCGACGGCGACGGATGGAACGCTGCCCGGATTTTTGCGGGGGACTTCGGCGATTGTGATCACGGAGCCACAGCTACTCGATCCGGGCGCATGGCGAATCTTGCGGAATGCGGCGGCGCTTGGTGTGGCGATCATTGTCACCCCGCCCGAGCAGGAGCAGTCGCAGACGTGGGCGGACTCCATGACGCAGGCGCTGGGGACGACGTGGGTGTTGTCGCGCACGGTGCGGACGATTGATGCGGCGTCGGAGGCGGGGACGCTGACGGCGGAGACGCAGGCGCAGGGGGAAGATGATCTGTTGAGTTTGGTGCGGTCGGAGTTGGAAGAGCTGGTGCGGCCCATTCATGCGATGAAGATTGTGCCGATTGAGTCGGGATTATCCAAGTCGCAGGTGCTGCTGTCACTTCGTGACGGTTCGCCCTTGGTGGTTGCGTCGCGGGCGAATATTCCGGGCGTGGCGAGTGCTGGCTGGGTGGTGTTGTGGCTCGCGGCGCCTTCGCTTGCTTGGACGGACTTGCCGGCAAAGCCTTTGATGGTGCCGCTGTCGCAGGAGTTGGTGAGACAGGCTGTTGGACGCAGCGCGAGGCGGCGCGATGTGTTCGCGGGCGCGATTGCGGCGGGGGGCGGGCAAGGCGGGTCCGCGCAGGTTGTTGACTATTCACCTGCGGTGGTCTGGCAGGAGCGGCAGAACTCGGCGCAATTAATTCCAGTAGCGCGCTTGGGTGCGGGGGCGGACAAAGTGACTGCAATTCGGAACGCGGGTGTGTACTTGGCGCGGAATGATCAGGGTGTAGTGCTGCATCCGCTGAGTGTGAATGCGCCCGGCGCGGCGGGCGCGGGGAACACGACACCTGTGTCACAAGAGCAAGTTGCGTCGTGGTTGGCGGGGATTGGCGGGACTGGGAAGGTTGAGTTCTTGACTGACGCAAGCGCGGATGGAAGTACGGCGGGCGCGAGTGGCAGTGAAGCGAGCACGCCCAAGACGCTGGCGGACAGTCAATCGTCGGGGTGGAAGTGGAGTTTTTGGCTGTTGGTCGCGGCGGGGGTGATCGCGGCGATTGAAGCGGTGCTGGCGCGGGTATTCAGTCACGCGACGGTGCGCGGGGATGGTGGCGGTCAGCCGCAGGGGGTGGTGTCGTGAAAGTGCTTCGCATACTCGGCGCCGCTGCAGCGTTGCTCATCGCGCCGGTCGCGATGGCGCAAACACAGCCCTCATCCCGTTCGATGATTGATCGCCTTCTCTCCATGCGAGACTTGTCATTCAGCGTGGAAGGCACGGAAGTGCAGTTCGCCCGCAACATCCCGGCGTACGGCTGGGCGATGGTGATTTTCTGTGTGGTGGTATTCTCGGCATGGTCGTACTTTCGACTGAGCGGGTCTAAGAGGGCACGGGTGGTGCTGGCCGGGCTGCGGACGTTGGCGATTCTGCTTTTGATTGTGCTCGCGTGCGGGCCTCAGTTGGTGAAGCAGAACGAGCGCATCGAGCGTGACTGGGTTGTCGTGCTTGCCGATCGCAGCGCGTCGATGACTGTTGAGGACTTGGCGAAGGCTGACGGCACGCGGGGCAGCCGAGAAGAGCAGCTGCGGGATGCCCTGCGAACGGCGCAGCGGCCATTGACGGAGCTTTCGCAGAATCGGAACATTCTCGCGCTGGGATTTGATGCTGGTGTATTTGACATCCCGACTTCGCGGGCGGAGGCGGGGAGTGGGCCTGGGACTGGTTTTTCGTTGTCGTTGCAGGATCCTGAAGGGAAGCGCACGGCGCTGGGCACGTCGCTCGCGCAAGCGCTGCAGCGCGTAGCGGCGCGGCCTGTCGCGGGGATTGTGTTGCTGAGTGATGGACGCTCGTTTGATGCGCCATCGCGCGAGTTGCTCAATCAGTTTGCAGAGCGGCAGATTCCGATTTTCCCTGTGCCGCTTGGTAGCCCAAATCCGCTGGTGGACCTTGCTGTGACGCGCGTGAACGCGCCGCAATCGGCGTTTGTAGGCGATCTTGTGCCTGTAACGGTGGATATTGAGGCGCTTGGTGCCACTGAAGGCACGAAGATTTCTGGCAAGGTGCAGTTGCTTGACAGTACCGGGAAAGTGTTACAACAGCGCCCTCTGCCCACCGACACGTCAACCGCACGAATCACGCTCAACGCCAAACCTGAAGCGCAAGTTGACGGGAGTTCGGGCTCGGGGAACGGCACGCAAGTGACGGACTGGTCCGTGCGGCTCGTGACCGACGATCCTGATCTCACGAGCGACAACAACTCGCAGTCACTGCGATTGGAGTTGGTTGATAGGCCGATTCGCGTGTTGTACATCGATGGCTATCCGAGGTGGGAGTTTCGGTATGTCAAAAACCTGCTGCTGCGCGAGTCGTCGATTCGCTCGACCATCATGCAACTCGCGGCGGAGAAGCGATTCATTCAAGAAGGAACGGATCGGATTGAGTTTCTGCCCCGCACAGTCCAGGAATGGAGCACCTTTGACGTCGTGATGCTGGGCGACATTCGCCCGAGTTTGCTCAGCGATGAACAACTGCGCGCGCTGCGCGACGCGGTTTCGCATCGCGGGTTGGGGATTGTGTGGATTGGCGGGCCGTCGTACACGCCTCACGCGTGGCGGGCGACGCCGCTTGCGGATGTGCTGCCGTTTGTGATGACGCCTCAGAGCGCGGCGGGGAGTCCAATTGAAGTGTCGATGTATCCGGTATTGATGGAGCCGGGGCCTGCGGCGGGCGGGTATGGTGTGCTGCAACTCGCCGACCCGTCGAGCGATCCTACCGACACGCGCACATGGCCGCTGACGCTCAGCGATCCGACGCTTGGCTGGTCCAAGTTGCAGTGGTCGCAGATGATTGATCCGCGCACGCTCAAGCCCGCCGCGGAAGTGCTGGCGAATGCGCGGGCTGTGCCGGGGGAAACGCCTTCTGAGACAACGAATCCGCTGGTGATGACGATGCGATACGGCTCTGGGCGCTGCGTGTATGTCGGAACAGATGAAACCTGGCGGTATCGGTATGGGCGGGGTGAGACATTGACGGAGCGATTCTGGATTCCCATCGTGCGGCTGCTTGCACGCGGGAGTTTGGGGCGGAGCGGGAAGCCCGCGCTGCTTGAGGCTGCGCCTGAGCGAGCGTTGGTGAATCAGCCGGTGCGCGTGGTGGTTCGATTGCTCGATCAGTCGCTGCTGGATCAGCGGCCTGCGTCGATTCGGGTGAGTATCGCGCCGCAGGCGGATTCGCTGATTGGTAACTCGTCGTCAGCGGATGCCGCAAAGGAGCAACTGTTGTTGCAGCCAGAGTCAGGTTCCACTGAACCAGGCGCGGTGGCGACGTACGCGGGGTTGTGGGTGCCTTCGGGGCCTGGCGTGTTTGAGATTTCGCCCAGCGAGCCGATGCTGGCCGGGCTTGGGCTTTCGACGCGGGTGCAGGCGCAGTTGCCGGAAGATGAGTTGCGTCGGCCGCAGACGGATCATCCGGCGCTTGCGCAGTTGGCGGAGGCGACGGGCGGGCAGATCGTGCAACCCGATGCGCTGGCGAGTTTGACGGAGCTGCTCCCGAATCGCGAAGTGCGCCTGATGGGCACACCTCAGGTGGAGACCCTGTGGGACAAGCCGCTGGCGTTGCTGGGGTTGATGTTGCTGCTGGTTCTGGAATGGATCGGGAGGCGGTTGATCAAGTTGAGTTAGAAGGGCAGGTCGCCAAGGGGCGGAGAGAGCGGCGGAGCGCGGAGATGTTGTTGGGCGATGGAACCTGAAATATCTACTGGCCGAGCATCCCCGGCAACCTCTCCAAAAGCCCCTCTCGCGTCACGCGGAGCTGATCCGTCTCCAGCATGTATTGCAGCACCGCTGTGCGAAGCCTCGTGCGAGCACGATCTCTCGCGTTCTCAGCGTTCAGCAAGTCGTTGTTCGTGTCGAGAATCTGCTGGGGCTCAACAACATCTTCCTGCAACTGCTGCCCGCGCAGACGCCGCTTGTTGATTTCAACCTGCTGTTCGGCGAGATTCAGCTGAAACCTCGCCCTGTCGATGCCCCGCACCGCTCCTCGCACATTCACAGCGATGTTGTCCACGAGCTGCTGATGATCCCGCTGCGAGCGCTCCAGACGAATCTGCGCGGAGCGAACCGCGAGCCTTTCCTGCTCGCGATCCAAGGGCAGGCTGAGCGTCGCGCTGGCAGAATATCGCGTCTCATCACCATCGAACATCACGCCGCCTTCCCGCGCGTCAGGATCGGTGGGCACACCAACTTCGCCGCGCAGGTCCAGGTTCGGAAGCAGCCCGTCCTTGGCGTTGACAACGCCTCGCTTGGCGTCTTCCAGACGATCCGCCGAGTTTTGCAAGTCCAGGCGCAGCGCGAGCGCCGAGTTCACCGCAGGATCCATCTCCGCCGCAGGTTCGGGCAATGAAAAAATCTCGTCCGACAACTCCACCCGATCCATCACGCCAAGGCCAAGGCGAACCTTGAAACGATCCAGTTGCAGCACATACACGTCGCGCAACTCCGCCAGCGCCGACTCCGCAGAATTGATCTGGTTGGACGTGATGTCTGTCTGGAACGCTTCCTTGCGACCCGCCTTCACGCGTGCCTCGGTCGCTGCACCGAACTTTTGCAGGCTGTCGAGCTGCCTCATCTGGTTCACGATCTGCGCCCGTGTTTCCAGCAGTTGGAAGTAGTCTGTCGCGATGTCTACAAGGTAGTTCCGCCGGAATCGCTCGAACGTTCTTGACTGATACACCAAGTCACGCTCGGACTGAATCAAGTCCTCTCTTGCAATCGCCCCCGCACCCCGCAGCAGCGGCACGCGCCCGCTCAGCACGATCTCCGACGACTGCACATACCGGCCTGTGGTCTGCTCTCGCAGATTTTCAGTCGCGTTCCACAGCCAGCGTGCTTCAACCTCGCCGCCAAAGGGCAATCGCTTTGTCGCCCGAAGGCTGTTCACAAGGTCAAGGGCAGGATCAAACCTGCCGTTGTCGCCCTCCGCGCCGAACGTGAGTGTCGTGTCGTTGAACAGTCGCGGCCCCCACAAGTGCCGCTCCTGCAGCAGGCGAATCGCCGCGAGCAGGTAGTCTTCCTGCGCGGACAAAAACTCGCGGCCAGTTTCCTGGCTCACCCGCAGCGAATCTTCCAATGACAATGTTCGTGCGACTGCCGCAGCGCCGTCAGCTGCACCTGTCGCACTTTTTCCTTCATATCCGCCCGACTGCGACAACAACTGGCGCAGACGCGCTTTCACATCGCGATCCGCGCTCGCCTCAACAAACGCGAGTTCCGACGCGGGCGGGTTCGTGGTCGCAGGTATCTTCTCCAATTGCTTGGCGCTCGCGCGATCGGGTCCGCCTGCCGGAATCGCCGCTTCTCGCAGCTCTTCGCGCAGCCGCTCGTTCTGCTCTCGCACGAGCGACTTGATATCGCGATCAATCCGCGACCCGGCCCCCCCCGACATGCCACAGCCGCCGAGCCCGACAAACGTCCCACTCGCCACCACACTCCCCGCAAGCAGCGCCACAACACCGCACACGCCTTCAGAACGACATGCCTTGTTACTCCTCATCATCCTGATCATGCAGCTGCTTTCTTTCTGGTTCAATCCAACTCGCGGGTTGCCGTATCGGTCTTCGCTGGTGATTTCATTTCAGCACAGAGATCATGAGGGGAACGAGGAGAGAACTTGTGTTTGGTGTGTGCCAAATGGATGATGGCACCACCACGCAGACACATCCAGCATTTTTCACCGTCTCACGATCTCAAAGCCCTCCCTTACGGTCAGGCTGCACGTTTCATCGGCGCAGACCGCCGAAGCAGCCGGATTGGCGGGGACAGCCAATCCACCCCCATCTACCCCGACACCCCAACACCGTAACCGCATTTCACCGGAACAACTTATCCATTTTCCACCCTCCCTACAAGATGCCCAATTCGCGCAAAGTCGCCCTGTTCCTGCACCTCTGTATCGCAATAACCACCCCAAAAGCCACCAAACTAGCCAAATTTGGCTCAGTTCGAATCCCAACCATTTGCGTTTTTTCCCCGCCCCCCCTATGGTTGCGACCAATGGGGGCTGAAAAAGTTTGCAGTCACTAACCAAGTTGACTAGTCGCTTTCTTCAGGCATAGAGCGAGTTCGGGGACGGCGTTCCTTGCGATGGTGCAGGCTCGTCGAACGCAGAAAGGCCACGTTACTTCAGATGCCTTCAGTTACGCACGATGGTCGCAGTTTCATGGTCGATGGCAAGCGGGTGTGGCTCGTCAGCGGCCGCGTCCCCTACGCGCGAATCCCGCGCTCGCACTGGGCCGATCGAATCGCCGCCGCGAAGAACGCCGGTCTCAACACCATCGAAACGCCCATCTTCTGGAATCGCCACGAAGTCCGCTCGGGCCGGTTCGACTTCACAGGTGAAAACGACCTCCGCCACTTCGTCGACCTCATCGGCAAGGCTGGCATGTACTGCATTTTGGGCATCGGCCCATACGTCGGCGCCGATTGGGACATGGGCGGCTTGCCGTCGTTTCTGCATGAGTTGCAGCCCCGCGAAGGCGTTCCAATCGCCTATCGCACCAACAACCAGCAGTTTCTCGAGGCCTGCTCACGCTTCATCGGGAACGTCGCGGACCAAATCCGTGGCTGGCAAGTCACCGCCGCTGGCACCGGTGGCCCCATCATCCTCATCCAATGCGAGAGCGAATGGACGTGTGGCGATGACACCAAAGCCGCTCAGTATCTTGGTGAACTGACCCGCTACATCCGCGAATCTGGCCTCTCCGTTCCGATCATCAACAGCAACGACCTCTGGCAGAAGATCGAAGGCCAGATTGATGGCTGGTCAGGCTCAGAAAACATGCTCGCAACGATGCGCCAGTTGATCGGCGTTCGTTCCGGCCAGCCACGCCTCGTCATCGACTTCGCAACAGGCCATCAAAGCGTCTGGGGCCGCGAGCCATTCCCTGTAATGGCCCCGCGCTCCGTCGAGCGTCGGCTCGCCGAACTCCTGATCGGCGGCGGTCAATACAACATCAGTACGTTCTGCGGCGGCATCAATCCCGGCTTTTACGCAGGCCGCACCGACGATGGCATCGACACCTTCGCAACGCACGCCTCGGACGCGGGTTGTGCGATTGATCAAACCGGTGCCACGACCGAGTTGTACAACGCCATTCGGCGCGTCAGCTTCTTGGGCAGCAAGTTCGCCCGCGTCTTCTCGCATCTCGATCCCGTCTACAAGCCCGTTGTCGCCAAGCCGGTGGATCCGCAGGCACCCACGGACGAAAAGCCCTCCAAGAGAAGCAAGAACACACCGCCCGCGGTGAGCGTTGTTCACGCCATCGGCACCCAAGGCGGCGCGGCGTTTGTCTTTGGCCCAGAAGAAGACCACGACCACAATCTCTCAACGACGCTACTCCTTGCCGACGGCACCGAACTGCCCGTGCCGCTTGGCAACCAGACCTTCGCCTGCTGCCTCCTCGACGTCAACGTCGCGCCGCGCGGCCACATTGACTACTGCAACCTGACGCCTCTCACCGTCGTCAGCAACACGATCGTGCTCTATGGCCCAGCCGAAAGCCGTGGCATGCTGTCGATCAACGGCTCGCCGCTTGAAGTTGAAGTTCCCAGCGACGAAACACCCGCCGTCCTCCAGCACGAAGGCATGTGCGTGATCGTGCTTCGCACGCAGGACATTGACGCCATCGCGAGCAGCGACGACGCCGTATTCATCGGCGCATCGGGCGTCTCGGCGACAGGCCAGCCCATCCTCGCGCCGGGCGTCAAGCAAGTCACCCGCATCAACGCCGCCGACGGCAAGGCCAAGCCTCTCCAGATCGAGCCGGCCAAGCGCATCCGCGCCGACAAGATCGAGCACACGCCCTGGACCGCTTCGGACCAACTCGATTACGTCGAAGGCAACAGCGCTCGCTACGCCGGCATTCAGGCGTTTACTGATCTCACCACGCTGGGCGTCGCCAACGGCTACGGCTGGTATCGCTTCGCGTTGAACAACGACAAAGCCGCGAAAGTCACCCTCGACTTCGGCACGGGTGGCGATCGCTTCCATCTCTACAGCGATGGCAAACCCGTCGCCGTGCTGGGCCTTGGCCCCGGCGCAGATGATTCCAAAGACCTCTCGCTCAAGAAGGGCGAACAGCGCCTCGTCATCCTCGCTGAAAACCTTGGTCGCTTCTCCGCAGGCATGAACCTGGGCGAAGAAAAGGGCCTCATCGACGATCTCTACGTCGTCGAAGACCTCGCTCTCTCCAAACCCACGCTCAAGCACGGCACGCCCATCCCGCTGCTCTCGTTCAAGACGCCTCTGTGGGACGTCGCCGAAGGTGATGCCACAACCTCAGAGCGCATGGTCATGACCTTCAAGCACTCTGGCGACGCCGAAGTGCTGCTGCACATCCCACACCCCCCGAGCGCTGGCCTGCTCATCCTGAACGACAAACCGATCAAGTACCTTGATCGCAGCGGCCCCGCGTGCGTCGTGCTCCCCGAGGAGAAACTCAAGCAAGGCGTCAACACGCTCGAACTCACCGTCGTCAATCACGACCAGGTCGAGCACGAACTGCCCGCCGCAGCGAAGAGCATGCGCCTCGCGCTGGTGGACAGCGGCCTCGCCAACGCCGCCGAGCTCGCATTCGCGAAGTGGGAACCACCCACCGCGACTAGTTTCGTCCCCCTCGCCAAAGCCAAGCCCGGCATGGGCCTGCCCCTGTGGCTGCGCTGCGAGTTCGACGCGCCCAAGTCGCTGTTCAGCGCAACCAACCCAGGCGTCGCCACCCGCGGCATCTTCTTAGAGCCCGATGGCCTCACCAAAGGCCAGTTCTTCATCAACAACCGCCACGTCGGCCGGTACTTTGTCGCGACCAAGCAGGGCAAACCCGTGCCGCCGCAGTCGCGCTACTACATCCCGCCGAGTTTCCTGCGCGAGGGCACGAATGAACTCACCATCTTTGATGAGCACGGGCATTCGCCGAGCCGAGTGCGGCTCGTGTTGGCTTGACGCATGACTCCAACCGTGCCGCCGACCGCAGCTCTGCGCGGTCGGTGAGTCTGCGACGTCTTGCATCAACCGGCCAAAGCAGCAGTCGATGACACGTGTCTTACAATCCCTCAACCCGCACGTGTCCACTCTCACCACCACAACCCCGCCCCCTCCGCACGCCGATCCAACCACCGTCGCCGTGTACTGCTCCGCCGTCACCAAAACCTACGGCAAGGGCGACAGCGCCGTCCGCGCGCTGCGAGGCGTTGACCTCACCGTCCGCAAAGGTGAGTTCCTGATGCTCGTGGGTCCTTCCGGCTGCGGCAAAACCACGCTCATCAGCGTCATCGCAGGAGTCCTTGATCGCGATGGCGGCGAGTGCAGCGTGCTGGGCGCTGACTTCGGCACCATGAACTCCAGCCAGAAAGCCGCGTTTCGGGCTGTGAATGTTGGATTCGTGTTTCAAGCATTCAATCTCATTCCGACGCTCACCATCGCCGAAAACGTCGCCGTGCCGCTGTTCATCAATGGCGTCCCCCGCAACGAAGCCCTGAAGCGTGCCCGCGAAGTGCTGGGCATGGTGGGCCTGGGCGATCGCACCAACGACGAACCGCGAAGGCTCTCTGGCGGCCAGCAGCAGCGAGTTGCCATCTCGCGCGCAATCGTGCACAAACCAAAGCTCCTCGTCTGCGACGAACCCACCAGCGCACTCGACCACGCCACTGGCCAGCGCGTCATGGAACTCCTCCGCAGCATCGCCATCGGCTCAGACCTCTCCATGGTCGTCGTGACGCACGATCAACGCATCTTTGAATACGCCGACCGCATCGCGGAGATGGATGACGGGCACATTGTCCGGCTTGTCAAGGGCGCAGGGCGACAGACGGGCGAGCAGCCGATGAAGTAAACCAAAGTGCTGGAAAAGGCTCGCTGTCGAAAACAGCCTTGCCGCTGTTCATAAACAATGCGATGTTGAAAAAGAGCGACTACACCAAGCGCGCAATGAACTGGACGATGTTCAGCAACGCGAAGAAAATCATCGCCCAGAACATCCACGGGCGAACGAAGTGCTCTTCCTGCTTCAGAGCCTGCTCCGTCGGCTCCGCAACCTTCGCCGACGCTTCCGCCTTCGCAACCGCTGCAAGATCAAGCTGCCCAAAGTCCTTGTGCGCCAGAGGCGGGGGTTGTTTCGCGTGCACGGCCCGCAGGTCCGCAATCAAGTCTCGGCAATTCTGATACCGAGCCTTCGGGTCCTTCGCCATCATGAACTCGATGACTTCGGACATCCCCGCGCTGAGCTTGGGATACACATGATCCGGCGGCACAAGATCGGCCTTCAAGTGCTTGTGCA
>CAZEZV010000121.1:0-11764 GCA_964516725.1 uncultured Phycisphaeraceae bacterium
TCATGCGGGCAAGGCTGCGGCGGATCTCGCCATCGGCCCTCGACATCGCCTGTGCTTCCTTTTCACCCTGAGCAAGCCCGGCCTGCGCCGTGAGCAACGCCGCAGAACCTTTTTCGCCCGGCGTGCCGGCGGACGAGCCGCTCGTTGCGTTGCTGCCGTTCTGACCAATGCCCGACGCGAGCGAGTCAGGCGAGAACGCAACAGTGCCCGCGGCTTGCACGCTGTGGTTGGCCTTGGTGATGGCGACTGAGGAGGCGGAGTCCTGATCACAGCCCGTGAGTGAAGCCGCAATGAGAGCGGCGGAGGCCAGCAGAGCCGGGCGAGCGAACGAGGATGGAGCAGTACGGCGAGAGATCGTCATGGAGGCCCTTTCGGACAAAGGACGAACAGGTTCCCATGCGTGTGGAAACCGACTTCAGGAAGTGGGAGGCGAGTGTAGCTTAGATTCTCGAATCAGCGGCAAGCCGATTCAGTGTTTGGGTGGCGTGAGGTAGTCTAGAGGATTACGGGTAGACGTTCGATGCTCGGTACCATCCGGCATGGTGCAAGGGGATGATAGGTTGAATCAACCAGCACAATCAAAGCAGGTTGCGACCGACGAAACATCCCGTTTGCTACAAGAAGACGAGCGAATCGTATGGGCCGGAACGGGGAGCGCCGCGAGGCACAGTCTTGGCGAACTGGTCGCACGGTGGATACTTGTGGTTGTGCTCATTTTCCTCGTCGGCGGCTGCTTGTTTTCTGCAATCTCAAGTCTGTGGGCCTCTCCTTCGCGCCGTTCAGACAAGTTGGTGACGGTGATTGTGCTTTCGCCGGTTCTGATACTGCCAGCGTTGGGGCTGTATGCCACCGGTCATCGAGTGCGAAGGCTTCGAAAGACGACGTACACAATTACCAACCGTCGAGCGTTGGTGCTCGTTTCTGGTTTCTGTCAAGACGCTTGCCAAGTCCATTCGTATGAATTGTCAGAACTTCAGATCGAAACGATCCAGGTGAAGGAGCTGGCTGATGGCTCTGGAGATATTTTTCTGAGTTCCGCATGGGAAACTGGTCATGGTGACGAAGCCCCGGAGTTGGTGCAAAGGGGATTCAAGTCCATTCCAAATGTTTGTGCCACGCACCAACTGCTGCTCGAAGCAATCAGCAGTTGTCGAAGGACTTTCCCAGCGACCACAGCAAAGATGCATCCGGTCGGCGAGCGAAACGAGGAACTCTGCATCGATCTTTCACTTGCGGAGTTTGGCGAATCAGGGGAGCAGATTCGGCGCCAGCTCCATACGGGAGAACGAGTGCTTTGGGCGGCACGTCCAATTGCCAACCTCATCAAAGTCTCTTGGAGTGAAGTTTGTTTTCTCGGATTGGTGTTGTCGGTCGGCAGCATGTTGCTGCTCTGGGCGGTACTGATCAAGATCAATCACCTGAGTGGCTATGGCCTCGGGGTTGTCGTGATCTTTGTAATAGTTGGGGGCATCTTCTGCCTCGCCGCAGCGTTGGGAGTGGTGCGGTTTGTCGTGAACCGAAGCAGAATCAAGAAGACCCTGCAAGTGATCACCGATCGGCGAGTCATCGTCCAAACACATCTGTGTCGAAAAACGCAAACAACAACATTTTCTCCGTCGCAGCTTGGAGCATTGTCGATTGAACAGGACGACACAGGTGGAGGACAGATTGTGTTCTTCACTCGCCCGGCTCGAGATAATCAACTTGAAGAGTTCGGACTCTTTGGCTTGAAAAACGTCTCGGAGGTCGTCGGGTTGCTTGGGAAACTCACAACCGCAGGCGGCAAGTCAAAGAGTTGAATCACAGCACGAACTCGCGTCACCGTGGCTTGGGATTCGCGACTTTTCCATCCTCGGCCTTTCCGCCATCCGCCGCCTGCAACGGTCCCGGCACCGGCGCTTTGTACTGAATCGGATAATCCGGCCGCTGGTCGTACATCGACTCGATCCACTCGACCGCCGCGCGGAAGCGGGGGTCTTCTTCACCTGTGAACGCCGGGCTCCAGCGGCGGGCGGCTCCTCCTGCTTCGGGGTGTTTGAAGGCGGCGCGTTCGCGTGGGAGGCCGTATTGGAGGAGCGGGCTTTTGCTGGGTTCGTTGTAGTTGATGAGGGGGAGGCCCTGGGTGGTGCGGTAGCGTTCCATGATCAGGAAGTTGGTGTAGGTGCTGCGGTCGCTAGCGGGATTGCGGTTCGTCAGGTAGAGCGTGCCGGCTTCTTCGCCGCCATGGCACTTGCTGGTGGCGCAGGTATTCATGAGCCAGGTGCGATGGACGTTGTCGCGGAAGAGGCGCATGGAGCGCGGGTTTTCTTCGATCTGTATCTGCGTGTAGAACTCGCGGGCGCGGAGGTCAAAGAACCAACTGAGGATGGTGGCGGGGCGCTGCGCGAGAAACTGCTTGCGGCCCTCAGGATTCACGGGGACCATGCCTCGGCCTTCGACGACGGTGCCGGCGTACTTGTCGAGGAAGGCTTCGACGACTCCTCGCTTGATGATCATGCGGGGCGGATCGCGGAGGTCGGTCTCGAAGACGCGGATGAGGTTGATTTGTTCGTCGGTCAAGAGGGGGAACTCGCCGCGTTCTGCTGGAGGCAGAGCATCGACGCCTTCTTTGGGAACGACTTTGGCAGGGTCATCCTTCGCGGGCACTCTTTGGCCCAGCACTTTCATCTGGGCTTCGAGTTGGCGTTTGAGTTCGATCGCGGTGGGGTTGTTGGGCTCGATCGCGAGGACTCGTTCGGCTTCGCGGTGGGCGAGCGCGTAGCGCTCGCGTTCGCGCAGCCAGCGGGCGAGATTCAGGATCGCGTCGACGTCGTGCTCGTTGATGGCGTTGCGGAGAAGTGCGTAGCGCTCCTCGACGCTGGGAAGGACCTGCATCGATTCGACTTCGGCGAGGGGCAACTCGGTGCGCAGGCCAGAGATAGAGAGGACGATGGCCTTGTCGTCCTGCGAGATCAAGACGCCGCGCAGGCGGGAGCGGTCTCGGCGGAGGATTTCGACTTCGCGGCCGACGCTTTTGGCGGGGTCGGTGGTGTCGTCAGCGGATTTTGATGCGGGGGCAGTTTGCTGCGCGGGTGAGGAAGGCGGCTTTGCGGCGGGTGCGTCTTTCTGTTCAGGTTCCTTCGCGGGCTCGTTCCCTGGTTCAGTTGTCGGTTGATTGGCGGGTTGGGAAGCTGGCTTTGTGTCCGGTTGAGTTTTGGCGACTGCCAAGCCGCAAAACAGCGCAAGGCCTGCGCA
This sequence comes from uncultured Phycisphaeraceae bacterium, assembly GCA_964516725.1. Lineage (GTDB taxonomy): Bacteria > Planctomycetota > Phycisphaerae > Phycisphaerales > UBA1924 > BJHL01. The sequence continues at coordinate 3,235 of CAZEZV010000121.1, forward strand.
TGTTGTGCAGACTGCTGCACCGCGAACGGCAGCGTGAAACTGCTCGCCAAGTTGCATCCGATACACATCCATCCGCGGCATTCGTGGCATGATTGATAGTACGTTCGCCCGCAAAGGGGGGTTGGTGTGAAAAATGCCGAGAAAAACTCGGCATCGGGCGTGAAATCTGGTTGAGGCTTCGATTGCTTGTCGGAGATTTGCTGTAGGCCCGGTGTCCTCGCCTGGCCTATGTCAGCCGGGCGGCAACATCGGAGAGGGCATTGGAGTCGGCGGTTGCGCCTGCTGTTGTGTTTCGGGCTTGAGCAGTTGCTCGAGCGTCACGCGGAATTGCTTGCCGGTGTATTCACTGACGAGATACACCCAGGGCGAGAGGCGAGCGTTGAGGTCAGCCACTTCCTTTGCGACTTCGGCTTTGCGGGTTTCGTCCTGCTGTGCCGCGGCTTGGTTGGCTTCTGCTTGCTTTGCGGGGTCGGTATCTGGGATGGGCTTGGTCGGTGTGAAGAGCGCGGGGTCGGAGGTTACAGAGATGTTGATCCAGTACTTGCCGTCCTTGGGGACGCTGCGGACGGTGTACAGCGCGCCGTCGAAGGTGGTGTAAGTCGCGGTGACGGCATTGGCGAAGTCGATGGTGGCGACTTTGGCGACGTCGTCGGCGGAGAGGCTCGAGAGCGCGATGAGCGCGGAGCGGTGCATCATGTCGTCGGTCAGGGCGCGGCCTTCGGGTTTCTGCTTGACGATGTAGTTTTCGATCGTTGCGTCGGGGCGCTCGATATCAACGACTGCGCCGGGCACGTCGTTGCCCGCGGCGTCTTTGGTTGTTGGCTGCTGCACGCGGAGTGACTTGAACGCGCCGGCGGCAGTGTCAAGCGGCGGGCGCTTCAGCCACTCGATGGGTTCCATCGCGATGGTGAACGTCGCGCGGACGAGGTGGCTTTGGGCCTGGTCCGCGGGGCGGACATAGGTTGTTGCTTTCTCCGGGTCCCAGTTTGCGGCGTCCTGCTTCTTGCCGATGATGAGGCTTGCGATGTTGGCACCAGAACTGTCGGCGAGCGAGACAAGGTAGTTGGGGTCTTTCTTCTGATCCTTCGGGACGGACTGCGCATCAGCAGGAGCAGGTGGCGGGGGGCGCTTGGTGGGGTCGTCGACCCCGATTTTTTCGTAGAGTTCGGGCGATGCTGTCTTGGTTTCGATGCTTGTCGCGTTGATGACGCTGCGGAGCAGGGCGCGGACTTTGTCGTCGAGCGCGGGGTAGTTGTCTTTTTCGTTGATGCCCCATTGGCTCGTCTCGGTGCGGCTTGTCTTCGCGGGCGACACAAGGCGCGTGAAGGTGAGTTTTTTGTCGCCCTGCTGGATCACGACGCGCGCGACGTCGGCTGCCTTTGACGCGGCCTGTGGGAAAAGCAACGTGCCGGCGGGCTGCTGTGTGTCGGCGGTGTTTGTTGACGTGGACCTGCTCGGCGAGTTGCTCGACGAAACGAAGTACGCAAGAGCGCCGATGGCGGCGGTCGCGGCGACGAGGATGAGGATGGTTTTGGGGTTCATGGCGAAAAGAGACTAAGAGAAGAAGAGACGGAGAGACGAAGCGGTTTACGAGCGTGCACGACGAATCAACCAAATCACGATCGCCGCGCCGATCACGCCCAGCGGCATCGCGGCGATGTTGATCCACTTGATGGTCGTGCCCAGGCCTTCGATGTCCTTCCGGAGGTTGAACTTCACATCGCGGAGTTTTTTGCGGGTGTCGAGGCTCTTGGTGCGGAACTTCTTGATTTCTTCCTGTTGCTGAGGCGTCAAGACGATGCCCGCGCTCTTGTCATCGCCCCGCTGGCCTTCGAGTTCGGCGATGCGGCGCTGGGTGTCTTCGAGTTCCTTCGTGAGACGGACTTCTTCGCGCTGGTACTGTTGCTCGGCGAGCTTGCGGATTTCTTCGACTTTGGTGAAGGGGCGCGCGCTTTCCTGGCGGGCGCGGATCTGAATCAGGTCGTTGCTGCCGGAGAAGTTGTCGACGGCGGCGAGCAGCATGTCGCCATTGCTGGCGAGTTTGTTGACTAGGCGCATGCCGCCGAAGTTTTGCGTCTGGATCCACATCTTGTCGCTCATGATGTCAACGTCTGCAAAGAGCAGGACGTTGATGGAGCCTTTGCTTTCTTTGAGCATGGCGGCGGCGTCAATCATGGGCTTGCCGTCGGCGTTTGACGGAGGGCCATCGGGGAAGGCTGTCTTGACGGTGCCCGACAATCTCGCGGCGAGCGTCATCTTGTCCTTGCCGGGAACAAATTCCGCGAAGAGTTTCTTGGGGTTCCAATCCATGCCGATCTGGCTGACGCTGACGACGTTCGCGGCGTTGGTAGTCGTAAGCAAAGGCTCGATGGTCGCACGTGGGCCGGTGAAGCCGTCCTTTTCTTTGATGTAGCCGCTGGTTGCGACGTTGACGGTTTGTGCTTGGCCAGTGACAGCGTCGTTCTTGTTGAGGTTTTCGCCTTTGAGACCCATCCACACGACATATGGCACCTGCTCTTGTCCGCCGCGCTGGTTGTCTATGACACGCAGCGCGAGATCCTGATCGCCAGCGAGCACGCCCGCGGGAACTTCAACGCCCCACGCGTTCAGGATGCGATCGAGTTGGCTTGCCTTCGCTGTGTTTTCTTGCCACGGCGTGCCGTCGCTGTCCATTTCGCAGAGGGGGTCAACGAAGAGCATGAGTCGTCCGCCGCGCAGGACGTACTGATCGATGGCGAGCATCGCGCCGTCGTTGAGCGTCTTGGGATGAACAACCATCAGCACGTCGATGTCACTGGGGATTTCGACGATCTTGTCTGGATCGAGTTTGCGAACGGTGTAGAGCTGCTTGATTTCGTCCAAGACTTGCCATTGACGGGTCGGCTCGGGCTGCTTGGTGCGGAAGTTGGTGATGTATCCACCCTCTAACTGCAAGGGCGAGATGTAGCCCACGACGGGTTTCTTGGGCGTGCCCAGCGCGGCGATGAGTTTGCTGACGTCGTACTCGAGGAAGCGTTCTTTGCTGGGATCAAAGATCGGAATCACTTCGCGCGTATCGATGCTGTTGGTGCCGACGAGGCCCAGGTAAAGCGCATCACCGGTGGGCATGGGGATGCCGCGCAGGCCGCTCTCGACGGCGGCGTCTTCGGCGTCGCTGTCTGGCTCTGGGTCGATTATTTCGAGTTTGATCTTGCCGTTCGAGGATGCCGCGTAGGACTCGAGAAGTTCGCGGACGCGTTGTGCGTAGCTCTGGATGGGCGGCGTGCCCTGCGCGAGTTTTTGCGAGTAGTAGAGTTTGAGGTTGATGGGCTCAGCCGGGCTTTTCGCGATGTTGCGCGAGCCTTCCGTGAGCGTGTACTGCTTGCCTTGCGTGATGTCGAGCTTCACGTTGCGCGTGGCGCGGCCAACAACCACATTCGCGCCGATGAACGCGACGATGAGCAGCAGGAGGGCGAAGATGAGGGTGAGGTGGCGGGTCATGGGGTTGCTCAGGGTGAGTCTTGGGTGAACTTGTGTTGTATTCAGATAGTCGTCATTGAGTGTTCAATTGCCTACGCCGCCTTCTTCGCCTGCACCACCCACGTCGTCGCCACGAGGCACACGACGATGAGTGAGACGAAGAAGAACAGGTCGCGGAGTTCGATCACGCCTCGGCTGATGCTGGAGAAGCGGGTCATGAAGGAGATGCCGCTGATGGCGTCGACGATCCAGTCGGGGGCCCAGCCCTTCAGGAAGTTGGTGACAGGCGAGAAGCCCGCGAGCAACATCAAGAGACAGACGACGACTGTGATGATGAAGGCGACCACCTGGCTCTTGGTGCTCGCGGAGAGCACGCTGCCGATGGCGAGGAAGCCGCCGGCCATGAGCAGGCTGCCGACGTAACCCGTGAGGATCGCGCCGTTGTCGGGGTCGCCCAGGAAGTTGACGGTCCACCACATCGGGAACGTCAGTGCGAGAGCGAGTGCACAAAAGCCCCACGCCGCGAGGAACTTGCCGACAACCGCGCCTGCGGGTGAGATGGGGAGCGTGAGAAGCAGTTCGATCGTGCCTTGGCGTCGTTCCTCAGCCCAAAGTCTCATCGCGACGGCTGGTATAAGGAACAAGTACAGCCACGGGTGAAACTGAAAGAACGGCGCGAGGTCGGCTTGCTGGTAATCCCGGTAGTACCCGCCCAGTTCAAAGGTGAACACGCCTGCGAGGACGAGGAAGATGACAATGAACACGAGCGCGACGGGCGTCGCGAAGTAGCCCGTGAATTCGCGTTTGAGTACTGGAAACAAACCTTGCATAGTGATTCCTTGAACTTCACAAGCGTTGACAACTTACGACTTCGCTGCAGTCAATTCCCTGAACACATCATCCAAGCGCCCGCTTTCCGTGCGGAGCGCATCGACGCCCCAGCCCTTGCTTTGGCACAACGCAAGCACGCGCGGTGCAAGCGTCGCATCGCCTGTTGCATCCTTGGGGCTGACGGTGTAACTGCTCGCAACTCCATCGCGACCGGTTTGATCCGCCGCGATCTCCACGGCACGAACGCCAGAGAGGCCGAGCAGTTCGTCTCGGACTTTCGAGCCCGCGGGTGCTCGCAGCGTGATGGTGACGGCGTGGTGGTGCCTGCTCTTCGCGAGGAACTCAGCTGGTGTGCAGTCTGCGACCAGTTTGCCCTTTGCAATCACAATCACGCGTGTGCAGACGGCTTCAACTTCTTCGAGAATGTGCGTTGAAAGCACAATGGCCCGGCCTTGGCTGGCTTGCCCGTCGTTCGAGGTTGTATCGCCTACGCCCGCGCCTTTCGCCAGCATGCGGATCAAGTTTCGCACTTCGTGCTTCTGGTTCGGATCAAGGCCATCCGTCGGCTCGTCCATAATGAGCACTTGCGGCTCGTGCAGAATCGCCTGCGCCAAGCCGACGCGGCGCTTGAAACCTTTGCTGAGCGTCTCAATCGGCTGACGAAGGACATCGCGCAGTTGCGTGCGGTCGACTGCTTTGCTGATCGCCTTGTCGCGTGTCTCGCCCTTCATGCCGCGTGCGTTGGCGACAAAGTCCAGAAAGCTGATGGGCGTCATGTCCGGATAGGCCGGCGCGCCTTCGGGGAGGTATCCAAGGCACTTCTGTGCCTGGATGGTTTGGGTCTGAATATCAAATCCCGCGACTTTGGCGGTGCCGCTGGTGGGGGTGAGAAAGCCCGTCACCATCTTCATGGTCGTGCTTTTGCCCGCGCCGTTGGGACCGAGGAATCCCACGACCTCGCCCGGTGCGACGTTGAACGACACGTTGTCAACGGCGAGGATGCCCCCCGACGCTGAGCCGTCCGCGGACCGTGCCCCGGACGTGTCAAATCGCTTCGTGAGTTTGCTGATCTCGATGAGCGCCATGCACTTCCCTTTTCAGACTGCCCAGTGTTGATGTACTTCCCCGCGCTTGGGTGTTCCCGACCGAACCCAGCATCGCCCTGCTTTTCCCAGCCTAGTTTCAAGCACGTGCGATGCTGGTCCAATTTTCCCACGGTATGAGCCAGATTCAAGCGAGCCGTGTCCGACGCGTTGTTGTGGCACAAGACATCCAATCGAATGCGATCCCAATACCCAAACCTGCCCAACCCGCACAACCCGACCTCTCCCCGAAAGTTCCAAACATAGATACTCCAAACGACTTGCCGCCGCCCGCTTGTTTTGCACATTGAGGGCACTTCCCAGGAGTTCAATGCAGCGTGGCATTGATGCTGGCGAAGCAGCCCCCTGTACTGACAGGAGCCCCGGATGCCCGCAACAGCCCTCCCCTCTTCTTACGCTATCCATGCCGAACCGATCCCGCAGGAGCAGATTGACGAGCAACCCGCCCAGACTGCCCCCCGCGGCTCATTACCGGGCGAATCGATTCTGACGTTCGGCGTCCGTCAGGGCGTTGGATTCGTGACGTTGTCTGCCCACGCGTTGAGCGACCGGCAGACGGCACAATTGGTCAAGCACTTGGTTGATCTCGCCCGGCGCGTCGGCGGCAATCTTGCCCTCGACGCGTCGCTGGTGCGGCCGTTCAACTGCAACTGGATCAATAGCCTGATTGAACTGCACCACAAGTGCAAGAACATGGGCGGGCAGTTGGTCGTGTCGGGGTTGCCTCAGGATGCGATGGACATCATCGTGTCGACAGGCCTGACCAAACGTCTCACCGTGACGTACTCGCGCGAATCGGCGATGCAGGTATTCGTTGATGCACGCGACGGCGGCGGGATGTTCGGCTGGCTGAAGCGCAAGGCGGCGTGATGTCTTGCAGTGGCGTGGGCGTCTCGCCCGTGTCCATTCAATCTCATGGGCGGGCCAGAGGCGCACCCCACCGCCAACCAGCCGAACCGCGGTTCGCCGATCTCGTACCATCCGCGATGAATGCACGTACATTGCGGCTGACGGGGCGAGTTTCTTCTGTCATCGGGGGTTCGTTGCTCACTGCCTTGGCATATGCCCAGGCACCAGCAACGAGCCCCGCTGGCGTTCAGCCAGCGGCCGTGAAAGCGCCTCAGAATGCACCGATGGCAATGCCGCCCGCGCTCAGATTGGGCGATCGCATTGCGCAGGCGCAACAGAAGCTCAAGGTCATTCCGGATGTCGTGATCGTGCGCGACAAGGCGTCCTATCTCGACGCGCTCGCGGCGTGGTCGCCATCGCGACGGTTTCCGATCTTGATTGACGATGGTTCGCCGCAAGCCGCAGAGATGATCGGGCAGTTTGTGCGAGGGTTTGCACCCACGAAGGTGTACTCGTGGACGACCGGTGCCGGGGGCGGGGGCGAGAAGACCGAATCCGACGCGGCGAGTTTTTCGAGCGTCAGTGAAGTTGAACTGCGCGGCGCTGTGTCGCGCGCGTGGGACTTTGCCGAAGACATCACGCCGGGCGGATTTGTTGTCGGGCTGCGAGATCGCAAGTCGGCGCCGCCGGGTGTTGTGGTGCTCGACTTGCAGGACGAGGCGTGGGTTGCGGGCGCGGCGCTCGCCGCTCATCGCGGGCAACCGATCATCGTGCGGGACTTGCCTCGCAACGTGGACGGCGCGTTTCATGTGCAGCAGGCCGACGAACTGAACAAGGCGATCGAAGACGGCGCGGGCGGATTCGGTCTTGAGTATTCGGGCAGCGGCGATGAAGTCGAAGCCGTGACCATCACCGCGAACTGCCCGGCGAAGATCTTCACGGGTGGCGCGGACGAACTCGCGCTCTCGGATCGCATCGGCAGGCCCGGCACGGGCGTTGAGATGAGCGAGCGTTGGGCGTGGTGCGGGCAGATCTTTGGTTCCGCGCCGCGCGCCGCGTACGTGGCGATGAGTTCGATTTTTCTTGTGCCCCGCAGTGCGTGGATGTTTGATGGTTATCCCGAGGACGGCGTATGGGGCACGTATGACCTTACGAAAGCGGGCGAAGAACTGCGCGGGCAGGCGTGGCAGGTCGAAGTGATGGACAAGCCCAACCAGAGTTCGCGCGACTGGCGCGTGCGAGCGGCGCGGACGGTCGATGCTGGCTTCATGCTCGTCAATACCAAGGGCAACGCCGACTTCTTTGATCTTGAAACCGGACAGTGCAAGCCTGATGACGTGCCCTTTCTGGATCAGCCATCGATGCTTCACATCATCCACAGTTGGTCGGCCCGCGCTCCCGGCAATCGTGACTTGCTCGCGGGTCGCTGGATGGAGCGGGGCGTGTATTGCTACATTGGCTCGGTGCATGAGCCGTACTTGCAGGCGTTTTTGCCGGGTTCGAACATCGTGAAGCGAGTCCTCGCGGGCGGCACGCTCGCTGCGGCCGTGCGCCATGACAAGCGCCAGGTCTGGAAGATCGCATACTTTGGCGACCCGCTCATCGTGCTGCACAGCGGCATGACACGGGCCAACGACGCGATGCCGCTTGCGGGCGCGACAGAAGTCCTTGGCAACCTCCGCGAGATGCTCAAGGGTGAGCGATTCGCTGAAGGGTTCAGAACGCTCGTCATGTGCGGCAAGGACAATGAACTGTCGCGCCTCGCGGGTGCGATCGTGCGCGACAAGCCGACAAGCCTGACGCCGTCCAGTGTTGAGCTCGCGATCCTTCCCATGTTCCGCGAACAGAAGATCGACGACATGCTCGCGGCGTACAAACTGCTCGACAGCGTGACGGCAAAGCGAGGCGACCTTCGCGATGCACTCTGGCTCGCGGCGTATCAGCGACTCTCCAAGCCCACGCCCGAACTCACGCAGTTGCTTCGAGCAAATGTCCGCATGGCGAACATCGGGCGCGACGCGCCCGCCGCGGCATCGGCGATTGCACGCAGCGGCGAGGGCGACGAAGCCGCGAAGGCGTGGCTGGATCAGTTGAAGTCGTCGCTGACAGACAAAGCGTCACTCGAGGCGCTCAACAAAGCGTTGGAGCAGTCGCAGGGCGCGTGGGGGCAGTGAGTTTGTGGCACAGGCGTCCTCGCCTGTGACCGAACACCCTTACACGTCCGTCACAGGCGAGGACGCCTGTGCCACCATACACGAAGTTGTCATCGCATCGATTGCGTGACAATC
>CAZEZV010000122.1:0-11737 GCA_964516725.1 uncultured Phycisphaeraceae bacterium
CACTGGCTGCAACTGTGCGCGCAGGCCGTTGAGAGCGCTGACGGTGGCGGGCAGCGTGCGCAGCGACGACACGAACAGATGCATGGGCCGCTTGAACTTGCGGGGAGCAGCCGCGACTCGCTCCGGACGCAAGACGCGTCGCAGCATCGCCTTGATGTCGCCGTTGGTCTGTGTGTAGACATTGGCGATGTCGGTGACGATCTCGTCGGGCGTATTCTCGCCCAGGAATTCCAGGCACAACTTGCTCGCGATGAAGCGGGCGGTCGAGGGGTGATTGATGAGTTGGACAAGCGCCGCATCGCCTTCCGCCTGGCCTTGGTTGCCCGGGTAGGTGACGCCTAGGAACAGCTTTGGCTGCGTGTTGTGATTGCCCGAGATGTATCGGAACTGGCCGTAAGCAGCCTGCGCGGAGCGAGATTCGTAACTCCAGCCAGAGAGGATCTTTGACAGAGCGATGACATCATCCTGCGTGTATCCACCCGTCACGCTGAGGGTGTGCAGCTCCATCAATTCGCGGGCATAATTCTCGTTGGGCTGCAATGCGGTGCTTGCGGTGTTGTCCAAGTAGTGCAGCATCGACGGGCTGTGGGCGCTGGCGGTCAGCATGGCCGGGAACGTTCCCAGCGCATTGGCGCGAACGACATTGACATCATCAGCGACTTTCAAGTACGCGACATTGTCATTCTCAAAGATGAAAATCGCGAAGTGGTTGGTCCACATGTCGACGACCCGCTCAAAGAGCTGACGCTTGCTGAGCAGCGCCCGCATCAGGCGGGCCTCGAGCAACTGTTGGCGCACGACCGTCGCGCCGGTCGCGACGATCTGCGCGTGGGTCATGCCATAGATCGGGTACGACGCCATGCGCGCCTCAGCGTCGGAGTCCGCGATCGCGGTGTGGTTCAGGTGATACTCAAGGTACCCCTCATATCCAAGCGATCGGGCCAGTGTTTGCTCTTCCTGGTTCGCGCCAAAGGTGACGCGGTCCACAAGCTTCATCAGCAGCCAATCAGCGCTCGGATCAACATCCGCCGGTGCCGTCGCGACTTGCTGCGCTTTCGCCTTGCGGGGAGCGAGCACCGCCGGCGCAAACGCCGCGCCCAAGAGGGCGAACGCCCCGCGCCGCGACAAGCCGCGACGAGACGCGGGAGCAGCGACTTCTGAATGCTCTTCCGATGCAACCTCGCACGCCTGAGAAATCGGCGCGGCTGTCATGTCGGTTGAGGGTGCTTCCAGTTCCGTTGGCGAACGCGTTGCCATGTGAACCTTCCTTCTGCTGTGTCCCACGAAAGGGAGCGGTTCATGACCGAGCCTTGAACAATGAGAAAATACAAAACCAAAATGTGTGCCCGATTTGGTCGACTGCGCGCTCGCTTTTGGCGAGCAGCACGCCCGGTGAGCCGCGCCTGCCCGGCACGCTCAGTGCCCCCTCTTCAGACTGCCGCGCCCAGCCACCTTGCGAGGCAGAACGCGTCAGTCTACACCAGCATGCACATTTTTCAGAATTGTGCAAGTGAAATTCGCGCAAATCTGCAAGACTTTTACTTCAACACGTTTGCAGCGCTGAAATGAGCACCAATCTTCCGCGGTCTGTACAATTGCACATGCTCTGGCAGCCCTCACTCCCCGATGTGTACACCAAGATGCCCCCGGAGGATCTTGCGCGTGCCATCACGTTGCGCAGACGCGAGCTGGGCGAGCAGTTGGTCATATTGGGGCACCACTACCAGACCGACGAGATTATTCAACATGCTGATGTGACGGGCGACAGCCTGAAGCTCTCGCAGGTCGCTGCCAAGCTCGCCCAGGAGCGTGCGGGCAAGGCGAAGTACGTGGTCTTCTGCGGCGTTCACTTCATGGCGGAAACGGCGGACATGCTCACCCCTCCCGAGGTGGCTGTCATTCTGCCCGACCTCTCCGCCGGGTGCAGCATGGCGGACATGGCGCAGTATGACGACACGGTGCAGGCGTGGAACGACATTCATGCAGCGCTGAGCGAGCAAGGCTGGAGCGGCACAGTTGTCCCGATCACATACGTCAACTCGTCCGCCGCGATCAAGGCGTTTGTGGGGTCGCACGGCGGGGCGTGCTGCACGAGCAGCAATGCGTTGGATGTGTTTCGTTGGGCGTTGGTTCAAGGGAAGGACACGAAGGTGTTGTTTCTCCCCGATCAACACCTGGGTCGCAACACCGCCGCGAAGTTTGGGATCGATGTCGCGAAGCGTTCATGCGTGTACGACCCCCGCATGACCCGCAAGGGCGTTGCGCTTGGCGGCGCGACGCGCGAACAACTTCTGAAGAGCGACGTGATTTTATGGGCCGGGCATTGCAGTGTGCACAAGTTGTTCAGGCCTGAGCATTGCGATCAAGTTCGAGCGCAGAGTGCTGCCGACGGAACGTCGGGCGCGGCGCCCATGAACATTCTGGTGCACCCTGAATGTTGCAAGGAAGTCGTCGACAAGGCCGACCTCAACGGCAGCACCGAATACATCATCAAAGTCATCCGCGACGCGCCGACAGGTTCGCGATGGGCGGTCGGCACTGAAGTGCATCTAGTGAATCGCATCGCGAAGGAAGCCGCGGCGCGGGGCGTGCTTGTGCGCATTCTGTCCGACTGTCAATGCCTTTGCACAACGATGTACCGGATTGACCAGCCGCACCTGCTGTGGGTGCTGGACAATCTGGTTGGAAAGTTCGAAGAGCGCAGCGGCAGCAGCAAGCCCGCGAAGGCGCGAGTTGTGAATCAGGTTGCTGTTCCAAAGGAAGTCCGAGAGCCCGCGCTGCTTGCGATTGATCGGATGCTGAGTTTGACTGCGCAGCCCGCGCAGAGTCAAAGCAGACGACTAGAGCAGTTGGCGAACGCGGATTAGCTGCAGCGGATAGGGCGACGCAGGCGCCAGCGGTCTTCAACAGACGTGCCGCGGCAAACACATGAGGATTGAACGGGAGCAAGCGATTCATGCCACCGGACGAATCAACGCCTCAGACTCCCCCACCGCCGCCGACTCGCCGCGTGCCGATTCCAAAGCCCGAGCGTTTTCAGTGGCCACCAGGCCAATCACCAACGACACGGCTTGGCGACGACGACTCCGATCACTCCGCGAGCGCCACACAAGTGGCCTCGATGGACACGCAGCCAGAGAAATCGCCGCGCACTCAACGTCCCTCGACAAACCCCAACACACACAAAGTCCGTCGTCATGCCGCCGACAGCGCGGGAACACCGGCACCCGCGCACTGGTGGAACATCATCGAAGAAACCTGGCTTGGCGTTGTCCGCCCCTCATGGGCGCAGCGACGCGTCGAGTCTCAATGGCGGCCCGAATCACACGGCTTGTGGTGCCCGCAGTGCGGGCACAGCGTGGGCGACTTTGAAGTTGCGCCCGATGGCGACGCGCAACCGGGCTGCTCCAGGTGCGGTGACGTGCGCGTTCCGTGGAAGGAGATTGTGCGCCTAGGCACCTACGAAGGCCTGTTGCGCGACGCGATTCTTGAAGTCAAGTTCGGCGCTTGGCGAAGGCTTGCGAGTGACGTGGGGCGCGAGCTGGGAGCACAACTCGCGCAGACGCTCGCGAGCTACGGAATCCCGCTTGAAGACGTTGTGCTCGTTCCGGTTCCCGTCGCGCTCCGGCGCCGCCTGCTGCGGGGCATCGACCACACGCTGTGCCTCACTCGCGGCGTTCGCGCCGGTCTGCTGGATGCGTGGGAGAGCGCCGGCGCAGCGCCGTCGTCGAGCGCCGTGCCCATTGTGCGACCCTTGAAACGCCAGTATCGCCCGACACAGACACGACGCGATGCAGAACATCGCCGCAGGAACGTCGCGAACTCAATGGCCGCCCGCGATGGCGCGTTGCACGCAGGAAAAGGCAAGACGATCGTGCTGATCGATGATGTGCTCACGACGGGGGCGACGGTTCGAGAGGCGTGCCGAGCGCTGGGCGTGTCGGGGAAGAAACAGCAGGATGACACGAACATCATCGTCGCGGTTGTGGCCGTGACAGATGATGCGTGAGTGGCACTGCGATGAGTTGATCTCCGTATTATCACCCTCCAACACGGAGGTTCGCATGTCCCGGTCACTGTTCGCACGCCTCGCTCATCGCCATCGCCCAACTACTCCTTCGGAACGCCGCGAGTTCTTGAAGGCATCGCTCGCACTCGGCGCTGGCCTGCTACTCAGCAGGCGAGCAGTCGCCGGCGCGATATTTGGCAGAACGCCGAGTGCCAAGAAAGTTGTCGTCGTCGGCGGCGGCTTCGCCGGGCTTGCGTGCGCCTACGAACTGAACGCCGCTGGTCATGACGTCACCGTTGTTGAAGCGACCGGCACGGTGGGCGGGCGCGTCATGAGTCTCAATGACGCGAACGGCAACGCGCTCGTCGCGGGGAAAAATGTCGAGGCGGGCGGCGAACTCATCGGCAGCAATCACCCGCTCTGGGTCACGTATGCCGAGAAGTTCGGGCTTTCGTTTCTCGACGTGAGCGAAAGCGAGATGGACTATCCGCTGTATCTTGGCGGCACAGTGATTTCGGGCGAGGAATCGTCGAAGTTGTACGAAGAGTTCGAAGCCGCACTGACAACAATGGACGCCGACGCACAGAATGTCGATGCAGACACGCCCTGGACACACTCCAACGCCGCTTCGCTCGACAAGCGCACGCTCGCGGACTGGCTCAACGACGCCGATGCCAGCGACCTTGCCAAGAGCGCGATCGCCGCGCAACTCGCGGGCGACAATGGCGTCGCCAACGATCGCGCGAGCTACTTGGGCATGCTCGCCGCAATCAAGGGCGGCGGGCTCGACAAGTACTGGACGCAGTCCGAGGTCTATCGCTGCAAGGGAGGCAATCAGCAGCTCGCGAAGCGCTTTGCAAGCGAGCTTGGCGAGCGGGTCATCACGCGGCTGTCCGTGCGCTCCATCGACATCGCCGACAAGGGCAACGTCAAGGTCGTGTGCAGCGACGGGCGAACGCTCGAATGCGATAGCGTTGTCGTCGCTGTCGCGCCCAGCGTGTGGCAACGCATCACGTTTACTCCCGCGCTGCCAAAGGAACTCACTCGTTCCGGCCCCGCGAACCTTGGCGTGCAGATGGGCACCAACACCAAGTTCCTGAGCCCCGTGAAGTCGCGATTCTGGGAATCGCTCAATCTTGATCCAACCTGTCTGAGCGATGACCAGTTTTCGTGGTCGTGGGACGCTACGGCGGGCCAGGACGACAACGCGGGCGACGACGCGACGAAGCAGGCGCTCAGCGCTTGCCTCACGGCATTCGCCGGTGGCCCTGTCGCGGAACGCGTTCGCGCGCAAGTCACCGAATCGCGCGCAAAGGCATACGCCGACACACTCGAAAAGATTTTCAAGGGATACAGCGAGCACAAAGCTGGCAAACCTGTCTTCATGGACTGGCCCGGATTCCCGTTCGTAGGTGCCGGCTACAGCTTCCCCGCTCCCGGGCAGGTGACAACCGTCGCCCCGCTGCTCAGCCAAGGGCACCACAACGACAAACTGCACTTTGCGGGCGAAGCCTGCTGCCTGAAGTTTGTTGGATATATGGAAGGTGCATTGCAATCGGGCGTTTCGGTTGCGAATCGGATTGTCGAGTCGTAATCTGATCAGATCACGCGAATCCATACTTCTCGGACACAGCGCGCCTCGACGACTGTGATACGATTCTCTTGCTGTTTCCGCAGCGCAACCAAGAGAGGATCGCATCATGTTCACTTCGGCCACACTGTTCTCCGCTCGTCGTCTTGCACTCTTCGCCGGGCTGTCTGCGATCGCCGCCAGCGCGCAAGCGCAGTCAAACTACCTCATGTACGTTGATTCCACGAGCGACTCGGTGCACCTTGCGGACGCGGCGTTTGGTTTGGTGGATACTTTCGGCTGGATCGTCGACGACCCCACCTCGATCAACTACAACTTCCAGACGCCCGTCGAAGCCATTCAGGTCGGCAATGAAGTGTGGGTAACGGACCAGCTGTCCGATGCCATTTATCGCTTCGCGGCGGATTACGCCGCACCGACTTTCATTAGTGCGATCACCGGTCAGCTCGACAATATCCGGGGCCTTGCACTGGTCGGCAACCGTGTGTACGTCAGCAACGCCGGGACGGCGAATGGCGCGCCGGGCGACGCGATCGTGGTGTTCGAGACCGACGGCACGCGCGTGGGCTCGTTTGTTGTCACGAATCCGGTCTCTGGTCTGGCGGTTGATCCGTTTGACGTGTCCGACTTCAACGGCAGGCTGCTCCTGAGCGACATCCAGGGTGAAGACCTCGTCGTGTGCGATGTCGATGGATCAAATGCGAGCGTGTTGTTTGACGGCAATGCAAACCTCGCCGAATTTCCTCAGCAGACGCACATCGCCAACTCGGGCCCCAACGGCGAGCAGGAAGTGTGGGTTGATTGCTTCAGTTCGCCAGCCGGTGTGTATCGGATTTCAACTGAAGGCGTGCAGATTCAGTACTACCCCGTGACCACGGGCGGGCGCGGCATGTGGGTGCTGCCCCGTGAGAGCACTGGCGAACAGCGGTTCATTTACAGCGACGGCGTGACAGGCGGCGGAACTTTCCGGCGCGAAGTGAGCGCCCCGACCTCCGAACTGATCGTGCCCGGCGGCGGGCGGTATGTGGGCGCAGTCACGTTTGTCACACCACTGGTCTGCAACGACATCGACTTCAACAACGATGGAAGTTCGTTTGACCCCCAGGACATCGACGCGTTCTTGTCCGTGTACTCGGAGGGGCCCTGCATCCCGGACTCGGCGACATGCGACGACATTGACTTCAACAACGACGAAAGCCTGTTTGACCCATGCGACATTGATAGTTTCCTGCTGGTGTTCAGCGAAGGGCCATGCACGCTCTGCGGCACGTAACAGTCGACATTTGTTTGGCATTTGAAAGGCTGCCGCGTCCATTTGGCGACAGTTGCGCATTTTTGCGCACTTCCACCCAAAGAGGTGGTTGCTTTGCATGCATTCGAGTACCATCACACACGCGAATTGTGGTTATTCCGTGCGCCTGAGGTATCTTCTGGTGTGCGGGGACCGTTGAAATCTATGTGAGAATTGTGGGGATTGGAGGCGTGTATGAACATGCGCAGGGCTTCGGTATTAGCGGGATTATGCATCGCGGCGGGAACGACTTTCGCTCAAGACTTTCCGGGCGAAGACTTCACGATTGGCGCGGGGCTTGAAGCGATCCGCGACTGGACTCGGTCGCAACTCACTCCCAACCTGGTAAAGCAAGGCCGGCCCTGGGGCTCGCCCACCGATCCGTGGCTTGGCGAATCCAGCATCACGCTTGACGCCAACGGCTGGCCGACGATGGACGCCGGGATGGTGTTCGTCAGCAATCAACCGCTCAACGACGGGCAGGAAGGCACGTACAAGATTCGCTTCGAGTGCGCAACGATCCCCGAGATCCGCCCCATCGCCAGCTACGGCACGGTTGAGAATGTCGTGCGCGACACCAACACCGGCATCGTCACGGCGGACTACATCTACCCCAACATCAACTTCCAGGTGATGTTTGGCTTCTTCGGCACCAACGGCGGCGTTCGCAATCTCACGATCTTCCGTCCCAACCAGGACGAGGCCCAGGACTTCACAAACCTGTACCGCAACCACATCGACCGCTTCAGCGTCCTGCGCTTCATGGACATGAACCTGATCAACAACAACATCACGGCGCACTGGAGCCAGCGCTCGCAGCCTTCGCAGGTGACGTGGCGCACCAAGACCGGCATTCCATACGAAAACTCGATCGCGCTGTGCAACCAGGTGAACAGCGACTACTACCTCTGCATCCCGCACCGCGCGACAGACGACTACATCCGCCAGCTCGCCCGCCTTGTGCGCGACAACCTCAATCCAAACTTGAAGGTGTACGTTGAAATGTCCAACGAAGTCTGGAACACGATCTATCGCCAGGGCCGCGACTATCGCGACTATGCCAACGCCGAGTACGCCAACAACCCCGCGACCAACCTCGCCTACGACGGCAGCACCAACGCGACCATTCACCGCTGGCGCTACTACGCCCGGCGCACCAAGGAAATGAGCCAGATTTTTCAGGATGAATTTGGCGCCGGCTCCCTCAACACGCGCGTCCGTCCATTGCTGTGCGGTCAGGCAGTCCGCGACGAGCAGTATCGCATCATGCTCCAGTACATCCAGGATGTGTATGGCGACCCCAACCAGTGGTTCCACGCCTTGGGCATCGGCATGTACTTCTGGGCGTGGCACGTCGACAACTGGCCGGACGTCACCGTCACCGATTACGTCAACGAACTCCGCCAAGCTACAACCGCCGACATCGGCAGCATCGCATGGTGGGACAACAACATCTCGCAGGAACGCTACGCGAGCATGTCCACTTGGTACCGCATGGCACCCGTCGTGGGCTATGAATCAGGCCCGGACACGCGGGGCGATGCGTATGTTGATGTCAAGCGCCAACTCTATTACGACCCACGCATGCGTGACCTCTGCAACGAGTACATCGACATGTGGCAGCGCCACGGCAACGGCACGCTCGTGTGGGCAATCGCCGGCGCGGGCGACTGGAACACGGACTCGGGCGCATACCCGATCCTCGAAACCATGACGAATCCCTCAACGCCTCGCACGCAGGCCATCGACGACGCGATGAGCACACCACGCGCGCCGCTCACCGCCGGCATACTCGTGCCCGGCACGATCAACGCCCGCAAGCACGTCATGCGCGACCCGGCGACGTGGCAGAACCCCGCTCCGCCCGAGGAGTGGATCACGGGCCGCTCGTTTGACTACCTCATCCGCACCGACAACGCCGCAACCCTGCCCGTGTCGTTCGTCGCCAGCAGTTGGGAACCAGACAGCGGCATGACCATCTGGCTCAATGGCCAGCAAATCGGCTCGCAAACTTTCTCCAACACCGGTCCGCAGGGCAACGAAATCTACCAAACGCACGGCTCAATCAACGTCTCCTTCCCCAAGGGACTTTCGACGCTTCGCATCGTGAGCAATCGTGCGGGCGGCTACTACGTGCGAGAACTCGTGGTTGGCGCAGGCGGTCCAACATGCGATTCCATCGACTTCAACAACGACACGTCCTCGTTTGACCCGCAGGACATTGACGCGTTCCTCAGTGTGTACTCCGAAGGCCCGTGCATTCCCGGCACCGCAACCTGCAACGACATCGACTTCAACAACGACAGTTCCGTCTTTGATCCGTGCGACATCAGCTCGTTCCTCCTGATGTACTCCGAAGGCCCCTGCACCCTCTGCGGCGTGTAACAGGAGCCGAGGGGCGCACGCCCCCGGCGCGATACGCCCAAACGATTCAGAACTTTCCAACAGCTCCGCACCACGCGGAGCGTTTTCTTTTGCGCGCTCCCAACGCCGGACCAGAGCGAGTCTTCGGGCGAAGGTCCGCGTGGCCCCACGCCCCCACACCTCCCGCGCCCCCGCGCCGGCGGCTTGCGCCGCTCGGCTCTTGTTTGCTGCGATACGCTCGACACATGACGCTCTCGGTCATCATCCCCGCCTACAACGAGGGCGCAACGCTCGCGCAGGTGGTCTCGCGCGTCGCGGACTCGGCGAAGGCGATGAACCTCGCAACGCAGATCGTCATCGTGGACGACTGCTCCACAGACGAGACGCCGCGAGCCGCACAGGCGTGCGCGGAGGCGTTTGCCGCGTCGCCAACCAATCTTGTGCATGTGCTCACGTTCCGCCACGATCGCAACTTGGGCAAGGGCGCAGCCCTTCGAACCGGCGCCGCCAAGGCAACCAACGACATCGTGCTCGTGCAGGACGCCGACCTTGAGTATGACCCCGCCGAGTACCCCAAGCTGCTCGCGCCGATCCTCTCGGGCAAAGCCGACGCCGTCTTCGGCTCTCGCTTCGTTGGAGGTGACGCCCACCGCGTGCTGTACTACTGGCACTCGGTCGCCAACCGCTTCCTCACGCAGTGCAGCAACGCACTGAGCAACCTGAACCTCACCGACATGGAGTGCGGCCCAAAGGTCTTCCGACGCGACATCATCAATCGAATCAGGATCGAAGAGGACCGCTTCGGCGTTGAGCCGGAACTTGTCGCCAAGACCGCCAAACTGAACGTGCGCGTGTACGAAGTGGGTGTGTCTTACTCAGGTCGCACCTACGCCGAGGGCAAGAAAATCACCTGGCAAGACGGCGCGTGGGCGCTGTGGTGCATCGTGAAGTACAACGTGTTTTCGTGAGGTCCCTCGGAGCCGACTGCTCGCGCCACCTGCCCCGTTTTTCACAGCCCGCACAAGGTGCACGGTCCTTCGCCAAACATGACCAGGAACGCATCGATGTCGCACGGATCAAACAGAGAACCGTCATTGTTGAAGTCGATGTCGTTGCAGGTGGCTGAAGCCGGAATGCAGGGGCCTTCGGCGAAGGTGCTCAAAAAAGCGTCGATGTCGATGGGATCAAACAGCGACGTGTCGTTGTTGAAGTCAATGGAGTCGCAGCCGCCCGGAAGCAATTGCACCGCGTTCGTGGAAGCAAGCATTCCAAGGTCCATCGTCCCGGCGGGGAACATCTCGGGCGGAATCTCGTCAAACTCAAAGCCCGCTGGGTCGAGGAACCCGATGATGCTGCCGCTCAGGCGAACCGTCGCGCCAGCAGGAACAAAGACCGGCACGGTGCTCCATCGCGTCCAGCGCACAATGTTCGGCGCGAGCAGCACCAGTCCAGGGCCTGCG
This sequence comes from uncultured Phycisphaeraceae bacterium, assembly GCA_964516725.1. Taxonomy (GTDB): domain Bacteria; phylum Planctomycetota; class Phycisphaerae; order Phycisphaerales; family UBA1924; genus BJHL01. Next base: position 10,716 of record CAZEZV010000122.1, read on the forward strand.
CCGGGGCTCGACACGTCCGCAAGTCCGCCCGCACCATCGGTCCCCATGTAGAGCCGCGGCGGGTTGAAGTTCCCGGTGGGCACGAAGTTCGACCCGATGCCGGTTCCAACTTCGATGAGCATGTTCAGCCCGACACACGCAAAGTCGCCCGGAGCTCCCAGCGTGACACGGACTGACGTCCCATGGCCCAGTGCAAACACGGCGGCGGGGCCGGTGTTCACGTAATCAGTCGCCGTCGTGAACAGGTTTGCCGTCACCGTGCCGCCCAGGGCGCCGGTGTCGGACGCGAGGAATGTGGTGACCGCCACGCCGCCGTTGAGCGTCGGTGCGGCAACGGTGCTTGCCCCTCCGAAACCGAAGGCCGGTTGAGCTGCGGTGATCCAGGTGAGAGAGCCGCCGGGACCCACATACGCCGGCACATTGGGAATCGGCGTCGGCGACGACACAAACACAAAAGCGGGGTTCCACACGGGAAAGCCTCCGCCCGGAGTTCGCATGTATCCGGCGTCGACGCCGGGCACGACGTTCGTGAAGATTGGCACGGCGGACACACCCGCAGTCGGGTATGTGCCGTGCGCAGTTGCGAACGCACTTCCTTGGGGCAGTCCGATCGGAGGCAGACCAAACACCGCCGCATGCACGAACTGTGCGTGCGACACTCCTGCGATTGTGAAACACATCGCGATCGAAGCGAAAACGAGTCCTCGTTTCATGGGTGCGTCTCCCTCCCCCTAGCCCCGCACGAATACTCTGAATTGTACCATCAACAGGCCGCCAACGCAGGCACTGCAATGATCCGCAGCTTTTCCGGGCGGACGGTGATCTATTTTAACAACTCCGCCACCCGCGGCGTGCTCGCCAGTTACTTCTCGTGCACCGTCTCGCGTACACCGCGTCGCGCGGCTATTCGCAAAGCACGGCTCACAGCCCGCACAAGGCGCACGGTCCTTCCGAAAAGACCAACAGGAAGCTGTCAATGTCGCACGGATCAAAGAGCGAGCCGTCGTTGTTGAAGTCGATGT
>CAZEZV010000123.1:0-11704 GCA_964516725.1 uncultured Phycisphaeraceae bacterium
AATCCAAGCCCGCCGGCGCAAGCACGCTCGAATTCGGCAAGTCCGTCATCGCCGACGAAGCCGCCGCGCTCGCTGCGCTCGAAGCGTGCATCGGCAGCAACTTCGAGCACGCCGTGCAACTCATCGTCCGCTGCGCCGAGAGTGGTGGCACGGTCCTCGTTTCCGGCATGGGCAAGTCGGGCCTCATCGGCGCGAAAATCTCCGCCACGCTCGCGAGCCTGGGCATCCCCAGCCACAGCGTCCACCCCACCGAAGCCGCGCACGGCGACCTGGGCCGCTTCCGCGCCACCGACACCGTCATCGCCATTTCCTTCAGCGGCGAAACCGACGAAGTCGTCGGCCTCTGCGGCATTCTCCGCCAAGATGGTCTACCCATCATCTCCATCACCGGCGGCGAAACCAAGACCGCAAGCACCAGCAGCCTTGAACGCCTCGCCACCGTCGCGCTGCGACTCGGCATCACGCGCGAAGCTGGCTTCCGCGAAGATGAACGCCTTGGCGAAGATCACTTCGTCGCGCCGACGTGCTCAACAACCGCAACGCTCGCTCTTGGCGACGCCCTCGCCCTGTGCGCCGCCCGCGAACGCAACTTCACGAGCCACGACTTCGCGCGGCGACATCCCGGCGGCACGCTGGGAGGCTTGCTTCGCCCCGTGACTGACGTGATGCGCGCCGTCGCCGGAAAAAATCTCCCGCTCGTCCACTGCACCCGCACCGTCAACCAAGCCCTCGAAGAAGCCTCCAAAGTCGCTCGCCGCTCCGGTGCGCTCATCCTGATCGACGACGCCGGCAAGCTCGCTGGCATCTTCACCGATGGCGACGTCCGCCGCCTCGTCGTCAAAGACCGCACCGCCCTCGACCGCCCGATCCGCGAAGTGATGACGAAGTCGCCGCGCACGCTCTCCGACACCGCTCTCGTCCGCGACGCCGTGCAAATGATCCGCGAACACCGCCAGGACGAAATCCCGATTGTGAATGACACCGGCAATCCAGTTGGATTGCTGGATGTGCAGGACTTGATTGCGATGAGGTTGATCAAGGATTGAAGGCGGTGGCACGGCTCTCTCTCCGCGAATCATCGCGTCCTCCGCGTTCATTCCATACAGTCTCTTCAAGTGCCAATACCCAGCGCGTTCCAACCCATCACCTCACAGTCGCGCCCACGCCGCTCCGGCGCCATCCACCGCACCGGCCTCATCATCGCCGCCGGCTGCGCTGTGACGCTCGCTGTCGTACTCGTCCTCATCGCGCGAATCTCCACCACCTCGTCGCCGCAGAAGTTCGCCGAGCAATCCGCCCAGAAGCCTTCAACTCCCAACTTGGCGAATGTCCCCGCTCTCACCACTTCGCAGGGCGGCCTGACGCAGGGCGAAAAGTTCTTCATGCAGTTCGCCGACCGGGCCGACGCGACGCGCATCGCCGGCGAAGTCACCGCTGATACCTCGCAGCCCCTGCCCGAGCGTCGCTATCAACTCACCAAGCCCGTCGCGTGGTTCTTCACGACCGACGGCCGCAGCATCTACGTCGAAGCCAACGAAGGCCAAATGCGCGTCGCGAGCGAAGCCGCACGCGCGACAACCGGCAAGACAAGCAGCGTTTCCGGGGGTTCAGGTGGTGTCGAAACTGGCAGCCTCGTTGGCAACGTCCTCATCCGCGTCTACGAAGCCACGACCGACGGTTCGCGCCCTGACATCAAGACCGCGGAACCCTTCGCAATCCTCAGAACTTCACGCGTCAGCGTCGATTGGCTCCTAGGGCAAATGGAAGTCCCAGAGTCATTCGACGCACGATGGCGCACGCTCGATTACGCTGGCCAGGGCGCGGTCGTGCAATTTGATCCCGCAACCCGCATCGTCGACAGCATCGCGATCGCGAAGACTCGTGAAGTCATCATCCGCCCGTCTCGCAAAGAGAGCACCGCTTCAGCAACGCTTTCTTCCACCGCCTCACCCGCCGATTCATCGAGCACTTCATCGCCAGCAACGCAAAGCACTACCGGGAGCACGACACACGAAACAGCGGTGACCAGTCGCGGAAACCCGCAGGCGAATGCTCCAAAGGCTCAGCGGGCCACGCAACCACGCGAAGCGAAACAAGTCAATGCGACAACGGATTCCGACGAAGCTGCAGCAGGCACCGAGAGTTTCTACTCAATCAACACTCCCTCAACGCTCACCGTCTCCCAAGGCGAAGGCCTGACACTCACCGCCGCGTCCCTCCAGGCCTACGCCCGTCTCATTGATGGCACAATCGCCCGCACGAATCAAGACGACGCGACCGAAGCATCGCCGAAAAGCACTCAGCCGATCGACCAATCACCGCAGACCGCGAAACGAGCCGGAACCAACACAACCAGCCCCGCAAACTCGCCAGCAACAACAACCTCTCAACCACCAACCACTCCGGCGCAGCCGAATTCCCTTCGCGAGCAATCCCAAGGCGACCTGCCCACCCGTCTGACACTCGCCGGCCCCATCGAAGTCCGCCGAATACTGAAAGCTCCGCAAGAACTCGCACGCGACGCGTGGTGGGCGACGCTGCAATCCTCTGCCGTGCAGCGAATCACCGCACACGACACCACCCGCGGCTTGTCGCTGCTGGCGGATACCGCCGAGATCGCAGGCACGCGCCAATTGCTCACGCTGAACGCAACGGGCGAAGCCGCACTCTTGATTCAATCCCGCGACGCCGGCAACCTCACCGCCCGCACGATGCAACTCGACCAGCAGACCAACATCGCCCGCGTCGTCGGCGCAGGAATGCTCGTCGCTCAAGCACAACAATCAACCGTCGCTGAATCAAGTATCAAGCAACCCGCTTCGCTGCAAGATACACCCAAAGACGCGCCCACTATCAGGTGGCGAGAGAAAGCCGAGTTCACGTTCGCTCGCGAATCTGCCGACACGCCCGCAACCAGCACAAGCGCCCGCCTCACCCGCGCCCACTTCCTCGGTGCTGTCGACGCAACGTCGAGCGGCGCAACCGTCCGCGCAAACGAACTCGTCACGCAATTCGACACATTCGCTCGGACCACGCCCAACAACACACAAGTCCAAGTCACGCTCCCCACGCTGTCGCAAGCCATCGGCCAGGCAAGCGTGACCGACGCCGCACATGCGCTCTTCACCGCCGATGTCATCACGGTGAAGTTCACACCATCCGCTGACATGACCAGCGCGATCCCCACGACATTCGTCGGCGCTGGCATGGCTTCCGCAAGGATCCCACACGTTGCCAAGAACGCTCAGGCAAACTCCACACCTTCGCAGCCTGGTCCAGCACAGGCCTTCGATCAACTCACAGCCCGAGAAATCTCCGGCTCGTTCCACTCCGTGCCGCGCGACGCGACACAACAAACATTCGACAATGCAAGCGACAAGCAAACTCTACCGGCGACCGCGATCCAGCTTGCCACCCTCATCGCCACCGGCACCGCGCTCGAACCAGTCGCATTCCAGAGTCACGACAACGTCCGCGCAACCTCACTCTCGCTCGCTGCCGATGTCCCGGGCCAGGAAGTCACCCTCGATGGCACCCCGCAGCGCCCCGCAACTCTCGTCCGCGACGAATCCAACATCGCAGGCCCGAAGATAATCCTCAATGGCCTCAAGCGCACCGCCCAACTCCCCATGGGCGGCCGTATGGAACTCCGCGAAGCCGCGATCAAGGACGCAGATGCAGTCAACACCAAGCCGCTCGCCTCGCTCGTCGCCAGCGCGGATGGCCCCATCACCTACGACGAATCCGCCGCGACCGCGACAATGACGAACAACGTCGTGGCAACGCTGGAGGATGGCGTGCAATCTTCTCGCCTCAACGCCGCGACGGTGACTGTCACGTTCGTCGCACCAAAGGCAGCAGACGCGAACGAAGAATCTCGAAACAATACCTCAACTGGTGCCGTTTCCAACCTCCCCAACTCTATAAGTGATGACTCGCCCACGTCATCCCCCACGCCCTTCGCCGCCAACCTGCAAGTCTCATCCGTCATCGCCACCGGCTCAGCCAATCAACCCGCCTCAGCCACAATCTCCAACAAACCCGCGACCGAGAACGCCGCTGTCTCGACCTACTTCGTCGAAGCTCCGCGCCTCACCGCTCTCGCAACCGGACGCGCCTTCGAAGCCACCGGCCCGGGACGATTGCTCGCGCACATCGGCGCAGCCGAAAAGCCAGCACAACCGATTCCCGCGAACAGCGCCACCAAGTTTGACGCCACCAGCGCAGGCGACACGCTGGTACAGTGGCAGCAAGGCATGTCATTCCGCGAAAGCGAATCGCTCGCAACGGCCACAGGCCGCGTCCGACTTGCGCACCGCGAAGTCGCCGGCACGAATCCATCACTGATGGAATGCGAAACGCTTTCGCTCACACTCGCACCGACGCAACTCAATCAACAAAATCAACCCAATCAGACCATTCCGCCCCGCGAGAGTTCCGCCATGGGCTCACTCTTCTCCAACACCGCCTTCACCTCCGCACTCGCGGAAGGAGGCGTGTGGGGCAACCTGCAAGGTCAGGAATTCACGAGCGTCACAGCAACGTATGACGTGACCGCAGGCACCCTCGAAGCCCGAGGCGACGCAACCACTCCCGTCACTATCGCCGCCGCACCCGCGAAAAATGGAGCAGCCGCAACCAGCCCCCTGACCGCCGCCCGCGTGAAAATCACGACACGCGACGGCCGAGTCGAGGTCATTGATCCGGGAACGGTGCAAACCGGGCCCAGGTGAGCAACGAGTGGCACAGGCGGAGGGCATCCTCGCCTGTGAACGACCATCCTTGCACTCCCTTCACAGGCGAGGACGCCTGTGCCACCACTCCATTACTCCATCACTCCGTTACTTGGTCACTTCCTCCACCACCCTCACCCCCTCCACACACTCCTTCACATCATGCACCCGAAATATCGTCGCCCCCGCGACGTAGTGCATCACGCTCATCGCGATCGTCGCCGCGAGCCGCTCGCTCGGCTGCGAATCTCTGCCAAGCCCAATCCGCCCCACGAAGCTCTTCCGAGACAACGCACTCATCACCGGAAACCCAACGGCCGCGATCTCTCGCGTCGCCTTGATGAGCTCGACATTCTGCTCAACTGTCTTGCCAAACCCAAGCCCCGGATCAATCGCAATGCGATCTTTCGCCACGCCCGCTGAGACAGCCGCTCGCGTCCGCTCATCAAGAAATCGCTTCACATGCTCAACCACCGAACCACCGATCGGTGCCTCACCTTCTGGCCGCGCGCCACTCCCCCTCGAATATCGATCTGAATATCGATCCTCTCCTGGCTGCCTCTCGCGATGCATCAAAATCATCGCACACCCCCGCTCCGCCGCGAGCGAAAACATCCGCGCATCGTCCCGCCCCGCCGAAGTGTCATTGATGCACGTCGCGCCCGCCTCCAACGCAGCCTCCGCAACCGCCGCACTGGTCGTATCAACCGAAATCCGCAATGGCTCAGCCCAGCCGAACTCCTTCACTCCAAGCCGAAAGCCAGCGATCGCACGAATCACCGGCACGACCCGCCGAACTTGCTCAGCAGCATCAACAGCCGCGCTCCCCGGTCTCGTCGATTCGCCGCCAATATCAAGACTATCCGCCCCGTCAAACACCATCCGCCGCGCGGCTTCAACCGCGCTCTCAACACTCATATGCCGCGACGATTCCGCAAACGAATCCGGTGTGACGTTGAGAATACCCGCTACGTGAAACGAACGATCATGTTTGGAGGCGAACCAGTTCATTCGGATACAAAGCATCGTGCCACCGACGAGTGCTTTGACGAGTCGGTGGCGAACCTAAAAAACGGTGGATTGTGAGTTTCCACCACCGACGACCCACAGCGGTCGTCGGTGGCACGTCGCTCCGATCACAACTTCGGCTGCTTCTTGAGATCCTCGTCCTCATCAAGAAAATCAAAGTCAAACTCGTCACTGTCGTCCAAGTCCTTCGGCGCAGGCTTCGGCGCGGGTGGCGCCGGTGCAGCAGGCTTGGCCGCCGCGGGCTTCGCCACAGGGGCTGCCGGCGCCTGCGAACCAGTTGGCACGCTCGCGCCACCACCCACCGCCACAGGCACAAACCCATCATCAAACGCGTCCTCCGCGTCGATGTCCTCCGGAATCCCATTCACGCGCACAACAAACACTTTCCCACCCACCGAAATCTTGTCTCCAGGCTTCAAGTCAGCCTGCGTCACGCGCTTCTTGTTCACATACGTCCCGTTGCTCGAGCCAAGGTCCTTGATCACCACCTTGTGGTCCGCGATCGACACCTCGCAGTGATGCCGCGACACGTTCTGCGACGGAATGCGGATCGCAACGTCGGTCTGCCGCCCGATCACATTCAGGGGCTTCTTCAGCGCCACTTCCTGCGACTTGCCGTCTTCACTGACCAATACAAGCATCACGTTCATAGTCGTTCCTCGATCCCGCCACGCCCTCCCGAACCCCCCCAACCGAATCACCCCACCGACTCTCACTTTGCCGTTCCCGGCTCGCCACTCCCGCTCCCTATTCCTACGCACAAGAGTAGTTCCAGTGCCCGCTTATCGTTGGAACGTGCCTAAAGAGATAAAACTCGCGCAAATTTCAGCCCAGAGCGACACCCACACAGGCCAAACGCCCGGTTCGCCGCAGGTTCAATGGGCTAGCCAAGCCCTCGCCGCGGCGTGCCCTTCCAGCGCCGCCGCCCGCGCCACCTCCCTCTACATCCACATCCCCTTCTGCTTCCACAAGTGCCACTACTGCGACTTCTACAGCATCGTTGACACCCGCGATCGCCAGGAAGTTTTCACACATCGCCTTGAATCCGAACTCCGCTCCCTCGCGCAATATGCAAGCAAGCCCCTCCACACCATCTTCATCGGCGGCGGCACCCCAACGCTCCTCCGTCCGGAATTGTGGCAGCGCCTCCTCCACACCCTTCACCAAAACTACCAACTGCAACCCCATTCCGAATTCACCGTCGAAGCCAACCCCGAAACCGTCACCGCCGACCTGATGCAACTTCTCGTCTCAGGTGGCGTCAACCGCATCAGCATGGGCGCGCAATCCTTCAACCCCAAGCACCTCAAGACCCTCGAACGCTGGCACGACCCCGAAAGCGTCCCGCGCGCAATCGAGCTCGCCCGCAGCGCCAACATCCATCGCCTCTCGATGGACCTCATCTACGCGATTCCAGGACAAACGCTCAGCGAGTGGGACGATGACCTCCGCCGCGCACTCTCGCTCCAAACCGAGCACCTCTCCTGCTACACCCTCACCTACGAACCCAACACCGCCATGACCGTCCGCCTCAAGCAAGGCCAGTTCCAGCGCGCCGACGAAGACCTCGAAGCAGATATGTTCGAGCACACTGTCCGAACACTGCGCCAGCACAACCTACACCGCTACGAAGTCTCCAACTTCTCTCGCTCGGGGGGCGAGTGCCGCCACAACCTCGCCTACTGGCAACAACACAACTGGCTCGCCGCAGGCCCATCCGCCAGCGCCCACATGAACGGTCATCGCTGGAAGAACACCCCTCGCCTCGACGACTACCTCAGCAAATCAGAAAATGGCTTCAGCGCCATCACCGACTTCGAACCTGCCGACGAACGCAGAAACCTCGGCGAATACATCTGGACCAGCCTGCGCACGAACGAAGGCGTGAACATGCACAAAGTCGACGCAGTCATTGCACGCCTGCAAGACACCACCATCCGCGTGCGCATCAACAAGCAGCTCGCACGCCACGAGCCGCTCGGCAATCTTTCTGTTTCACACAATGCGATCCAACTCACCGACCAGGGCTTCATGATCGCCGACGCAATCGCCGTCGACTTCCTCGGCGCAATCGATATCTAAGTCGGCCTTGCCGCCAAAGCCCTCAGTCCGTCGCGTTCGCCGTCACCAGCCCCGTCGCCTCATCAAAGAAACTCGCGTGAATGGTGTAGGTGTCCAGTTCCCACACCCACCCCACCGCCGCCGAGCCCTGCGTCCCCGCCGCCACCACATCAATCAGCCCCGCCTCGGGCGCCGAAGCCGGATTCCACGCCGGGTTGAGCGGAATCACTTTGAAGTACGTGTTCTCGCCCGCCTCGATCGTGCCGTCGCCGTCTTCGTCGCCGGTCATCTCGTCCCAGTCCGCCGCACCCGCGCTGGACGGAAACGGAAAGTGCCCGTTTCTGGCATAGAACAAGTCAATCTGCTGCTGGAACATGTGCAACTGCGACTTGATGTTCGCGGCCTTCGAGTCGCTGGTCGCGCTCGCAAACTGCGGCGTGATAATCGCCGCAAGAATGCCCAGAATCACCACCACGATCAAAATCTCAATGAGCGTAAACGCTCGCTTGAGGTGTTGCCGAACTGTGCGCGTGCGTGTGCTCATCCGTGACGTCTCCCGAACTGAAAATCGTGCCGACATGCGAACCTCCGTGTCCACGCTGCCCGCTGCAAACGTGTATCGGCGGAAAGTGGTCGCGTGTTTGGGGGCGGTGGAGGGGCGTGTGATCTTGTGCTTATCGAACCGGCGTGCGCGGTATAGTCATCGTGCCAACCAAAAGAAGACACCGCACGCCTGCGGGGCGTGCGGTGCGAATCAAGTCAGAGTACTGAAGTTGTTCAGTCGGTAGCCGTGCTGCTCACGACACCCGTTGCTTCAATGAAGTTCGAAGCGAAGAGACGGTTGCGATCAGCAAGTGCCGTTGCGCCACTGTCGTTCCAAACCCAGCCAGCGGTCGCGATACCGGTCGCGTCGTTGCTCGTGACAACACCCTTTTTGACGCCTGCAGCCGCGCTCGCCGCAACAGCGGGGTTGGTCGGAGCATCCTTGATGTAGCTGCCGGTGATCATGTTGCCCCAGCCGTAGTTGCCAGCGAGGTCGTTCGACGTCCAAACCGGATACGCGTTGTTCTTCGCGTAGTACAGCTCGATCTGGCGCTGCAGGGTGCCGAGCTGGGCCTTGAGGTTACCAGCCTGGCTGTCCTGAGTCGCGCTGGTGAACTGCGGCACCACGATCGCGGCGAGGATGCCGAGGATGACCACGACGATCAGAATTTCGATCAACGTGAAGGCCTTCTTGATGTTCTTCTTGACGTTACGCATGCAATACACTCCTGAAAAGTTCTGCGAGCAACCACGCTCGCTGTCCGGCAGCCTGCGGGCTTACACATCCCCAAGGCTGGCCCAAAGTTCGGGCCCGCCCGCCCGCTGACCACCAGCGGCACTTCGAGCTGCCCGGACCAAACATGTCCAACAAACCGCGACGCAGCGTTTCCGCCGTCACCGCGCTGAAAGTCCTTAGTCCGTCGCCGTCGTCGTCACGAGGCCCGTGTCTTCGTTGAAGTAGCTGGCGTAGATCTGGAACTCCGAAGCCTCGACGTTGAACACCCACGCCGCGCTGCTCGAGCCGCGCACACCCGCCGTCGTCACTTCCGTCACGCTTGACTGCGTCGCCTGCGTGGGCCACGCCGGGTTCGAAGGAATGTCCTTGAGGAAGTTGTTTGTTGTCAGGTCGTCCCAGTCCGCCGACAGGTCCGGGTACAAACCGTTCCGCTGCGCGGCGTACAACTCGACCTGATTCTGAATGCTGCTCAACTGCGCCTTCAGGTTGCCCGCCCGCGCATCGCTCGTCGCCGTCGAGAACTGCGGAACGACGATCGCCGCGAGGATGCCCAGGATGATCACGACGATCAGAATTTCGATCAGCGTGAAGGCGGTGCGAAGTTGTGTGCGGGAAACCTGTGTCATCGTGCCGTGTCTCACTCTCTGAGCATCGCAGCGCAGGCTGGCCCCACGCCGCATTGCTCAGATCAGGTCATCGGCGACAAACAAGGTGCAATTCAGCCGCTGAACAGGCAAGCCAATCCCCAGCCTGTTTTTGCATCACCAACCTTCATAAACGGCACAAACCGACCCCGGAAGTTGATTATCAAGACATCGTGCCACTGACTGACGCTTCAGGCGCTCAGTGCCAAGTTGACGCGGATTTTGACTCCTTGCACGCTCGGCATCGGCCGGCTTTGCCATTCGTTGGCACGACGAACCCCGATCATCCCGCCCGACGCAACAGCCCCTCGCTCGCTCGCCACAGCATGTCAAATACCTTCTCAAACCCGTCGCTCCCGCCGTAGTACGGATCGGGCACTTCAATCTGATGATCCGGCAGCGACGCGAGCGCGTCGTCAAACCGCCTCATAAGAAACACTTTTTCTTTGTGTGCGCCGCACTCGATCATGTCCGACCGATTCCGCTCGTCCATCGCCAGCAGCACATGAAACTTCTCGAAGTCGGTGTCCGGATCAAGCCGCCGCGCAACGTGCTTCATGTGGACTCCGTTGCACTCCGCCACCATCCGCGATCGCGGATCCGCGGCTTCACCCGCATGCCACCCGCCCGTGCCGCAGGAGTCGATCACGAACCGGTCCAGCACCTTCGCCTCCCGCGCCTGATGCTCGAAGATCGCCTTCGCCAGTGGACTGCGGCAGATGTTCCCAAGACACACGAAGAGGACGCCCAGGGGCGCGTGTTGTGGGACGCCCAGCGTTGTTCGGAGATCACTGGGTGGTTGAGGCATGCTCAAGGATAGATGAAAATGAACCGGTGAGACGGTGATCCGGTGAAACGGTGAAAGAGATACGGACGCCGCGTGCATAGCACTTCGCCGTCTTACCGTCCGCGGGGCACCGTCTCACCGTCTCACACCTCGCATCAGCGGAGACCGTCGATGCAGACGGGTTGTCGGGGGACCGCCAACCTACCCTGACGCATGCTCCTTACCCGCTCCCCCGAAGGCATCTCCATCGAGCACCATGGGATCGACACGCCCATCCGACACATCATCGGCATAGGCCGCAACTACGCCGAGCACGCCAAAGAACAAGGCGCCGAAATCCCGACTCGCCCGATGCTCTTCACCAAGAACATCGCCACCCTTTGCCTCTCAGGCGACAACATCATCATCCCCAAAGCCTGCCAGGACCGCCCGCAGGTGGACTTCGAGGCAGAGCTCGCCGTGATCATCGGAACCCAGCGCGGCGCGGACCTCTCCGGCCCGCTCGTGAAAAACGTCCCCGTCGACCGCGCCCTCGCTTGCGTCCTCGCATACGCCGTCGCCAACGACGTCTCCGCCCGTTGGTGGCAAAAAGAAGGCGGCGGCGGCCAGTTCTACCGCGGCAAGAGCTTCGACACCTTCTGCCCCCTCGGCGCAGTCGTCCCCGGCGCAGCAATCAAGGATCCGCAATCACTCAAAATCACCACACGAGTCAACAGCCAACTCATGCAGGACGGCTCAACCAAAGACATGGTCTTTTCCGTCGCCACCCTCATCGCGGAAATCAGCAAAGGCCACACGCTGGTCCCTGGCACGCTGATCCTGACCGGCACCCCCAGCGGCGTGGGCTTTGCCAGAAACCCGCCGGTGTTCCTGAAGCAAGGCGACCAGATCGACATCGAAGTCGAACACATCGGCACGCTGACGAACAAAGTCGTGAACGAATGAGACACGCAACATAGTTCTTGACGCGTGCGCTCCTTGAGGTACCGCACAACTGAAAGCGAACAGCTGAAATGAACCAGAGTCGGATGCCTCAGGAGCATACCGACTCTTCTTCATTTCAATTTTCAGTTGTCAGCTTTTCGCTCTTACACCCCGCACAATGTGCACGGTCCCTCGCTGATGACAAGGAGGATCGCGTCGATATCGCAGGGATCTAACAGCGACCCGT
>CAZEZV010000124.1:0-11642 GCA_964516725.1 uncultured Phycisphaeraceae bacterium
CACGCTGCTGTCGTTGTTGAAGTCGATGTCGTTGCAGGTTGCGGTCGCCGGGATGCAGTCGCCTTCGCCGTAGACGCTGAGGAACGCGTCGATGTCCTGTGGGTCAAACAAGCTCGTGTCGTTGTTGAAGTCGATGGAGTCGCAGGCGGGGCCGGTGCCTGTGATCGGGTCGGGTCCGAAGGAGCGGACGACCACGTCGCACTGGCTGACTACTTCGCACTGATGCAGGCTGCTCATCTGTGTAAGCGCGTCCTGCTGGCCCACGCTGATGTACGCCACGCCCGTCAGTACGTTGCCGCCCGGCAGCACCATGTTGGTGTTGACCCAGCAGCTGAAGCTGGTGATCCAGCCGTGCCCGGGCTTCCACCATGTGGTCCAAGTGGGAATGGTGCCGGGCGGGCAGGGGTTGTTGGTGGTGTTGAAGACTTGACGGTTCACGATCGGAGAGCCGCCGGGCGGTGTAAGTTCCGTGCCATCCGCGGCGAAGGCTCGCAGTGTTTGCATCGACGAGCCGAGTTCGCCAAAGTCGAAGGAGAGAGCATGGGAGGACTGGGTTGCGTCCAGCGACGTGATGTCAAAGCTGACATGGTGCCCGTTGTCGTCCTGCAACGCGACGGTGGTCATCTGATTCGTGCAATCATCACACGCCTGCGAGAACGAAAGCCCGGCTTCGTCGGACATCCCGGTGCTGCTGACGCCCAGCCAACTCCGGGGTGCGATGTTCAGGACGCGAGGGCCGCCGCCGGGCATTCCCGAGACCCGAAGCGATGAATCATCGCGATCGTCGCAGTCTTCGCAGCACACTGCATCAGCCTGACACGAAGAAGTCACGATCGACCCAGGTCCGCCGGTCGCGGCAGACGGATCCAAGTGCAAGTCCGGGTTCGCTGGCGGCCTCACGCTCATTTGCACGTCGCACACGTGCAGTTCCGGGATGCCTTCAGAAGTGACCCGGCAGCTCGACAAACCGGTGTCGATGTCCGCGGGCAGCACGCCGATGGGCGTGAGGTGAACGACTCGCTGGTTGGAGAACGAGGGATCCTCCAGGCCCGGCGATGTCGCCCCGATGCAGAGCGTGTACGTCACAAGCGTGGGGATGTACATCTGATAGACAGGGTTCCACACCGACTGCCACACCGAGTATGAGACTTGAATCATGCCCGGGCCACAGTTGACTTGATACACCGGCGTCCCGCCCGGACCGAGCGGCTCAAACGTCGCTGGCGTGCCGTCGGTGTTGAACGTCGTCACCATCCACCCGCCCGTGTACGTCGGCGATTCGACGTTGAGGTTGATCGTGCCGTCGCCGTTGCTGCGATACACCGCCGTGACGCCGCAGTTTTCCGGCAACCCCGCACACGGATCGCCCCACGGGGCAAACGCGCACTCGACGATCCTGCTCATGCCGTCGGCGGCAAACAGCGAAGAAGAATCGAACGCGACGCCGCCACCCCAGGCGTTGTCGAACTGGATTGCCACGCCATCGCTGGGATTGGTGCTGTGGACGAATACGCCCTGCCCCGTCGGGCTTGGCGAGATCGTGGCGCTGCCGGTCGGGCTGTGCATCAAGCCGCCCGATAGCACGGAGGACTGGGCGAAAGCCTGTCCAGCCGCGAGGGCGAGGGCTGTGCAACAGAGGGTTGCGAAACGGGGACGAATTGTGGAGAGAGTGGTCACGGTCAGACTCCTTTAGTCTTACGAACAAAGTTCCTGCGAAGCAGAAGGAACACTCCTTCAACGCTCGCGTGTGTTTTTCTGGATGCAACAGTTGTTGCCGGGTTGTCCTGCACCAGTCCTTTCAAGACTCGTTGTCGCGGGCCGAACAACATTGCCCGCACCATGAATTGCCGCGAGGAGTGAGAACCTTGCAGGGGTTCACGAAAAATGTTTGATTTGCATAGCGCAACTATCGCAGAGGTGCGCCAGCACCCGGCCAGTCTCTCGAATGAAGACGGATCGCGGAGAACCGGAGAGGAGCGGAGGAACGCGGAGAGGAAGCGAGAGTGACAATCGAGAAGTTTCTCTGTTGAAGTTCTCCGCGTTTCTCTGTTTCCTCGGCAGCCTCCGCGATTGCATTTGCGATTGGCCGCACTTGGAGGCTCGCCGGGGGCTTGAGCCCCTCGGCTCTTGTTTTGTGCGCGATTGAAACGAAAACGGGATCGAGCGCTTCACGCGCCCGATCCCGGTTCATTTCAGCTTTCAGTTGTCAGATGTGCGTTACTGCCCGCAAGGCGTGCAAGGTCCTTCGCTGTAGACGAGCAGGAAGCTGCTGATGTCACACGGGTCAAACACGCTCGTGTCGTTGTTGAAGTCGATGTCCTGGCAGTTCGCGTTCGCCGGGACGCACGGGCCTTCGCTGTAGACACTCAGGAACGCGTCGATGTCCTGGGGGTCAAAGCTGGAGCCGTCATTGTTGAAGTCGATGTCATCGCAGACCGGGCCGACTGGATTCACGAGCAGGATGCCATAGTCGCTGGTATCGCTGCCGCAGATGCTTGAGACCACGCAGCGGAAGCGGCCTTCGTCGGCTTCGTTGACATTCAGCACGTTCAGGGTATTGGTGAGCACGCCGCTGTATTGATTGATCGTGTTCGTCAGGTTGCTCCACACTAGGCCGTTCAGCTTCTGCCACTGATAGGTGCGGCTGCCGGTTCCGATGGCGAGGCCGATCTGGAACTGCACGTCTGAGCCTGCGGGAGCGTTCAGCACGTCGTCGGGGTTGTTGTTGACGACGGGGGTTGTGCACGCGGTGTCCCAGGACTCGAGGGCTTCGCGGACTTCTTCGCGGAGCAGTTCTTCGTCAGCGCTGTACGCGATCTGTGACTCTGTGTCACTCGTTGAACCGTGCACGAACGTCGCAACCGTGTATTCTCGTGGCGAGACGATGTACTGCCCGAGGAATAGAGTCTTGAACGGGATGCGTGCCCAGCCCGATTCGGAGCGGTAGGACAGGCCGTTGACGCCGTATCCGCCGCCCTTGGTCGCGTAGTTGACAGCGTCACGGAAGTCGTTGATTTCGCTCGCCGTGAGATCGGTCGCCGCGGCTTCCTGCGTGACGATGTTGGACAGCGTCGGGCAGACGCCCCAGCCCTGGCTCTCCTTGTCATTCATCAAGACGTACAACTGGTCCTGCCACGTCTGGCTGAAGAGCGAGCCATCGGCGATTTCCTCGTACAGGTTGCAGGCGTCGGTTGCTGAGAAACTGTTCGCGGGCGTGCCGCAGCCGATCCAGTGATTGATGTCGGTATTGGTCAGGCCCATTGACGCGGCGAAGTTGTTCAGATTCGTACGGCCGTAGCGGAGTTCGATTTCCATCGTGCGGTTGTTGTCGCTTTGCTGGAGCATTTCCTGGATGGCGATGGACAGGTCTTCGTTCGCGGAGTTGCACGGTGCCGCAGGATTGGGGCATTCGTTGTTATTGCAGGTGTCGCGGATCAGAATCTGATTGCCCAGATTGTCGAGGCCCGACGCACAACGATCAATCGCGTACGCACCGTGGAGAATCTTGAGCGAGCTGGCCGGCTCATACGCGAAGTCTGCGTTGAGCGAACCCAGCACGCTGCCGCCGACTTGCTGGACCTTGAAGCCATACACGCCGTTGGTCAGCGCACTGTCCATGTACGAGCGCACGCGCCGGGTCTTTGCGTTGGCGTTGTCGACGAGGGCGATGGCATACTTGGTGTCGCCGTTGCCGTCGGTGTAGCGGTGCAGGCACGTGAGGCGCCCGCCCGTCTGGTCGATCTTGTCACTGATCATCGAAGGTGTCTGGTTATACCACCACCAGTCGCCGCCGATGTTCTGCGAGACCATGATGACGTTGAAGGTGGTGGGGCTGTTGCCTGTCACCTCGATGTCGACGAGACGGGCGCCGTTTGTGTTGAGCTCGGTGTTGATCTGCGCTTCGGTGACGCCAAAGTACCACCACCAGCCCTGCGCGTTGTTGCCTGTGTTGGGCACGGCGACGATGCTGTACCGCGTGCCGCCGAGCGTGCTGTACTGATCAACATCGATCGGGCGAAGGCCGTTGGCATCCCGCCACGCACCGAGCTGCGCGCCCGTCAGCCCGGTTTCAAAGTCCCAGCCAGGCGCTGCAGTCGCGCCAGTGTTGCTGACGACGGTTGCGGTGAATGTGCCGGTCAGAGTGTTGGTCACTTCAAGGTCGATAACGCGACGATTGGTGAGCGCCATGTTTGTTGCAAGCGCAGAAGCTGTGACGTTGTACAGCACGTCAAACGACGCCGCCGCGTACTCGCCCGAGTTCTGCACGAGAATCGTGTCGTAGTTCGCGCCGTTTGGCGTGAGATTGAACGGACGCCGACCATTTGCCATCTCAGCATCGATCGACGCTGCACTCGCGCCGTACCAGTACCACCAGCCGGTGGGCTGGTCGTTGATGCGGTCGTTCTGCGCGAGGGCAGGGGACACGACGCAGGCAAGGCCAGCGCAGAGGGACAGCGCACTCATTTTCGTAAGGGACATACCGGAACTCCTTCTTGGAAAGTTACTGCGAGAGCCTTGGACCACTTCCGATGGCTGAAACAACTTCACTCGCTATATGAGAAGCGAGCGAGCATCCTTGACTGGGCAGCTATTTCATATCTCATGATACAGCGCTTTGCGGATAACTGAGGGGCCAATGCCGTTCAATCGCACACTGCACAAAGCGCAATTCCTGTCACATCGTAGTGACCGCTACGTGTCGTTATCTTTTCAGCACAGAGAGTCAGAAGATGAGGAAGTGATGGCATGACGGAATGATGGGACAACCGTGTCGAAGGCCTGCACATAGTCACTCACCTCATCTCACAAATGTCTCTTCTTTCTCTTGATCTCCGCGTCTCTGTACTGAAACGAATTCTCGTTTGCCATCGATACGACCCGAGTACGGCGTCGAGAAATGCTGTAGCCAGAGAAAAACCGGAATCGGCGCGCAAAGCGCCCGATTCCGGTTCATATCAACTCTCAGTTGTCAGCTATCAGTTATACCCCGCACGTCGTGCAAGGCCCTTCGCTGTAGACCACAAGAAAACTGCTGATGTCGCACGGATCGAAGATACTGGTGTCGTTGTTGAAGTCGATGCCCTGGCAATTCGCATTCGCGGGGACGCACGGGCCTTCGCTGTAGACGCTCAGGAATGCCTCGATGTCCTGCGGGTCAAACAGTGAGCCGTCGTTATTGAAGTCGATGTCGTCGCACGTCGGGCCGGGCGGAGCGACGAGCATGAGTGCAGAGCGGGTCGTGTCACTACCGCAGATGCTCGAAACAACACAGCGGTAACGCCCTTCGTCGGCTTCGTTGACATTAAAAACAGTGAGAGTGTTCGTGGTGACACCCGAGTAGAACGAGCCGTTGATCAGGTTTGCCCACGTGTTGTTGGAGGTGTTGAACTTCTGCCACAGGTAGGTCCGGCTGCCAGTGCCAACCGCCAGCCCAACCTGGAACTGCACATCAGAACCAGCGGGCGCCGTCAGCACGTCATCTGGTTCGTTGTTGATGACGGGCGTTGAGCAAGCATCATCCCACGACTGAAGCGCCTCGCGGATTTGCTCGCGGAGAACTTCTTCTTTCGCGGCACCAACCGGGCTGTCGCCAGTGAATCCGTGCGCGAACACCGTGAACGCATATTCGCGCGGCAAAGTGATCCATCCAAACGTTGAATTGAACACCTTGAACGGCACGCTCGCCCAGCCGCCCGTCGTGCTATAGGAAAGGCCAGTGTCGTCGCACGTTGAGCCACCCGACTTGTGCGCGAAGCGCATCTGGTTCTTGAAGTCGGCGATTTCGCTGGCGGTCAGGTTGGTATTCGCTGCTTCGCTCTCGATGACTGTGTTGAGCGTCGTGTACGTGTCGTAGCCGTATTCCTCGAGGTTGATCATGATCGAGTACAGCGTGTCCTGCCAGGTCTGGTTGAAGAGTGAGCCGTTGGCGATCTGCTCGTAGATGCTCACGCCATCGCGGGCCGTCATGTCGTTGGTGACGTTGCTCGTCGTGCACAAGCAGCCAATAGTCGTGTTGACCTGTGTGCTGTCGAGGTTCAGCGTGTTGTCGGCGTACGAGTTCAGCGTTGCCCGTGAATAGCGATTTTCAATTGCCTTTGTGTCCAAATTGTCGGACTGACGGAGCATTCCTCGCATCGCCGCGTCCAGGGTCTGATTGAAACTCCCGCACACGCCGATGTCCGGGCATGAGCTAGGGCATGAAGGAGTCGGGCAGTTGTTGCCAAGGCTGTCGAGATTCGCCGCACAACGATCAATCGCATACGTTGCATACAGAATCTTAATCATGCTCGCAGGGTGATACTCAAAGTCCTCGTTAAGTGCCGCGAGCGTGGACCCGCCTACTTGTTTGAGCATGAATCCATAGGTCCCGTTCGCAAGCCCAGCATCCATAAACGAACGCATGCGACGCGTCTGAGCATTTGCATTATCCACAAACGCCGCGGCGAAGCGTGTGTTGCCGCCCGTGTCTGTGTAGCGATGCAGGCACGTGAGGCGTACTGCGTTCTGATCGATGATCGATTGAATGGCCGATGACGTGATGTTTCCATCCCACAGACCTAGGCCGACGTTGCTCGAAACCATGATGGCGTTGAAGGTGAGCGGGCTGTTGTCCGTAACTTCTATGTCGATAAGGCGGGCACCGTTGGAGGTGAGCGCGCTGGTGACCTGCGCCTCACTCACGCCAAAGTACCACCACCAGCCACTCTGAAAGTTGTTCCCCGAATTCGGCACCGCAACGATGCTGTATCGCGTCCCCGCGAGCGTGCTGTACGAATCCACATCGATCGGGCGCAAGCCATTCGCATCGCGCCAGTCGATCATCTGCTGATAGGTCAGCCCTGTCTCAAAGTTCCAGCCCGGTGCGGCCGTCGCACCGGTGTTGCTCACAACGGTCGCCGTGAATGTGTCTGTCAGCGTGTTTGTCACTTCAAGGTCAATGACGCGCCGATTCGTGAGCGCCATGTTTGAGTTGAGCGTCGCTGCCGACACGTTGTACAGCACGTCAAACGAAGTCGCGGCGAACTCACCTGAATTCTGCACGAAGATTGCGTCGTAGTTCGCGCCCGTGGGTGTCAGGTTGAATGGCCTCCGTCCATTCGCGATTTCAGCATCGATAGCTGCCGGCGTTGCACCGTACCAATACCACCAGCCCGTGGGCTGGTCGTTGATGCGGTCATTCTGAGCCAACGCGGATGAGACTGCGGTCCCCAGTCCTAAGCAAAGCGATGCCAGGCCGAATCGAAGACGGGACATACCGAAACTCCTTCAAAGTAGTACGCCGCGAGCGCCCTAGACCACTTCCGGAGGCAGGAAAACGCAACTCGCTAGTAGAGGAGCGAGTGAGTCGGCTTCAATGGGCAGCTTTTGTTGAGTTCGAGTGGCACATGTGCGGATTACCCTCCAAAAAACCTGATATTATCTGGTCGGTTTGGCGGGGGGGCGGGGGCGATGTGTCCGACAAGTGATATCCGCACCTGCGACAATATCAACATCGCGAGTATGTGCAACTTCGTGTGTGCAGTGGTTTGCGGTAGAATAAAAAAAACCGACAGCCAACGGCCGTCGGTCTGAACGTCTTGTTGCACGATGCTTCGTTGTCTGGTCAGCACGCACTGCCGGCTCCACCGAGCGAGTACTCACACTCCGCACGGCGTGCACGGCCCTTCGCCAAAGACAAGCAAGAAGCTGTCGATGTCGCAGGGGTCGAAGATGCTCGCGTCGTTGTTGAAGTCGATGTCGTTGCACGTCGCGGTCGCGGGGATGCAGTCGCCCTCGCCGTACACGCTAAGGAACGCGTCGATGTCCTGGGGATCAAAGAACGACGTGTCATTGTTGAAGTCGATGGAGCCGCAGTCGGTGCCGGTGATTGTCAGGAACGCGCTGCTGGTGGTATATGTGACGCTCACAGTGACGGCCGCGGGCCCGTCGACGACGACGCTGCTGAACGTGCCAACGCGCTGGTTGCTGTTGCTGCGGCAGATTTCATAGACATCGCCAAGTTTGGGCAAGAAAGGCGGCGTGATGACGACCCGCAGCGTGCCCGCAAGGTTCATCTGGTTGGTGCTGATGATGCGGTCGTGCCCTGTGAGCGGGCGACCGAAGAGCGAGACTTCATACGTTCCTCCTGCAGTCTGCGTGAATGTGTTGGCGAATGAGAGAATCCCGTTCGTGCTGATCGATTCACCGGGCGCGACCGTGCCGCCCGAGTTTGTGAACACTTGATTCACCGTGCCGCGGCCTTCGAGCCTGCCGCCCAGCATGTTCCACGTTGCCCCGCCCAGCACCGCGCCGCTGCGAACGCGCACGATGCCCGTTGATGCACTCTGAGCGATCCCGCCATTGGCGTTGTACGTGCCGCTCTGGATATCGATGAGGCCGGAGTTGCTGGTGGAGAAGCCGAGGTTGAACGCGCCACCGGCAGTCTTGTTGACCACGCCCGTCGTGCCGTTGGTGAGGCTGTTGACGCCGCTCGCATGATTCCAGATGACGGTGCCCGGCAGATTGAGTGTTCCGTTGTTGGTAAAGACGCTGGAGTTCATGCTGCGGCTCCAGCCCACGTTGTCCTCCGTCCAGGTTGCGCCGAGCGCGTTGGTGATCGCCCCGCTGATGGACTTGTCCCCGCCCGTCACGGTCACGATGCCAGTATTGGTGAGAAGTGGCGCGCCGCCCTTGTTGCTGTTGAACGAGAAGCCGGTGCCCGTCACGTTCAATGACGCACCGCCTCCGGTCGTCGTGAGTGTGCCAGTGGATTGGATCGTTCCGCCCGCGTTGGTTCCATTGAGAGGCCCGCTCACGCTGCAGTTGTTCAGTTGGAAACCACCGCCCGAGTTCATCGTGACGGTGCCTGTGCCTGAGTATGCGAGGCTTGACAAGAACGTGTTTCCGCCGCCCACTGCAACCGCGATCGTGCCGTCGTTGGTGACTGACGTGATGTTGTTCAGGCTGAATTGGCCGCCGCTGGTCTTGTTGATGGTGCCGGTGTTCAGCAGCGTGTTCGTGCCGCTCGCATGATTCCAGATCACGGTTCCTGGCAGGTTGAGCGTGCCGGCGTTGGTGAAGTCGACGCTGCCAAGGCTGCGGTCCCAGCCCGCGTTATCCTCTGTCCAGGTCGCGCCTGCGGAATTGGTGATATCGCCCGAGAAACTCTTCGAGCCGCCGGTGACGTTCGCGACATTGTTGTTGCGGAGCAAGCCGCCGCCGGTGATGCTGAGGTTGCTATTGACAGTGAATCCGCTGCCCGTGACGTTGAGCTGCGCGCCCGCGGCCGGCACAGTCATGGTGCCCGTGGATTGGAACGTGCCGCCCGAGTTCGTCGCGTTGAGAGGCCCGCTCACCGTGCAGGAGTTGAGTTGCATGCCTCCGCCCGCACCGATCGTGATGTTGCCAGTGCCGGTGTACGCGAGACTCGATAGGAACACGTTGCCGCCGCCCGCGGCGACCGCTATCGTGCCGTTGCTCGTGAACGACGCGATGTTGTTGACCGAAAGCTGTCCCCCGGCTGTTTTATTGATCGTGCCAGAATTCGTCACCGAGTTGGTGCCGCTTATGTGGTTCCAGATGACGGTTCCCGGGAAGTTGAGT
The DNA here is from genome assembly GCA_964516725.1 of uncultured Phycisphaeraceae bacterium. Lineage (GTDB taxonomy): Bacteria > Planctomycetota > Phycisphaerae > Phycisphaerales > UBA1924 > BJHL01. Next base: position 9,583 of record CAZEZV010000124.1, read on the forward strand.
GTGCCATTGTTGGTGACGGCGACCGAATTAAGGCCGCGGTCCCATCCCGCAGCGTCTTCGGTGATGGTGCCGGTATTGCTGTTCGTCCACGGGCCCGACCAGGAATGTGAGCCGGCCCCGAATGCGAGCAGGCCGGAGTTGGTGAGCAACCCAGCGGTCGTGTTCATGCTACCCGCCGTGATGACTGCTGCCGCGCCTGTCGAAGTGATTGTCGTGGGCGCGCTCGTGACGGGGCTCGTGAAGAATGCAGTACCGCCCGCGCCGAGCGAAATGGGGAACGTACCCGAGATCGTGTTGGTGTTCCAGTAGATCGATGAGTTCGGCCCTGTGACGTTGTAGTTCGCCCCGCCGGTGCTTGCGAAGCTGTTCGAGTTGAACTGGAGCGTGCCGCCATTGGCGAGCACGTTCATCGTGCCCGTGTTCGTGCGGGGGAAGTTGTTCATGCTCATGGTGCCGCCGCCTGACTTCACGACCGTTCCCGAATTCGAGAATGGGTTCACGCCCGAAGCGTGCTGCCAGATGACGGTGCCCGGGAAGTTCAGCGTGCCCGCGTTCGCGAACGAGTGCGAGTTGAAGTTGCGGTCCCAGCCCGCTCCGTCTTCGGTCCAGATCGCGCCAACGGAGTTGGTGAAAGGGCCGCCGCGCGACTGGCTGCCCGCAGCGGTATTGACAAGGCCGTTGTTTGTGAATGGGTTTGGGGCGGACGCGGTGAAGTTGCCGGCAAGAAGGGCTGCGCCGCCTGTCGCGTTGAACGTCACGGGCGCGCCGCACGTCGTGTTGCTGAACGTGACGAGGTTGTTGGCGCCCAGCGTCATCGGGAACGTGCCGCGGATGTTGCAGCTACCGAAGTTGATGGTGCCGCCCGCGCTCGCAGCGTACGTCGCGCCGGCGTTGCTTGTGAATGTCAGGCTGTTGAAGTTCAGCGCGCCGCCCGCGTTACTCGTGACCGCACCGGCATTCGTCGTCGTGATCGGACCGTTGAAGGTCGAAATGCCCCCGCCGTTCTTGATGATAGTTGCACCCAGCGAGCTTGTCAGCACGTTCGCGCCCGAGCCGTGGTTCAGCGTGATGCTGCCCGGAAAGCGCATGGTTCCGGTGTTGGTGAACGTCACGCTGTTCCAACTGCGGTCCCATCCCGCACCATCTTCGGTCCAGGTGCCGGCGTTGCTGATGCTGTTGCTCCAAGACTGGCTACCCGCACCACCCAGGAGCATGCCGTTGTTGGCGTAGCCGATGCTGGTGTTGATGTTCGTCGCCTGCGTGACGGACACACCGGGGTTGATCGTGATCGTACGGACGCCCGAGCCCGCGTTGATGGTGCCGTTCCCGGCAAAGAAAACATCATCCGCCGCACCGGGCAGCAGGGGCGACACACCGCACGCCGTGTTCCCGAAGTTGTTAAAAGTCGTGAAGTTCCCTCCCCCGCACGGAGTCACTGTGTTGCAGAACGATGTCCAGTTGAACGGTGCGCAGGTTGGCGTAAACGTGAAAATCGCGGCGTGAGCCGACGCCGCCGCACCCGCCATCGCGGCGAGCACAGAAGCCAAACGTGAAGTAGACGCGGACACGGAAGAACGACGATTCAAAGACAAACGCATGACAAGCCTCCTCTTGGGTTGGTGTTACAAAGCCCTAGCCGCTTGCGTGTCACGCACTGACAGGATTTTGATAGTTTGCGTGAAAAAAGAACAGGCGCGCAGTACTCGGACCAAGGCGACGAACGAAAAGAGCCATGGTGCGCAAGCAGCCGGTATTGCCCTCCAAGCGAAAGCAGATCGCGCGGAAGCGCAGAAGAGCGGAGGAATGCGGGGATGAAGTGAGAAAAAGAAAGCGCGAACGCTCCCTCGATTCCCACCGCGTTTCTCCGCTCCTTCCGCGATTGACTATCTGTGTTGAATGCACATTGAGGCCACCCGGAGGCTTGCGCTCCGTTAGGGGCGGCCCTTGTTCCCAATTACACCCCGCAGAGCGTGCAAGGCCCCTCGCTGAAGAGCAGCAGGAAGCTGTCGATGTCGCACGGGTCAAAGAGTGACCCGTCGTTGTTGAAGTCGATGTCGTTG
>CAZEZV010000125.1:0-11252 GCA_964516725.1 uncultured Phycisphaeraceae bacterium
CCTCGAGCGACGCGCGAGGGGCTGATATTGAGCGATGCAGATTGCTTTCACAAGTTTACGGATCCAGTTTGCGAAGCTCCAACCCATTCTCCACAAGCTTCTCGCGGATTTCCTTGAGGCTCGTCGCACCAAAGTTCTTGATGCCCATGAGTTCCGCTTCCGTGTGGCTCGCCAGGTCGCCCAATGTCTGAATGTTCAGCAGCGACAGCGCCTTGCGGGCACGCACCGACAGGTTGAGGTCCGCAACTGTCTTCGCGAGCACGTTCTCGCGCCCCGTGCCCTTGTACTGCTCCATCAGCACGCGCCGCGCGGCTTTGTGCGCGTCTTCAAGGCCCTGGCCAAGCTTCAGCCCCTTCGCCGCGAGCATGCGCTTCACCTCGGTCAAACTGGTTTCGCCAAAGTTCTTGCTCGCAAGCAACTCAGCTTCTGTGATGCGGAGCAGGTCGCCCAGCGAACGGATGCTCATCTTCTTGAGGCACGTGCGGGCACGCACCGACAACTCAAAGTCCGTCACCGGCGTATCCAGCATCGCCTTGCGCTTGAAGATGTCGCGGTCCTGCTCCTCCTCGATCACCATCTCCTTGCTCGCCTCGACGTCCTTCATGAAGAGCAACGCCCGCATGTGATTCGGGTTGGTCTCCAGAATCTGCCGCAGGCAGCGCTCGGCACTCATGTAGTCCGCCTGATCTTCATACAGCACCGCAAGGTTCATCAGCGCATTGAGATGCGCCGGCGCACGCCCCACGCACCGCTCATACAACGCAATCGCCTCGTCTTCCTCGCCCACGAGGTCAAGCTGGTACCCCAGCGCAAACAGCGCCTTGGGGCTGTCCGGGTCCGCCGCCAGCGCCTTGCGTAGTTCACTAATCGCCGAGACGCGCTCGTTCTTGGCGACAAACTCCTCCGCCGCCTTCACATGCCGAGCCGCGGCACCTTGATCGCGCCGGGTTGAATCTGACGAACCAATAACGATGTCGAGGGGGTCGTGGGCCATTGATCACATTGCTCCGAAATCTCTGTGTAAGAACAGGTTGGGATGATAGGCGCGACCCGCGAAATCGTCGCTTGATGCAAGTGCTCAGCCAACATCCGTCAGGCATACGTTTGGATGTGTTCGAATTGACTACTTTGTGAGTGTGGCACCTGATACCGCGGGCTGTGTGTTACCCGCCACCTTCACCTGCAACTTCGCAACCTGCGTCACTCCTTGCCGCGCGTAGTCAATCGCCTCGCCCAGAATCCGCAGCGCCTCGCCCGGAGCATGGAAGCCCATCGAGTTCTCTGCGTTGATGTAATCCGCTCGCCACTGCGCCTGTCTTTGCAGCTTCCGCGCCGGGGCAAGCTGTTCATCGGTCGCGCCCGCTGCCTTTGCCTCCTTGATGGCATTGATGAGTTCCACCACCGCCTCCTCGGCGCGATCAAGCTGCGCCTTGGTGCGGCTCTGGATGATGTCAACCCGCTGCTTGATCTCCGTCTCTGTGTAGTTGTGGCACGTTTGGCACGACTGGTTGACGTGCGCCATGGGCGTCTGCACCTGGTGATCCGTGAACTTCATCGCGCCCTCGCGCTTGTAGGGCATGTGGCAATCAGCGCACGACACGCCGCTGCGCGCATGGATGCCCTGACTCCACAACTCAAATTCCGGATGCTGCGCCTTGATCACCGCCGCGCCCGAGTCCTTGTGCGTCCAGTCGTTCCAACCGATCTCGTCGTAGTACGCCTCCATCTGCTCAACCTTCAGGCCCTTGTACCACGGAAAGTTCAATCGCTTCTTTTCACCAAGGAAGTGATACTCAACGTGACACTGCGCACACGTCATCGAACGCATCTCCTGGCGACTCGCGAGTTCATTGGGGTTGTAAGGCTTGCTCTTGTCGCCCTTGCGCCACTTTTCAACGCTGGGCATGTGCGGCACCGGGTCGCTGGACTCAGCAAGATGCGCAATCCCCTCCATGAACGCCGGCCGTGTGATGCGGAGCACCATCGTGTCGGGATCGTGGCAATCAAGGCACGAAATCGGGTGCGACACGAGCTTGGTTGCATCGGCGTAGGGCAGGTGATTGACACTTTCCCAGCCCGCAAACAGCTGCTTTTGGCCATTCTCGGAGAGCAAGGGCTCTTCCAGTGTTCCGGGGCTCCCCACCTTGATGCCCGCTTCACGATACGCGACGACGTTGGACGCGTGGCAATTGAGGCACGCCCCGGGCTGGGGCTTCTGCTTCACGCGCTCCGTCTCGCGTTGGTCGTGCAGCATGAACGCATGCCCGCGCCGCTCGCGATAGTCAATCGCAAATGCATACCCGTTGAAAATCGTCTTGAGATGCGGATCGCTCACGAGCTTGGATTCCGCCGGCGTCTGGAGCGGGTCGGCTCCCTCTTCATGCTCGGGCGGGCGACCCTCGCTCCACTTGAACATCGCCTTGTCGTTGTCGGTCGTGCGGATGTATCCGTCGTACTGACGTGGGAAGTTCTTACCCCACTCAGCCGGATCAATCGTCTTTTCATCCAGATCGACGATGCGCAGCACAGAGTTCTGTGCTTCGAACTTGCGCTTGCTGATGTTGCCATACATATACATTGCGGCAATCGTGCCGGCGCCGAATGCCAACGCGGCGATGATGAAAACAACCGCCTTGCTTACGCCGCCGCGTCGAGCGCCAGTGTTTGATTGAGCGTCCATACTACAAACCTCCACATCAACGAGTGACGCCATGAGCGACACTCGCGTGACAATGAATGCAATCAACCGAAGTGCGATCCTGCTTCCCACCCTGCGCGGCGAATCGGATGTCATGCGTCATCGCATCATGACAGCGAACGCAGTTGTCGATGACCACATCCCGGCTCGACTTGGTGATCTGAATAGGCTCGTGAAAGTCCTGCAGCGTAAACCCCTTGGAATGCCGGTACCCGTGCTCAGCCTTCACTGCGTACTTCGCCACGACAGAATCATGCGGCACATGGCAGTCGTTGCACGTCGCCCGCGCGTGGTGAGGCGAACTCGACCAGCTGTTGTACTGGTCGTTCATGATGTGGCAGTTGATGCAAGCCTTGGGATCATCCGACAGATACGACGTGGCGTGCGCATAGTGCGCCGTGTAGCCCGCCGCGCCGCCAAACATGCCAAACAAAGCGCCTAGCGCGACGACGCCCACCAGACCGGCGGATCCCGCGACCTTCTTTGCCCTTGTTGTAGAACGCCGGAACATCACAACAAACTAGCATAGCCATTGCGCGCTGCGCGATACTTACTCACGCAGCGCTTTTTTCAAAGCTGTGTCCAACTGTCGAAGTCGTGGCGCGCAACGTCCGTCACTTCCCCTTCGCACTCGCCGCCGCCGCCTTGCAAATCGTCACAAAGTCCGCCGCGATCAAACTCGCGCCGCCCACCAGCCCGCCATCCACATCAGGCTGGGCCAGAATCTCCGGCGCGATGTCGGGCTTCAGGCTGCCGCCATAAATAATCCGCACACGCTGGGCCGCGTCCTCGCCATACTGGCGCGCGAGCTGCGTGCGAATCTGCTTGTGCGCGTCCTGTGCGTCCTGGGGCGTTGCCGTCTTGCCCGTACCGATCGCCCACACCGGTTCGTACGCGATGATCAACCGCTCCAGCGACGCGCCGGGAATGTCCGCAAGGCCCGTGCGAACCTGCCGCGCGTTCACGATGTCCTGATGTCCCGCGAGCCGCTCGTCGAGCGTTTCGCCAACGCACAGCACGCCGTTCAGCCCCGCCTCCAGCACCATCCGCAGCTTCTTATTGACCAACTCGTCCTTCTCACCCATCACATGCCGCCGCTCGCTGTGCCCACACAGCACCGTCTGCACGCCGCAGTCCTTGTGCATGTTGATCGAGACCTCGCCCGTGAACGCCCCGTCGTTCTGGAAGTACACGTCCTGCGCCCCCAGTTTTACCGACGATCCACGATCTCGGAGAACAGCCCGCACTGTCAACAAATAAGGAAACGGCGGGTACACCGCGACCTCGACCCCGTCCAGATGCAACAACCCATCGGTGACACCCCGGGCCAGATCACTACCCGTAGTGCGGTTGGTGTTCATCTTCCAGTTTCCACCGACGAATGGCTTGCGGTCGCTCATGCCCTCAGAATATGCGCGCAATGGGTGTGCAAAATCCGCGAAAATCATTTACAATGTCCTCGCTCGGCATGGGCGTGGGGCCCAGCGACCAACGACTATTGGCTGCACGGCAAACGCAGCACCATTCGCGGGATCCCCTATGCGTTTCATCATTGCGCTCGCCTGCATCCTGGCTTGCACCATCGCCAGCACGTTCGTCATCGGCTGCAACAAAAAGGAAACCATCGAAGACCAGGTCCTCGCGCAGTTCACCCGCGCCGAGACCGCCGCCGAGGCCAGCGACGTCAACGAAATCCGCAACACCATGACCTCGGAAAGCTGGGCGACCTACGAAGAAGAACTCCGCCTCGCGCGCGAAGCCACGCCAGAACAAGTACGAGCCCTCACTCCCTCCGTCCTCCACGCCGTCGTCCTGCTCCGAAACCGCCTCGACACCGCCCGCCTCAAGTCCATGACCGCAGAAAACTATCTGCTCTGGCAGCTCCAGCAGGAACTCAAGCACTCCTACCGCTCATCCGGCGTCGTCCCCCACACAGTCACCATCCGAGGCGACAACGCCGAAATCTACATGGGCCAGGAAGTCGAAACCGAGAAAAAATCCTCGCGCATCCGCGGCCGAGGCATCGTGGGCCTGATCGGCCGCGCCGCAACATCATCAACAACCACCGAAACAAAGATCCAGCCCATCCCAGGCCTCTACCTCTGCTACAAGAACTTAAATGGTTTTTGGTATTACGACCGAGTTGCGACGACCAAGGTGATCGAAGGTCTCCGCTCCCAGTACATCCTGAATTCGGGAATGTCCGCCATTGACTTCGAAATGGAGAGCGAAAGAGAAAACTATGGCGGCGTGAAGGCCGACCTGCTCAGCCCGCCGAAGTAGCCGACAAGCGTCACTTGCCAAACCACACGAATCACAAAAGCCGCATCACACGCCGTGATGCCACACTCGAAGGGATATCTATGCGTTTGATCATCGTTCTGCTCTGCCTCATCGCTGGTATGTTTGTTGGCTGCAAGAAGGAGACTCCGGAATCCGCCGTCATTGCTCAATACAACCGCAGTGAAGACGCGATCGCCGCCAACGACATCAACGAGATGCGCAACACCACAACTCCAGAAAGCTGGGCGTTGTACGAAGAAGACCTGAAACTCGCGCGCGAAGCAAAGCCCGACGAAATAAAGAAAATGGGCTACTCCAAGGTCCACCCGATCATCATCCTCCGCAACCGACTCGACGGAGCACGCTTGAAGTCTCTGAGCGTCGACGACTATGTGCTCTGGCGCCTCCAACAGGGCTTCGGGTACGTGGATCGCGACTACGGCATTTATCCCTACGAAGTGAGAATCACCGGTGACACAGCGGTCATGCAGATGGGCATCGAAGTCGAGCAGAAGTCCACACGCCGCCGCGCCGGACGAGGCGTCGTCGGCCTCATCGGCGCCGCCGCCCGCGCAGTTCCCAAGACCAAGCTCGAGCCCGTGCCGGGCCTCACCGTGACGTACAAGAACCTGGCCGGGTACTGGTATCAAGACTCGATTGCAGACGTCGCCGCGTACGACGCCGAAATGGTCAACCAAGCCGCGGCAATGGGCACCAACATCCTCGACATGATCTTGGACGAAGAGCGAGAAGCGTTCGGCAGCGTGAAGCCCGACCTCCTCAACCCGCCGAAGTAGCTGCCGGGCACCCCGGTGGGCACCCCCTCGCTCGGCGAGGGGATTTCGTCTTTGTATGTTGAGCATCCCCACCAACTGTGCCACCAATCTGGTCGGCATTGTGACCAAGTTGATGCGAAACAACAACGACGCCGTTTTGAACAACGAGCCCGACCCCCGACCTTGAAGGGAGCTTGGGCCGTCACTGTGCAACCGAGCAAGCCGCTCCCGTACGGTCTGGCTGCATGTTTCAAGACCTCCGCCCGCATCAATCCGCTGCAAAGCCAGCGGATCGATGGCACAAGTGCTCTACTTCACGCGCCGAAACACTTGCAACGACGCAACCCCAAACACCCGGAAAAACCCGGACGCTGGATTCGCACGCACTTCCTCCGCAAACTTCGTGACGCCGGGCCAACTCCCCACATCGTGCAAACACACATACCCGCCCACCGGCACAAACGCCGACCACGCCAGAAAGTCCTCCTTGCTCGCCTCGTACGAATGATCGCCGTCGATGAAGCACAGGCGAATCGCCCGCCCGTCCCATGTCTTCGCCCCCTCGCGCGAAGGCTTCTCGATCACGCTGACATACTCGCTCAGCCCTGCCTTTGCAACATTCTCATTGAACACCTTCAGCGTCGTCCCGTCTCGCCCGATGTCCGCGTCCGGATGCGTCCCGCCCGGCTGGTGCTCGGGCGAACCCTTGAAGTGATCGCAGGCAAACACCTTCCCGCATCCCGCGACGACCTTCGCATTCGCCAGCATCTGCGCCCCCATCGCCAGCCAGCATGTCGAGAGCCCCTTGAAACTCCCAACTTCAACCACTTCGCCCGCCACCGACATGTGAGACGCCGCGACCAGCCGCATCAACGCAAATCCCTCGATGCGGTGCAGCCACCCCTGCACATGCTTCACCCGCGCGGCACAGTTCTCCATCGTGACCGCAACCGACAACTCACCCGACAACTGCTGCTCCACCTGCGTGTGCTGATCGTGCATCGCGCTGCCAGTTCGTTCCGTCGACTCGCTGTTCATGCACAGAGGCTAGGCGTCTACAACCCACACGCTCTCGCAGCAGTCAGGTCACGCCATTCGCCTCACTTCGCGAGGGGAGTCTCTCCTTCGCACACAAATCAACCTGCATGTACCGCGTTTGTGCGCAAGTTCGTGGTCATCGTCATCTCCTCCGCCGCTTTTCGCCGCCGCCCCGCATCCAATCCCACATGGATGCACTCGACGCCGCGATTCTCAACGCATGGTCAACCCTTGCCCCCGCGCTGCGCGCAGACCGCGTCGAAGCACTGCGCCGCGCCAAACGCCTCACACAAACGACCCTCCGCCGTCCCCTCCGCCCCTGGTGCTGCTGCATACGAGCGGGCGATACGCGGATAGAGTCGCACAATCGGGAGGCGTACACGGTGTCTCTTGATGCCGAGGAACTGCGGTCTCTTTGCGCACCGGTGTATATTCCGTGGCCGGGGCTACGGCTGACGATCGTTGCACAGAAACTGGGTTTTCATGGCGACTGCCTGCGCGCGTGGAAGGATCGGGGCGTCTTCAGAAGGCGGAACGTGCATCCGCACACGGTGGGCAGCCGGGGGGGCAAACTTGTTCCCGTTCTCTGGACACGTGCGCCTGTCGATCCGAGCGCTGACCTTGTGCGCGCGCCTGATCCGGAATGGGGCTCGTTGTGGCTTGATTTGCACAAAGACATTCCGGACGAGGCGGCGCTGACTGTCCGCCGCGTGCCGGTGCATCGTGATGACGGGCACCTGCTAGGATGGCGATTCATCTGTCCGGGTCTGACCAAACACTGCGGCAGGCGCGCGAAGCGGTTGTTCCTGCCGATGCCGGGATGGACGATGCTGCACGCGGAGCACAAGGAACTTGCAGAGGCATGGCAGGACCATCGGGAGACGCGTTGGGCGTGCAGACATTGCCACCAAGTACGCTCCTGCTCGTTCGTCTCGCGCCACGGATGGAACGCCTTCGTCACGTACATGACAAGCGGGATGCTGTATGGTCATGAGGTGGAGCGGCCCGCGTCACTCAGGCCCAAGCGCAAGCGGAAGTACCGGTCTCGCGATCGCCTGGCTCCGCGGCAAGAGCAGGCACTTGCGCTTCGTGAGGCGGGGCATAGCTATAAAGAGATTGCGCGGATGATGGGTGTGAAGGTGGGTGCGGTGACTGCGCACTTGTATCTGGCTCGCAAGGCAAGGAAGTTGCACACAGCGACACCGGTGTGTCGTCCATGAGAATGCAGATTGATTTCTCGGGACATTCTGTGTTTGACAGCGGGAGGAAGTGCCGGAGGAGTCGGGGGGCGGCGAGCCCTCCTCTGGCATCAGGGATGTCAACATCACCGCATGATTCAATCTCTGTGCTCTAGAACCATGTGCTCGGCTTTCAAGCCACTTCGTGTCGCTCGCAATATGACTATCGCAGCACCTATCTGGATCAGCCCGAACACTAGGAAACAAGCGCCCCATTGCATCGCTTGACGAAACAGCATGAGATCGATGCCAGCGAGTAGCGTTGGCACGGCTTCAAAGTGCTTCCGAGCAATGCCTTTCTCGACAAGCAGTTCATAGTTGTTGTGCATGCGAGCCACAGTCGCCCCCCAAGTGCCCACGCCGAAGGGGAACTGCAGCAGGGCAAGTAAGATCGATGCGCCGCCTGAAACAAACAACAGCCGACCAATTTTTCTCATACTACCTGATCCTCCTTCCCAATCCCCAACGCCGGCCAGATAGACGGTACGGTATATCGATACGGGCAACTTGCCCTCAAAGAAGCCTCTCACCACTCCGTGGTGTGTTGTTCAAGAAGCATGTATCCGTGGGTGCCGCGTTGCGGCGAAAACCACTCGTATCCCACATGCAACTCGCGGACTTGGAACAGAACTGGTGTCACAAAAAGCGGGAGGAGGTGCCGGAGGAGGGCGGGGGGGCGGCTAGCCCTCCTCTGGCATCAGCAAACAAAGACGCACTGCCTAGCTCACCAATCGCAACAGTGCTTCTCCAAATTGCCGCAGCGATCGCTTTTCAACCACACCGCGCAGTGTCCAGCCCTGTTGCCACACCCGATCCGCATCCCCCATGATCCACGGCGGAGCGGCTTCGCCTATGAATCGCACCGACACATCAATCAAGTCTTTGTCCTCACCCGCTCGAAGTACAAAATGCAGGCAGGGCTCAATGAATTCCACCTCACATGCTCGGCCTGCCTGCAAAGCCGCAGCCAAGTGATGTACTTCGCGAACGGTGAGACACGCATCGACGAAGTTCCATGCTCCATCTGGACATTCAACACGGCCATAGACCTGCAGCCACTCATCATCATCTTCACCGCTGGTCTGTGACGCAGGCGAGCGACGCTTCCACGCAAGCGTGATGGTGCTGCGTTCGATTCGGAGGGATGCTTTGGGAAAATCGCCAGTGTTCATGTGTTGAATGGCCATGAATCGTGTCGTCAGCGCATTGTTCGCAAGTCCAACCACCTCGCAAGATGCACATGCACGCCTTCAAGAATCCACTTGCCATTCTCATCAATCACGGAAGCATCGCACCACCAAACAACATCTTCAAACGCAACAAGGTCTCGCATCAGCAAACGCACGACTTGCCCTTCGTCTGCATCCGAACGCGTCACCAAGTACACCGCTCCGTCGGTCGGCACATCAAGCCGGCGAACCGCGTTCTTCAGCGGCTCACGGTCAAACGTCGCAGCGTCGTACCACCGCACGAAACCTGCTTGGTCAAGCGGCACGTCGGCGAACGCCGCTTTGCACACCGTCACGATGTTGCTTGAATCCGATCCGACTCGTCGGCCGATCTGCCGTGCCAAGTCTTCCAGTTCGCTCACGCTGACCAACTCAAACCACATCGGAGGCTGACGATAACGCACAGCGAAAAGCTGTTCGCGGAGTGCGGGGTCTTTGAAGAGGGCGATGGGCATGTGATGCGTTCTGAATAGGCTGCGTCATACAAGACGAGTAAACTCAAGGAAACCGAGCGAAGAATTGGTCCTGTCTCGCGTTGAACTCCTTGTTCGCAGTTTCTGCATCCTGTATTTCAAAGTACACCTGAATCATGTTGACAAGGGCAATCTTCATTGCCTCATACTCAGATCGAGCGATTTCGCGGTCAGCAAAAAATCGAGTGTGAACCATGTTGCCGTAGATTCCGCACGTAATTGCAAACGGCGCACTGGGTGCATTTTCTTCAAGCGTAATGCGCATGCCATATGAATGCTCCTCATCGAGCAACGTAATGCCCTCCTCTGATCCCGGTTGACCGATAGTGGCCCCTTCTTCGATGGTGTACCAAGGTTCGTGGTTCATATCACCCGATCCTCTTTCCCAATTCCCAGCGCCGGCCAGATGTGTGATACGGCGTAGGCATCCGAGTTACCTGCCACATAGTCACATCTGTTGCTTCCTCTTAAACGCCCTGCGAGCTTCTACACCAGCTCCGTCCCGGCACAAGTCCAGCGGTGCTTGCAGCAGTGCGAACTCCAGCTCGTAACACTGCTCTCTCTTGGCCGCGTGGTCTGCAATCGCAGCCACTAGCGGGTTACGATCCAACCAAAGCCGCAGCAAGAGCAACTCTGCGAGAGGAACGCCATGCGCGTGCCAAGTCTGCTTGTATCCGACAATACCGCACTCACGCCATGCATGATCCAATAGCTCGCACACGTTCATCGCAAGCTGAATCGGATCCTCTTCTCCAACAAAGAGCGGCGGGTTGTTCTTGGCATCTTCCTCGAATAGAAAGTGGTCATTGAACATTCCATCGACTTCGCGGCATTCAACTTGAACTTTTTGATCTGCGCCGCGAAATCGACAGAGGTAACTGCCGGGTTCAACTGCAAAGCTCACATACCAAGTTGGCTTACGTCCCTCACACCAGCACAGCGCCAGTCGCGCAAGGTCGCCAAGCGAATCGCGCATGTACCCCGGCTTCCCTGCGACACACTGATCGCCGGCCCGGATCGCAAAGTTTGCCGAGCCCAAGGAACCCGGCTCTATCTTGAACTCAATCCTGACTGCCACTACACCAGCCTCCCATCCTCTTTCCCAATCCCCAGCGCCGGCCTCACATCCAACTGCACCACTACTCCACCACTCTTCTCCTGCAACTGCTTCGCCGTCTCAGGGTCAACATAGTCACTGTGGCAGGAGAGTTTGGCGGGGGAAGGCATTGGGGATTGGGCATTGGGCACTGGTGAAGACTCTGATGCGCCCGGCGACTTTGCCAGTGCCTGATGCCCAGTGCCCAGTGCCTTCCCTTCCATCACCTTCTTCGTCTTGCTCGCAAGCTTGTGAATCTCATCCGGGCTGAGCACGCCACGCTTGGCGAGAATCTCCTGCTGCTCGGGCGTCAACGCCGCGCTCTTCACCGCCTTGCCCACCGCTGCACCGACGCTCGCGCCGTGCGAGTCCGCGTCGGCGTTCCGCTCGAAGCCCTCGGCTTTGCCGCTGGCGAACTCCT
>CAZEZV010000126.1:0-11223 GCA_964516725.1 uncultured Phycisphaeraceae bacterium
ATTCCAGGCGCGCGACTGGTTGGGGACCGGCGTGGACGTGGCGGATGTGGGGGCCGGCACGGGGCTCTTCACGCCCTTTGGGTTGCGGCTGGTAAGATCGCGCACAAGCCCCACGCTCGCCATCACGTGATACGCGCTGCCCAGGTACTTATTGATTGTCTTGGCCTTGCTGGGTGATTCGACGATGACGAGGTCCTTGCCCTTTGCGCTGCCCGCGGCGTAGGACGCAAAGACGCGACCTGACTTCTTGAACTTGCCTTTGCCACCCCCTCCACCCCCGCCCCCTGCCTTCTCCTTGCTCGGCTTCGCTTCAGCTACCGCCGTCGAATCAAACGGTGCGTCCGCAACTGCAGCTGCCTTTGCCGCCCCACGCTTCGAAATTGTCGCAGGCCGCTTGGCCATAGTGATTGTTTCCCGCGTTTGTCGCACGGCTTTCTAGGCCATGGTCCCTTCAAAAACGACCCGCATCACGCACGATGCGATTGTCCAGATGAACGCTGCACAGACATCCATCCGCACCTGTTCCGCTCCAGTCGTCGCGACGTTTGATGTCGGCTCGACGCCTCAGGGAGCAGGGAGGAAAGGGCGGAAACTGGTCAGTGTCAAGAAAACTGACCGAAAGTTCGGATTATGATCGGGTATTCTGTGATGAATTGCCATTCTGTTCGTATTTTAATAGGTAACCAATGGCCTGTCGGCACCAATCTTCCATAGGTGGCTCGGGCAAGCCGCTCGCACCCATCAAGTCGCCAGCCTCCAGCACGGTCACAGCCGCCTTTGCGGGTGGCATCACACGCAACCGCTTCAACCAAGTTCGCTGGTTTTTGGCGAAGCGTCGGGTTTCGATCTTGATGCGCTCGACGGCTTCCTCCAACGGGTACTTGCCCTCAAGGTGCGCGAGCAGTTGCTTTGTGCCAAGTGCTTCGCGAGCCGTCGGGCCTAACTGTGCTCGAAGTGAGCGTGTTTCTTCGAGCATGCCGCGTTCCATCATCTGCTTCACTCGCGCGTTGATGCGGCGGTTGATGGGTTCGTTGGGCCAGTCAAGAAGAAAGAGGTGATAGGTACGCCGTCCCTCCGGGACGGCCTCGTTCCCGATCGTCACGCGCCCAATCTCATCAACTCCATCCCACTGATTCTGCAGGTCGGAAATCGGTTTTCCCGTCAACCGGAACACTTCAATCGCTCGGATGGTCCGGCGTTCGTCGTTGGGGTGAATGCGAGTTGCGGCGGCGGGGTCGGTTCGTTGCAGTTCTTCGCGCAGCGCGGGCAAGCCCATCGCGCGGAGTTCATTTCGCAGCTGTTCGTTCGCTGCAGGACCTTCGAACATGCCATCAACGAGGAGTTTGACGTACAGGTGAGTTCCGCCGACGACGATGGGAAGCACATTGCGAGCGCGGCAGTCGGCGATCGCACGTTGGGCGTGTTCGAGCCAATCGCTCGAGTTGAAACGCTCGCTCGCAGGCACAAGATCAAGCAGCAGGTGCTCGACTTCGGCACGTTCGTCGTGCGTGGGCTTTGCGCTTGCGATGTCGAGACCTTTGTAGACCTGAAACGCATCAGCCGCGAGGATTGCAGTCTTGACGCCGCGGGCTTTCAATGCTCGCGCAACTCGCAGAGCGAGTTCGCTTTTGCCGCCTGCGGTGGGGCCGCAGACGATGGGGGTTGGGATTGAGTCGATCACGGATGAATCGTTGGAGCCACCAACGCACGGGAATATCACGCGTTCACGCTGACTTTGCAATAACACCGCCGAGCGTCATTCCCAGCCACACGGCTCCAAAGCCCAGGCACAGGTTCGCTGCGACGTTGCCAAATGCTGCGTATGTCTCACCTTGCTTTATCAGCGTCACGGTCTCGACGCTGAAGGCTGAGAAGGTTGTGAGGCCGCCCAGCACGCCCACCATGACCAAGAATCGCAATCCATGCTGCGGGTCATTCGCCCACTTTGTCGCGCCCAGCAGAACCCCGGCAACCAGGCACCCTATCACGTTCGCCGCGAGCGTGGCGAAGACCGCCTTCATGTGCACTTGCACTGCAATGATCGACAACACCGCACGAAGCACCGCGCCAACTGCTCCGCCACACGCGACCAATGCAAGGGATTGAAAAGTTGAGACTGTCGGCATGGTAAAGTATCTGCACGCCGAGGAGCGTTGCATATCGCTACTTTGCTTTGCCTTGCGCGATGCGTTCTCGCACGTATTCGCGAGCCGCGGCTTCTGAACGCCACACATCGTCGAGCGAAGTCACCGGGCCGTGCCTGCAATCGTCGATCGCGGCTTCGACAACGCGCGGGATTGCACCGAAGGTGATTTTTCGTTCAAGGAACGCGGCGACGGCTTCTTCGTTGGCGGCGTTGAAGGTGGCGCCGGCGGTGCCGCCCAGTTCGAGGACTTTGAACGCGAGAGAGAGCGCGGGAAAACGCGTCAGGTCGGGGGTTTCAAATTCGAGGGACTTCATCTGGCTCCACGACATGCGGCGTGAGCAGCCGTCGAGCGTCAGGGGCCAGCAGATGGCTCGCTGGATCGGGAGTTTCATGTCGGGCGGGGCGAGTTGGGCGATGCTGGAGCCGTCAACGAACTCCGCGATGGCGTGGACGATGGACTGCGGGTGAATCAGGACGTCGAGTTTCTTTGCGGGTAGGCCAAAGAGCCAGTGGGCTTCGATCAACTCCAGGGCTTTGTTCATGAGGCTTGCGCAGTCGATCGTGACTTTGGCGCCCATGTTCCAAGTTGGGTGATTCTGGGCTTGCTCGGGCGTGGCGGCTTCGATGTGGTCTTTGGACCAAGTGCGGAAGGGGCCGCCGGAGGCGGTGAGGATGGCCTTCGCGAGCGATGACGTGTTGAGGAATGGCGGCGCAGCATCTTCAATCACGATCCGTCGCGAGCCATCGAGACCTGGCAAGTGATGCTCGCCGTCACCCACAGGTTCGCTGTGTCCGCTCATGAGACACTGCCACAACGCCGAGTGTTCACTGTCGATGGGAAACACACATGTGCGATCCGCACACGCTCGCCGGATTGCGAGTTCGCCCGCAGCGACCAGCGTCTCTTTGTTCGCCAGCGCGACAGAAAAACCGCGCTCAATCGCAGCGAACGTCGCCGGAACGCCCGCACTCCCAACCATCGCCGCGACGACGATGTCGCAGTCCACACGCCGCATCAGTTGCTCTGCGGAGTTGGCCCCAAACACACACTTGCAGTGCAGCGGCAGCGAATTCGAGTCCAGCGTCTTCTCAACGCTGCACAGCGCCACATGCTTAACGTCAAACCGGCGTGCCTGCTCCGCGAGCAGCGCCGCGTTCTTTTTCGCCGCGAGGCCTGCGACTTCGAACCGGATAGGCGACTTACCGGCCTTTGCAAGGTCGTTGACGTGCGCGACGACTTGCAGCGCCTGCGTGCCGATTGAGCCGGTGCTGCCGAGGATGATGATGCGGCGAGTTTGAATCGTGTCAGGCATGGTCGGCGGGCATCGGTTTGACAAGCACGGTGCGTTTCTGGAGGTCACCACGGACGACGCAAAGCCGTAGTCGGTGGCACGAAAAGACGGTGAAGAACGAGCCGCTGCTCCTCCTTCACCGTCTCACCGTATCACCGCTTCATCGACTCAGTTCACGTCAAATACTCACTCCGGCTTCGGCCGCTTCGCCAACTCCGCCGGCGTCAACTTCCTACGGATATTGCCATACAACGTTCGCGGCGCGGGGATGGGCCTGGGTTGCACCACTTCGAACTTGGTGACACCCTTGGGTTCGGGGCGAGGTTCACGCGGCGCCGATTCACGCGGTGCGAGTGCGCGAAGTGCTGGCTCACGCGACGCCGAGCCTTGTGAGGCTGATTGGCGCGGGCGGTCATCGTCTCGGCGGGGCCGCTCTTCGCGATGATCGCGGTGAGGCTTCGCGTCGGTCTGGGGTTTGGCTTCGCCGTGCGGTTTCGCTTCGCCCGCGGGCTTTGCACCAGCATCACCCTTGTTGCGACCGCGCCCGCCGCGACGGCGGCGGCGCTTGCGACGCTGGCCGTCTTCGCCCACGTTTGAGCCGTCTCCGGTCGCGTTCGCCAAACCATCGTCGCCGGCGGATTCAACATCAACACTCGCGACATCGCCTTCCGCGTCGCCTTCGTCGATTGCTTCAACGTCACGAGGCTGGCGAGCAGGCGGAGGCGCGGACTCTGGTGAAGAGTCATCGCCCCACTCGCTCGCATCCGGCGAAGGCTGCGGCGCACGCCGACGGGTCTCTCGCGAGTTTTCATCCGCATCTGCGGCTGACCCACGATCATCGTCTTGCGAAGCAGGCGCATCGCCGCTCATCGGCGCACCGCTCGCACCCTGCGGGCCACTTGCGCCGCCGCGACCGCGACGGCGGCGACGACGCCGCTTGCGGCGCGGCTCGCCGTCTGGGCCGACCTCCGTTGATTGTCCTGCGGGGCCAGTGTTGTCATCTGCGCCTTCAGTGTGATCACCACGCGGCGCGTCGTTCACGCGAGCGACACCGGCGTCAACGCCCGCATCGCTAATATCGGCACGGCGTGGCTGTTCAATCGCGGGCCGCTGCTCGTCGACAACTTCATCCGGCATCGGCTGCAAAGGCCTCGATGGCGGCTCGCCCCATTCATCCGCATCGTCGCGAGGCACGAACTCGCGTTGCGGGCGGTCGTTTCTGCCGCCGCCGCCACCGCCGCCACGTCCGCCTCGATCATCGCGCCTGTCGAAGCGACCGCCGTCGCGCCGGCCGGGTGGGCCACCGCGATCCGGGCGTCCGCCGCGATCCCCCCGATCATCACGCGGACGATCGCCCTGAGGACGATCACGCACTTCTGTCCGATCATCACGCCGTGGCTCATTGCGCTGCTGCACGCCCGCCGATTGGGCTCGGGCAGGCTCGTCGCGACGCTGGCCACGATCATCTGGTCTCGCACCGTCGCGCGGACCGCGGCTGCCGCGATCATCGCGACGACCGCTGAACCGATCATCACGCTGCCCCACCCGATCACCCCGATCACCTCGATCACCCCGATCGCGCGGCCCGCGTCCTCGATCACCACGCCCCCCGCTGCGACCACCACGGTCTCGATCTCGACGCCCGCCACGCCGTCCATCATCATCGCCCGGCGCAACCTCCTTGCCCTCGGCGATCGCTCGATCGACTTCTTCGTCAGAAAGATCGAGTTCGATCGGATGCACGTCGGAATCGTCGGGTTCTGGCTCGGCCAGCGCCTCTTGCGCCGCCCGTGCTTCTTCGTCGAGGTCGACGGACCAGTCGGACTCGCCCGTGTCCGGATCAACCCACTCAACGAGGTTGGTAGGCTTGCGATTCTGGGGCAATTGCGTCAGATCAATATCTGCGCCGTCGGCTTCGTAGGCGTAGAACGTGATGCGATCCGCCGCGACCGCTTCGCTGACGCGAACGTCCACATGCTTGCCATAGGTGCGTTCGATGCGGGAGAGCAATTGGCGCTTGGTGCTAAGCAGATCACCAGCAACGCGCGGGGCGACGACCATTTCGACGCGATGCACACGATTGATGTCGAGCAACGCGGCGAGATCTCGGATGGCGTCGTTGGAGACGCTGTCGGGCTTTTGCAGGAGACCGCGCCCTCGGCACGTCGGGCAATCCGTAAAGTGCACGCTCTCGTGGCTGGGGCGCATGCGTTGGCGCGTCAATTCCAGAATGCCGAATTCGCTGATGGGCAGAACCGTGCTCTTGGCGCGATCGCGCTTCATGCGATCTTCAAATCGCTTCTGGATGTCCTTGCGGTGCGTTGCGAAACGCATATCGATGAGGTCGTTGATGACGATGCCGCCCATGTCGCGCAGGCGCAACTGTCGGCAGATTTCATCCACGGCTTCGATGTTGGTCTGATACGCGTTGGTTTCGCTATCGCGCGAGTCGCGGCTCTTGCCGCTGTTCACGTCGATGGCGACGAGTGCCTCGGTCTGATCAATCACAAGTCGCCCGCCGCTGGGCAACGGCACTTCGCGGGCGTGAATAAGCGCGATCTGCTTTTCGATGCCGAAAGCGTGGAAAATCGGGCTCTTGTCCTTGAAGTGCAGCAGTTTGGTGTTCGTGCGCGGGGCGACGATCTTCATGTAGCGTGCGGCGCGCAGCAGGGCGTTGTCGTTGTCGACGACGACTTGATTGGTATCGCTCGTCAGCACGTCACGCAGCGCTCGGACCAAGAGATCGCTCTCGCTGTAGAGCAGGCGGGGTTTACCGCCGGTCTTGAGGCGCTTGTCCATGTCCTTCCACAGGCGCATGAGGTACGCAAGGTCGCGCTTGAGCTCAGCCTTTGTGCGAGTCATGCCCGCCGTGCGGAGAATGAAGCCAAAGCCGTCGGGCAATTCCAACTGATCCAGAATCTCCCGCATCTTCCGGCGTTCTTCTTCGTCTTCAACCTTGCGCGAGACGCCCACTTTGTCCATGAAGGGCATCATGACGAGGAACCGTCCGGGGATACTGAGATAGCTCGTCAGCGTCGGTCCTTTGGTACCAACGCCCTCCTTCAACACTTGCACGATGATCTCATCGCCGCGCCGCAGCGCGGCTTGAATCGGCGGCCGATCGCGGCGGGGCGTCTTGATGCCGATGCGTTCTGTTGTGTTTTCTTCGCTTTCACCCGGGAAGTAGCGCGGGTGCAGGTCGGTGACGTGCAAGAAGCCGTTTTCGCCCATGCCGAATTCGACAAACGCGGCTTGGATCGCCGGCTCGACATTCATCACGCGGCCAACGTAAATATTGCCGACGTTGCTCGCGCTCGCCGATCGCTCGGTGTGCAGTTCTTCGAGCTTGCCATCCTCAACAATCGCCACCCGGCACTCTTCGCCCGGCACGTAGTTGATGATCATCTGCGTGTGAGGGCCTTTGCCCTTGCTGGGTGCTTCGTCTTCTTCGCCTTCGGCGCTTGCGTGACGGGCTTCTTGCTTTTCCGCGCGAGGGGCTCGCGCTGGACGCGCGGCCCGCTCAGCCCGAGGGCCGTCGCCCTTGCGTGTGCGCCCGCGTCCGCCGCGAGTGCGCTTGCGCTTGGGTTCGCCTTCCTTGGGTGCGTCGGCTTCGCTGCCTGCTTCGCGGGGCGATTCGCTTTCGCCCGGACTTCCGGAGCTACCTGTATCATCTGAACCATCCCCCTCGTGCGCTTCCGTAGCGCGACCTTCGACGTTGCTGTCTTCGCTGCGAGATTCGCCCGCATCGTTTCCATCATCGCGGCGACTACGCCCGCGTCGGCTCTGCCTCGGCTCGCCCGATTCCTCTGACCCACCCGATTCCCCCGATTGCCCCGACTCATTCGTACCAAAATTATCTTCCATGATCAAACCCTTCCGTGGCGTGCCCGCGAGAAACGCGGATGTGAAAAAGCCGCACACCTGGCTTATCAAGCCGGCCGATGTTGCGCTGCACGCTGAAAGGAAAACGTCGGAATGCGCCGCCCCGGCAAATGATCAAGGCATTGCGCCCGTCAACTCATGATGCAACTGCAACGCAGCGGCACACCAGAGGACGAGCGCCACGCCCGCCCTTGTGAAAGGGAAGGGGCACGCACACTGCGGGGGCGGGTCACGGTTCTTCATTCGTGAAGAACACTGCGTGATCCGCCGGACTCTCGAAGCGCTTTTTTGCCCGTCGCACATCGAACAAAAGTTCGAGGCGACTCTGCACATGCGCCGCAAGCCCGCATTATGACCTCTCGTTCCCGAATGCATTGAACTGCTCGGGGGGCGGGAGGTCCGAAGTCTTCCGATCAGGCGGGCGCTGCACGTTTCTGCGTGCGCACTCCGGCCGACCTTATTTTGTTTCCCGACTCATTCAGCGGAACGCCCGCTGAAGGCATCGGGGACGATTTTTCGTGCACTATCGCGGAGGTAAGTCGTGATCTGCACGTCTGAATCAAGGCTGAGGACCTTTCGGGCCACACCTTCGCACTGTGGTATCGTCACACTCCTGACGAACCTTTTCAACTGAGGCAACATGCCCGCGGACACCGAAAGTGTACGCAAGCCAAGCCCCAGCAATAACATAGCAAATTCTGGCTCACCTGCCGCTTCTCCGCAGCAAGAGACCGGGATATCCCGTCTACGACCCGAACGAGCGACATCGCGGATCAATTTGATGACGGCAGGATTCGTCGCCTGGTATAAGTGAGCCACGCGTTCGTTGATGCGATCCACCGCAAGTGTGTACTGAATGAGGTCGTTGGTGCCGATGCTGAAGAAGGCGACTTCGCGCGCGAAGGAATCCGCCAGCAGCGCTGCACTCGGTACTTCGACCATCATGCCAACGGGAATGTTTGCATCAAACTTGATGCGTTCCTCCGCGAGGTCTTCCATCACGTCGTTCAAGATGAACTTTGCCTGTCGCAACTCCTGCAGCGTGCTGACGAGCGGGAACATGATCTTGATCGGTCCCAGCGCACTCGCGCGCAGGATCGCGCGGAGTTGCCGCTTGAACATCGGGATGTTGCGCAGGCAGTAGCGGATGCTGCGATTGCCCAGAAACGGATTTCGCTCCGGGCTTTCTTCCCGGCTTTGGGTCATCTTGTCGGCACCCAGGTCCATCGTGCGGATCACCAACTCGCGGCCCTTAGCGAGATCAACACACTGCTTGTACGCCTTGAAGTGATCTTCTTCGGTAGGCTCGGTGGGGCGTGTGAGATACAAGTACTCCGTGCGATACAGCCCTACGCCGCCGCCGCCGGCTTTGAGTACTTTTTCGATCTCTGTTGGCAGTTCGATGTTGCCCAGGAGGTTGATGGACACGCCATCCATCGTGACGCTGGGCAGACTTGCGATTTCCGAGAGGCCGACGCGATAGGTGCGGCGTTGCTCGATGGAGCGTTTGTAGTTTGCGATGGTCTCGGGCGTGGGATTAAGCACCACTGCGCCGGAGTCACCATCAACAATGACGGGCTGTCCGTCGAGCGCGTGTTTCAAGAGTGTCTGCGCACCAACAACTGCCGGGATTTCCAGGGCCTTTGCTATGATGGCGGTGTGGCTGGTTGAGCCTCCAAGGTCTGTCACAAACGCGACTATCCGAGTGCGATCGAAGCTGACGGTCTGACTGGGTGTGAGGTCCTTCGCGATGACAATGGTGTTGTCCGCGGCTTTCTTGAGGCGCGTGGTCTGTTCGCCCACGAGGTGCTTGTGCAAGCGACGCGAGAGGTCGTCGATGTCGTTGACCTTTGTGGCGAACACCGAGTTGTTCATCGCCCGGAACTTGTCCGCGAGTGCGCCCAGTTCATCATGCACCGCCGTGTCCGCCGACCAGTGTTCCTGCTCGATGCGTTTCCTGATGCCCTTGAGCAACGTCGCGTCTTTGAGCATCTGGATATGAAACTGAAAAATGTCCGCCGTCTGCTTGCCCATCTGGGCCTTGGCTTGCTCGTAGACCTTCTGGATTTCGTCGATCGCAGTCGCGAGCGACTTCTCCAGGCGCTTGAGTTCGTCCTTGACGCTTTCTTGCGGGATCGATCGCCGCACGACACGCAACTCGTCCGCGTCAATCGTCATCACCTGACCGATGACGATGCCGCCGGAGACAGGCAGGCCTTTGAAGACCATTTGCACCGGTGCCGACGCGCTGGCGCTGGTCTGCGCATTCGCACTTGCGGTACTAGGGGGGCGGGCGGGTTGTGGCGGCTTCTTTGGCGACACGGCTGAGACAATCGAACGTGGCACGGACATGTAGTCATGCCCGCGCTTCCTTCCAAGCACAGACGAATCCACCCCGGACCAAGTTCACACGGAAATGACTACATGTCCGTGCCTCCCCCCGAGCAAGACCCAGAATAACCCGATAAGTCTAGAAACCTGCTATCGACAGCCGAAGGTAGTCTCTGGACCAAGCACACTTTGCCCTGACAAAGTTTTTCTCCGATCCCTGAAGCACCCTATGCTTTGGCTTCAGGGGGATTCAAAATCGTACAGTCAGAAGCGTTTCGCGCAAGTTCCGCGCGGGTTGCGTGTTCGCACAACCTGCCCAAACTGCATCAACCTTCTACGTGCGCCCGTGTCTCGGCAACCTTGCCCGACTCGATTCGCCCCATCGCGAATCGCGCTGCCTGTGAACAACTGACGACCAACGTCAGCGCCCGCGTCGCTTGTACTTCCGTTGTACTCGCGTTCGCAATTGAAAGGACTTCGTGCATGGATGGCAATTGGGGTAATCGTGGATCGGGGGGGTCGGGTGGAGGAGGCGGTGGCGGCGGGTTTGCGCGCCGTCGGCGGCGTGGGGGGCGAGGTGGTCAGGGTGGACAAGGGGGTCGCGGTGAAGGCGGTGGCAATCGCAACCAATCGAACTTTTCCCCGCATTCAAACGGCCACTCGACGGCACACGCGAATGGCAGCGACCGTGCTCTAGGATCGAACAACCCCGCTGGCCCTCTCGACGTCGACGGCAAACCGCTGACACTTCCCCCAACTGCCAAGCCCTTCGAAGAGCTCACATCAATTGATCCGCAGCCGCGCCTCACGCTTGAGTACCCAGGCTGCCCGGCGAGTTGCCGGCTCATCGACCTGTTCTGTCCGATCGGTCGCGGCCAACGCGCGATGATCGTCAGTCCGCCCAAGGCCGGCAAGACGACGCTCCTCAAGGACATCGCGACCGCCGTGATTCGCAATCATCCTGATGTTGAAGTGGTGGTCCTTCTCATCGACGAGCGCCCGGAGGAAGTGACGGACTTCCGACGGACCTTTGCGAAGGCGCAGGTTGATGATGTTGCGAGGGAGATGCTGGAAAGGGCCAATGGCGAGCCGCGAGCTGCGAACGGCAAACCAGAAATAGAAATCGATATAGACAATCAGTTCGCCGCTCCCCGTTCGCCGCTCCCCTCCGCCCCACCCAACGTCCGCGTCATCGCCTCCAGCAACGACCACGGCGTCGAAAAACACATCAACACCGCCATCGACACGATCACTCGCTGCAAAGAGATGGTTCGCGCCGGCAAGCACGTCGTCGTGCTTCTTGATTCGCTGACACGCATCGGTCGAGCCTTTAATCAATCGCGCAAACACTCCAACAGCGGCAGAACACTCTCGGGAGGTCTTGACAGCAAAGCCCTCAGCATCCCCCGCCAGCTCTTCGGTGCAGCCAGAAACACCGAAGAAGCCGGCAGCCTCACGATCATCGCCAGTTGCCTCGTTGACACCGGAAGCCAGGCCGATCAGGTCATCTTCGAAGAGTTCAAGGGCAGCGGCAACATGGAACTGATCCTGGACCGCAAGGTCTCCGAACGT
>CAZEZV010000127.1:0-11203 GCA_964516725.1 uncultured Phycisphaeraceae bacterium
CCACACCCAAAGATCTGCGTTTGCTGCACCGGCGAACAGAGCGACGGCGGCAGCGCCCAAGAGTACACGAGCCTTCATAGCCATACCTCCAAAGGAATCCTTCCACGCATGGGCGACGCAGCGAGTGCGCCGAGCCAGACGTGGACAAAATACCGCGTGTTGACGGTGTCGCAAGCGGAATGTGAGGTGTTCGCCGAAGATCGCGTTTATCGTGACTGTGCGGGTGGTTCTGGCGCGTCTTGTAAGTGTGATGTGGCTTTGACGCAACACGAGCATGTTGCGTGAGAGAAACGCGCGATGATCACAATCAACTGGTCAGCCGTCGATCCATCGTGTCACACGAACTCGATCAAGCGGAGTAAGCATCATCACGGCGAAGCCTTGACGGTGCATAGCAGTGGATAGCCGCGAAGCGTCATCCACGGACAAAGCGTGGCAGCGTACTTGATCACCGCAAAGCGGTGGAGGTGAGAGCTATTGGTCTGCACCACTTCGTGGTGGGCCCTTCAAGCGTGCATCATTTCCGTGTGCATCGCTTCGCGAGAACCCACGGCTCTTGAACTTCACGGCTTTGCCGTGAGCAATGGAGCCGCCCCGTCTGCCGCTTCGCTTGTGACTTCTTTTTGCTCCGCGCGATCCGTCGGCTTCAGAACTTTGCCCGCCTGCGTTGTGCGTTCCATGAGCCCGCCCGCGAAGATCGCAAGGATGATGACGCCCGCAGCGGACAGAATGCCGGCGAAAGCTCGGCCTTGGAAGGGCGTTGCGGTCGGAAGTGTGTCGCCCGCGTCGGGTGTTTCCGTGAGCGGCAGGAACGCGAGGCGCAGGTAGTAGAACGCGGCGATGGCGCTATTGATGCCCAGGACGATCACGAGGAGGAGTTCACCGGCGTTGATGGCGCTGGTGAAGAGCGGCAGCTTGCCGAAGAAGCCAAGCAGCGGGGGCAGGCCCAGCAGACTCAGACAGCAGAGCACGAGCGTCCAGCCGGCGACCGGGTGCGTGCCGCACAAGCCGCGGAGGTCGTCCATGGAATCGATTTCGCGGGGTTCGCTTAGGCCGCCCGAGCCATCCTTGGTTTTGGATGCGCGCTCGAGGCTTGCGAGTGCGGCGAAGGCGCCGAGGTTCATCACGCCGTATGAGGCAAGATAAAAGAGGACTGCGGAGACGCCGTTCTGGGCGAAGGAGCCATCGCCCGGGCCTGCGATCACGCCGACGAGCATGTATCCGCTGTGCGCGATGCTCGAGTACGCGAGCATGCGTTTGGGGCTGTGCTGCAGGATGGCGAGGACGTTGCCGACGGTCATCGTGAGCGCAGCCATCACCCACAGCATGAGACGGACAGCATTGGGCAGGTGCGTGCCCCACGCGCTTTGCTGAATGGTGTCGCCAAAGGTCGCGGCGACGTTTTCAGAGGGCAGCTGGTAACTCCAGCCGACCGTCGCGCACAGCAGGAGAATGGCGATGAAGCCCGCGGCCTTGGGAACAAAAGCGAGGAACGCCGAGACTTGTGACGCCGCGCCCTGGTAGACATCGGGCGTGTAGAAGTGCATGGGGACGGCGGCAATCTTGAAGCCAAAGCCGATGAGGCTCATCAAGATGCCGGCGAGGGCGATCATGTTGATGCCGTTCTCGTGGAAGTGCAGGGCGATCTGGTTGAGGTTGGTGCTGGCGGTGCCGCCGAAGATCAACGCGAAGCCAAAGAGGAAGATCGCGGCGCCCATCGCGCCCAGGAAGAAGTACTTGACGCCCGCCTCGCGGCTTTGATTGCGCGATGTGGAGATGGCGACCATGATGTAGGTCGGCAGACTGGTGAGTTCGAGAGCCAGGAACAGCCAGATGAGATCATCAGCGCTCGCGCAGAGCATGAGGCCTGTGAGCGAGAAGAGGAAGAAGGCGTAAAACTCGGCCCGGTTCATGCGGAGGGCGTCAAACTTTCGCTTACCGGTGGCAACGTGAGTTTCTTCGAGGCGATCGACGGTGCCCGCCATCAGCGGCAGGAGCATGAGGCCGATGAGGGCGATCAGGGCTTTCGCGTAGGGCACCATGTCGGGCAAGAGCATCTGGCCCGACTCTGCGGTCGCGGCGTCGGTGAAGACGGTGCCAGAGAACGGGCATGCGCCGTGCGTTGAAGAGGGCGTGGTCGCCACAGACAGAAACAGCGTCACGAGCAGGCCCAGGCCCGCGAGCCACGACGTGAGTCTGCGCGTGGCGAAGTTTTTGGACAGCCCCACCACCATCACGATGCAGGTCGTGACGAAGAGAGCGATTTCTGGGTACAGGAAGGAGAGGCGGTCGGTCACTGGTGCGTCTCCATCTCGGCTTCGCTGGGGCGAGCCGTTTCCAGGGTGCGACGAGCCGCCTGAAATTCGGTTGTGAGGAGTTTCATTTGGGGATGATCGTCGGCGATGCCGCGTTCGCGCATGTCATTCATACTGCTCTCGAGAGACGCGAGACGCGCAGTCATTTCTTGCAATCGTGCGTCCACCGCGTGCGTATCGACTTGCTTCGACGGTGCGGAACGAATCTGTTCACGCTGGGCATCAATCTTCGCGACGGTCCTTTGGATCGGCTTCTCAATGATGCTCAAGATCGGCTTGGGATACACACCCAGCAAGAAGCACAGGACCGCGAGCGGCACCAGCACGCCGATTTCGCGAGCACTGAGGTCGGTGGGGAGAACCGAATGGGTCGTATGGGAATCGTGGCCGTGGCCACCATGACCGCCATGACCGGCTGGCTCTTTGAGCGTGCCCCAAACGATTTTGCCCGTCATGTAGAGCAAGTACATCGCCGCGATGATGACGCCTGTGCCAGCGATGAGCGCGAACCACGGGCCCAGGTTGCCGTGCGTCACGCCGACGGGGCGGGCTTCGCTGAGGCTGCCCCAGAGGTTGCTGCTGCCCAGTGCGCTGCTGGCCTGGAACGTGCCCATCATGCACATGAATTCGCTGACAAAGCCATTGAGGCCCGGCAAACCCACGCTCGCCATCACGAAGAACACCATGAATGTCGACCAGATGGGCATCTTGCTGCCAAGCCCGCCCAGTTCCTTCATGCTGCGCGTGTGGTAGCGTTCGTAGATCATGCCGATGAGCAGGAACAACGCGCCGGTCGACAGGCCGTGGTTGATCATGTACAGCACGCTGCCCGCGATGCCGGTGTGGTTGAGGGCGAACATGCCCAGCATGCAGAAGCCAAGGTGCGCCACTGACGAGTACGCGACGAGTTTCTTGACGTCAGTCTGCACCCAGCAGATGAGGCCGCCATAGATGATGCCGATGATGCACAACACCGCGAGGAGCGGGGCATACTCAATGACAGCCAGCGGCACGAACGGCAGCACAAAGCGATAGATCGCGTAGGTGCCCAACTTCAGCAGCACACCTGCAAGGACAACGCTGCCTGCGGTGGGTGCTTCGGTGTGAGCCAGGGGCAGCCATGTGTGGACCGGGAAGAGGGGCACTTTCACGGCAAACCCGGCCATCATCGCGAGCAAGAGCCAAGCTTGTGTTGACGCTGGCAGCAGGCGTGCGGTGGATTCCAAGGCTTGAATGTCAAACGTCCAACTACGCCCCGGGAGCGCAGCGTGCTGTGCGGCGATGTACACGAGGCCCGCGAGAGCAATGACGCTGCCAGTGAACGTGTAGAGGAAGAACTTGATCGCCGCCTTCTTGCGGTTCGTGCTGCCGTAGAGGCTGATCAGAATGAACATCGGCACGAGCGTGAACTCGAAGCAGATGTAGAAGAGGATGAGGTCGCGGGCGACAAACACACCCGTCATCGCGGCTTGCAGGATGAGCAGGCAGGCGTAGAACGTGCGGATGCGATCGGTGATGGCGGTGTAACTCGCGAGAACACAGATGGGACCCAGCAGGGCAGTCAGGAGGAGCAGCAAGAGCGCGATGGAATCAATGCCGACGGAGAGGTTGAGGCCCAGGGCGGGAAGCCACGCGAAGGAAGCTTCCATTTGAAAGGGCACGGCCGAAGAAGCGTCGAAGCGCGAGGCGACAAAGAGCATCATGGCGAGGCTCAGCAGGGTGCCGAGGAGCGCGACGGTCTTTGTGAACTTCGCCGGCATCATCGCGGTGGCGATGCCGAAGGCAAGGGGAAGCAAAATCAGGATGAGTAGAGAAAATTCCATTCAGGGCTCAGAGATCGGGGGTCGGGGCTTTCGGGGTCATCGGGGGGTTATCTTGAACGCAGAGGAATACAGAGGGAAGAAGAGAGGAAGACCGAGGAAGATGTTGGGCTGGGAAAGTTTGTGATGTTCTGCGTCAGGTGCAATCTCTCATCTCACAATAACTTCTCTGTTTTCCTCTCTGCGTCTCTGTTTTCCTCTGCGTTCAAATTGCCTTTTGCTTTTTCAACGTATCACTGTGCAAGCAGGAACACCAACAGCAAAATCACGGCCAGCCCGCCTGCCATGCCAAGGGCGTAGCCGTGGACTTCGCCCGACTGCGTCGGGCGAATGAGTTTCCCGAACATACGGGGGATGGCGCCAAACAGGTTGACGAGACCATCGACGATGTACTGGTCAATCAGGTGGAAGACGTGCGACAGCACATACAGCGGCTTCACGATCACCATGTCGTAGATTTCGTCGACGTACCACTTGGCTCTCGCACCGGTGGTGAGCGGGCCGAGGTTGATTGAGTCCGCACGAGAATGCGCGGCTGACGTGCGCCCAAGCAAGTGCAGCACGAAGGCGGTGATGATACCGATCAAGCCGACGACACCCGACACGTAGTACATGACCTTGTGCGGGTCCATGCCGAGGAATGTGCCATGCGCAGCGTGTTCACCGGTTGCTGAGTCAGGTAGTGCCGCTGCTGAGGACGAATGGACCATACCGCCAACCCATCCACCGTGCGCCCCTTCGCCGCCACCCTTGAACGCAAGCGGAATGATCGCAAAGCAGCCGACCATGAGGATGACGAGAACAGCGTTGATGGCCCAGCCCGGGGCGTGCGGGTGGAAGTGATCGTGCTTGGTGGCATGCCCCTCTGGGGCGTGCGCAGCATGCGTATCTGCCTTGTGTGCATCGCGGTGCGAATCGCCATGGTCGTGCGAATGACTCGCGGCCCCATGTTTTCCCTCATGGCCATGATCGTCCGCATGATCATGTGCATGCAGGTCCGCGCCCGGGTGATATTCAACCGGTCCTTCAAAGACGCGGAAGTACGCGCGGAACGTGTAATACGCCGTGAGACCTGCCGTGAGCAGGAGCAGCCAGCCCAGCACGGGCGACTTCACAAACGCCTCCGCGAGGATCATGTCCTTGGACCAAAAGCCTGCAGTCAGCGGCACGCCAGCGAGGTTGATGGCCCCGACGAGCATCGCGGCGGCGACGATGCCCCAGCCTCTGATCTTGCGGACGCCGCTGAGCTTGCGGAGATCAAGTTGGCCTGCGAAGCCGTGCATCACTGCACCACACGCCAAGAACAACGTCGCCTTGAAAAACGCGTGCGTGAAGACGTGGAACGCGGCGCCAGTGCTTGTCAAGACTCCCAGGCCTGCGAACATAAAGCCCAGTTGGCTCACGGTCGAGTAGCCCATGATGCGCTTGATGTCAAAGTGGGCCATGCCGATGGTCGCTGCCCAGAACGCGGTGATGCCGCCGGACCAACTGACCACTGTGAGAATGGTTGTGTGCGGGTCAATGGTGTACAGCGGGAACATGCGGGCGATCAGGAAGACGCCCGCCGTGACCATCGTCGCAGCGTGAATGAGCGCGGAGACCGGCGTTGGCCCTTCCATCGCATCGGGCAGCCACACGTAGAAGAACAACTGTGCGGACTTGCCGAATGCGCCCGCAGTAAACAGCAGCGGCATCACGACCGTGACCCAGTTGCTCGCGACGAGCTGGTTGCCCGCGGCGTCGTAGCCGGTCTGGATCATCGCAAAGATTTTTGAGTACTCAACCGTGCCAAAGACGGCATATG
The DNA here is from genome assembly GCA_964516725.1 of uncultured Phycisphaeraceae bacterium. Lineage (GTDB taxonomy): Bacteria > Planctomycetota > Phycisphaerae > Phycisphaerales > UBA1924 > BJHL01. Next base: position 5,940 of record CAZEZV010000127.1, read on the forward strand.
TGCTGAACAGCGCCATCAGCAACCCGAGGTCGCCGATGCGGTTCATGATGAACGCCTTCTTCGCTGCGGCGACGGCTTCGGGTTTCTTATAGAAGTAGCCAATGAGCAGATACGAACACAGCCCCACGCCTTCCCAGCCCAGGAACAGCAGCAGCAGGTTGTCGGCCATCACAAGGCACAACATGCTGAACACGAACAGGCTGAACGCGGCGAAAAAGCGGCAATAGCCCAGGCCCACGTCGTGACTCATGTACTCGCTGGCGTAGAGAGCGATCAGCGTTGCGAGGCCCGTGACAAAGAGCATCCACAGGCAGGTGAGGCTGTCGATATAAAACGCGAAGTTTGAGGTAAAGGTCTGGGCATCGGTCGTGCCCCACTTGAACGAAATCCACTCAAAGCCGTGAGCAGTGACAATGGGGTGATGATCGCCTGTGAAGTGGTTGAAGAAGAGAGTCAACGTCAGGCCGAAACTCACGGCGAGGGACGCGACGGTCAGCCATGCGGGGAGTTTGCTTTTGATCTTGAGCGCCGCGGCGAGGCCATTGAGGAGGAAAGCCGCGAAGGGGAGGAGGACGATCGCAAGGATCCAACTTGGGCCGTGGATGATGTCGGACGTGTGCCCGGCGTGCGTGTCCGCCCCGTGTTGAGCGAGCGTCAGCGGGGCGAGTGTGGCGAGGTGTTGGAGGGCGGTTGGGAGCATTGTTGACGTGGGCAGATGTCGGGCGGTGGTTCGGACGCTTTTTCGGATCTACCGGCTTGGAAAGCCGGGGTTGACCGACCCCTCGAGGGAGACCGTCGGTCAAGACGGATTGGCGAGGACCGCCAATCTACTAGCCCTGCATGTCACGCCATTCCTCGGCAGACAGGCTTTCTTTGCGGCGGTAGAGGAGGACAATCAACGCAAGTGCCATCGCGGCTTCGGCGGCGGCGACGGTCAAGATGAAGATCACGAAGGTCTGGCCCGAGAGGTTGAGGTGGTATCGGCCGAAGGCGACGAGAGCGATCGCCGCGGCTTGGAACATGAGTTCCGTGCAGAGGAACATGATAATGAGGTTGCGGCGAGTCAGGAAGCCAATGAGGCCCAGGACGAACATGAGGACGCTCACGACGAGGTAGTGCGCGAGCGTGACGTTGTTCATCACATCCGGGAAGCCGGTTTGGGCCAAAGTTGCCCCAAGTGTTGACAGTGCGAAGTTGCTCAACGCGCGTCTCCTTCGATGCTTCCTGCGGATTGCTGAACCAGTTCAAGCGGTGACTCCGCAACAAGATCGTGCGACGGATCCGCCTTCGCAAGTTGCGTCACGCGGGCTTCCTTGGCGTCATCATCCATCTGCACTTGCTTGCGGCTCAGAACCACCGCACCGAGCATCGCCATGAGCAGAATGACGCCTGCGATTTCAATGGTCCCGGGGTGATCGCTGAGCAGGTTGAACCCAAGCATTTCGCTGTTGCTGATCGTGAGTTCTTCGGGCCAGGCATCTTCCTTGACGACTTTCCAAGTGTCGTCGGTCTGCAGTTCGCTGAGCGTGCTGGTTGCGCGATCCAGCTTCAATTGCGTGCCGTTCTCGGCTGAAATCAGCACCTCGCCCTTCGCAAAGTCTTCTGACTTGGTTGTTATCACTTCGCCGTTGCCCGCGAGCAAGCCATTGGTGCGAAGAATTCGATCTACTTTCCTTGGCATATCAGCCAACAGCGCGTCAGGCGACACCTTGGGCGGTGCCGACATCGCGCTCGTGCCACGGAACATCATGGTCGTGAGTGCGGCGAGCAGGACGAAACCGATCACAGTTGCGGCGATTGGTTCGCGTGCCTGCGTGTCATACTCAGCGAGCACATCTTCCTGACCTTCCTCCGGCGCCTGCGTCGCCAGCATGATCACGAAGAGATATGTAATAAGGATCGCACCGGCGTACACGATGACCAGCGCGAATGCCATGAACTCAGCGGAAAGAATCAGAAACAGACCCGCAGACGCGACAACCGTCATGATGAAGTACAGAGCCGCGTAGACGGGGCGAGGGTGGGTGATGACGCGGAGAGCCGAGCCCAAGCCCACAGCCGAGAAGATATAGAAGTAGATATTGGGAATCTTGTCCGGGCCAGCCTTGATGCCCAAAGCCAGCATCAGCAGGCCGCCCGCGAGCCCAGCGATGGCCGCGCCTATGACCTGCGGATTCGGGCCCTTGCGGGGCAACGCCCACGCAACACCAACTGCCCCGAGCACCAACAAGCCAAAGAAGAGGAATGGGCTGATGATGTGGCTCATGCGGGGGGAAAGCGAACGAGGGAAAAGCGAACGAGCGAACAAGGGGGATGTTCGGGCAGGCGAACTCGACGAGCGGGAGGATAGAGAGGGCGAGGGCGATCTTCCAGCGAGGGGGTGTGGGTTCTGGGAGGGGGGTGAATTGTGCGAGGATGGTGAGAACGAGGCGTTATTTTTGAACGCAGAGGAAGACAGAGAAAACAAGAGAGGAAGATAGAGGGAGAGTTTGATTGAAGAAAAGCGTGGATTTCGCTGCTGGTTTCTAGTAGTTTCTGTCTTCACCCACCATCCCCTCCGTCTTCCTCTCTTCTTTCTCTGTCTTCCTCTGCGTTCAAAATAATCCCTCGCCTCCTCAACAACTGTCAGGATTTGCGCAGCCAGCCTTCCCGTAGGGTTGTACCCTGCCCTCGTGCATTCCGCTGTGGGTGTCGATCTTGATCAGTCTCGGGTTCAAGTGCAGAGCGCAGGCTTCCGGCGCTGGCTGCCCAACGCGCTGACCGCGCTGCGGCTGGTCATCGCCATCATCTTCTTCATCTTGATGGGAACGTGGACCCAGCGCGCTACGGACCTGGTCGTCAATCCCGTACACCCCGTCTGGAAGTACCTCGCATGCGCGGCGTTGTTCGGGCTGGCGGCGTTGACGGACGCCGTGGACGGTCCCCTGGCCCGCCGCTGGAATGTCGTGAGCAAGTTCGGCCGCGTCATGGACCCGTTTGCGGATAAGGTGCTGGTGCTGGGTGCGTTCATTATGCTCGCGGGGCCGAACTTTTCGTTCGATACCGAAGGCCCCAAAGAATTGCAAGTGTCAGGCATCAAGACCTGGATGGTCGTCGTGATGCTGTCGCGCGAGTTGCTCGTCACAACAATCCGCGGCCTCCTCGAAGCCGAAGGCAAAGACTTTTCGGCAACCACATCCGGCAAAGCCAAGATGATCGTTCAAGCCTGCGCGATTCCGGCGATTCTGCTCCTGATGGGAATCACCGAGGTTGATCGAGGGACATGGGGACGGATCGCCATCGATGTCATTGCCTGGAGCACTGTGGTTGTCACAGTTTTAAGCGGCGTGCCGTACCTCACACGTGGCATGAAGTCGCTTTCGCTGTAGCACCTACGGTTCTCGCTCAATGACGCGAACGGGCAGCCTCCCCCTCATCACAGTCTTCGGCCTAGGCCACATGCGACCCGCATCCGGCACTTGGGGATCAATGCCCCCCGTCGTCGTCGCAGGAACCCTGTGGCTCGTCGGCTGTTCACCCGCGGCATGGAAGCCAGTAACGCCCGTGTTGTTTGACGCCGCCAAGTCCCTGGGCAGCAGCGTCGCTGCCGGCGCGTACTACGGCGTGCTGGCTTCGGTTTTTCTCTTCTTCTGCTGGGCCTGCGTGCGATTCGGCGATCAGGCGGAGGCAACATTCGGGCACGATCCCAAGGAATGCGTCGCCGACGAGACGGCGGGGCAGTGCCTCCCGCTCCTCGTGCTTCCCCCCGCCGCGTTCATGACATGGAAGAGCGCTCTGCTTTGGCTGAGCATCAGTTTCGTCTTGTTTCGAATTCTTGATATCGTCAAACCCTGGCCCGCGCGACAGATTCAAAAAGCCCCGGGCGGCTGGGGCATTCTGCTCGATGACATCTTTGCCGGGGCGTACGTGGCGATTGTGGTTGGGGTGTTGAGTCGTCTTTGATCGCTCAATGATTTCTTTCAACTAGCAGTCGCACCAATCATGAACAACACGAGCGAACTCGATGCCTGGATGCCGCATCCCTCATGCCTTCCTTCTCTTCTCACTTCAAAGTCCCCCTCATCCCCTCTTGATCTCTGTGTCTCTGTGCTGAAAATGAACGTCGCACGACGACCAAAGTCATCCCTGACGGTCGGGCTGCATGTTCCTTTGCGCAACGTGCAGTTTACTTCTTCGCCCGCTCCAGCACGAAGTTCCGCATCAGCGTCACGACTTCGTCCAGCGTGTGAACGCTTGAATCAACCTCGAGCGCATCATCAGGCTTCACGAGCGCGCCATACGCCTTCTTCCGATCATTCTCATCTCTCGCCGCGATCTCCCGTTCCAACTCGGTCACATCCCGGTCAATGCCCTTCTTCTCAAGCAACTGAGCCCGCCGGCGTTCGGCCCGCACTCGCGCCGACGCGAACAAGTAAAACTTCACTGGCGCTTCAGGGAACACAACAGATCCCTGATCCCGCCCTTCAGACACCAATCGCCGATGCGACTTGGCAATATCGCGCTGCATACCCACCATCAACTCACGCAGCGGAATGATCTCCGACATTTCAGAAACCCGTGCCGTCACATCCTCGTCGCTGATCCGATGCGCGTAGCTCTTTCCAAATGCCATAATCTCCGGCGTCCGCGTCTCGTGCCAGTCAAAGTGAATGTGCGCCTTGCGTACCACTTCCAGCAACCGAAAAACATGGTGCTTGGCAATATCGTGCTCGATCGCAATCGCCGTCGCGCAGCGGTACATGGCACCAGTTGAGAGCACGTGCAGCCCCAGCGACTTCGCAAGCGCCTCAGCGGTCGCCGTCTTGCCGCTCGCCGCGGGGCCGTCAATCGTCACAATCATGTCCTGGTCAAGTCGGAACACTCGCTGCGAGCCTCCTGGCGTTTGATCCTGGTCGCCTTCCGGGCCCAGGACGACGACCGGCTGAGAAACAACCGATGCGCCCTGACGCGGCACCGTAGCGCCCGTCCGGAGCGACGAGTCGCTCTTGCTCGGTGGGCGGGCGGCGTGCTTTGGAGCGATGCCGGGCATGCAGCTTTCTCCGCAGGTAGGCGGTGAACGATCAACGAGCAATCAGACTATGGCAATCCGACATGTCATCGGCATGATGGTAGGAACCCGATCAACCCGCGTTCTTTGCCTGCGCAATCAGCGCAAGCAACGTATCACGCGAGTGCAGAATCGACTGCGTCGGATCGTCTTTGCCGCGATACTCAATCGAAAGCGGGCCGTCGTACCCCACGCTGGAAATCGCCAGCACCATCGC
>CAZEZV010000128.1:0-11085 GCA_964516725.1 uncultured Phycisphaeraceae bacterium
CGCATGAACGAACTCGCCGGCCTGTGGTCGCTCAAGAGCACGATCGCCGCGACTGCGGAAAGCTTTGACCCCGCGCCGCAACTGAAGGAACTCGCGGCGTCCGAAGAAGCCAAGAACAAGGAACTCGCCGACACAACCAAGACTCGCGACGGGTTCAAGTCTCGCCACGACGATCTTCGTCAGCGAGCCGCAAGCCTTTCGAGCGAAGCCAAGGTGTTCTTCGATCAGGCAAGCAGCCTGCGCCAGCAGGCGTCGCAGGTGTCGGCACGTGATGGCGTGACGCTCGTTGAGCAAGGCGCTGCGGCGCGCCGCAGCGGCGACGCGAAGCGCCTTGAAGCGGAGAAGCTGACGGCCCAGGCCGACATGCTCGCGCCGCAGATCGTCGAACAGGACGCGATCATCAAGAAGATCAACACGCAGAAGACGATGATCGCTGAATCCCGCAAGGGCTACGCGGATCGCAAGGCCGCCGCCGCGAAAGAAGCCGCCGACAACCGCGAAATCGCTTCGCAGATGGCCGCAGAACTGGACCGCAACTTTGAAGAATTGGTCAAGCTGCACAACGGTGAATACCAGAGCGCGTTTGACAATGCCAAGGGGCAGTTTGAGAAAGCATTGAGCTCTGCGAAGAGCGCGTCGGACGCGGGTTCGAGCGCGAAGGTGTTTGCCGGCGGCGCGGGGCTGTCGATCGCCGGTTTGCAGGCAACCCGCTTGCAACTCCTGAGCTCGATCGCGAGCACGCTGGATGTGCTCACGAAGACCGAGCCAGCCTTGCCGCGCCGCGAAAACTATCTCGCCAAGCGCACCGAGTTGTCGCAGGAGTCCACAACGCTCTTGGAAGAGGCCAAGGCGGCGATCGAGGGCGCGCAGGCGAACTTCGCCAGCGCAAACGTCTCGGGCGATGCAAAGCAGAAGCTGCAGGAACTCGCCGAACGCCTGAAGACCCTGCCAGACGCGCTCGAGCCGCCGCCCGCCGACGGCGTCCCGCGCGGCGCGAAGAAAGCCGTCGCGGACATGATCGCGGCGACCAAGGAAGGACGCTTCGAAGAGATCGCGGGGATGTATCACACAACCAGCGACGCCGGCAAGGCCATGATTGAGTCGCAGGTGAAGATCGGTGCGCTCGTGAAGCGCATCGACGATGCCGCGAAAGCGAAGTTTGAGATGTCGTTTGGTGATGTGCTCGGAAAGACCGAGGGCGGGCAGATGATCGCGGGCATGTTCAAGCAGGGCGACTACAGCAACCTCTCCGTCGAGCAACTGAGCTTCGAAAAGAAGGTCGACAAGGTGCTGTACCGCATGCCCGGAACACCCATGCCGATGGAAGTCGTGCAGGTTGAGGGCGCGTGGAAGCTGTCGTTGGGCGCCGCCGAAGGCATGATGATGCAGATGGCCCCGATGATGGGCAAGCTGACGACCGCACTCGAAACCTTCGCAACAAAGCTCGATGAAGGCGCGTTCGAGAACGCGGAAGCGGCTGGCACCGCATTCATGGACGGATTCAAGGAAGTCATGGGCGGCGGCTAATCAGTCTTGGCACGGACATGTAGTCATGTCCGTGCTTTTATCCTGAACCCCACCGCGAGCGAACGCCATGTTTGTCTTTGAATCACGTTGACAACTACCCACGCTTGCGCGGCGGGGGGTGGGGCTCGTTGACGCTGTTACTTCGCCTCACGCACCAACTTCTCCAGCAACTCCCTCTCCGCCTTCTGGAACACGGCCATGCTCTCCTGAAGGCCCTTGCTGAGCTCCGCGAGTTTCGTTGCCAGGTCCACGTCGTTGATCGTCTGCCCAGTGCGCTGCGTCAGCGACAGTTCCGTCAGCGCTTCCGACGCCGCCCGCACATCGCTCGCCGCCTGCGCGTAGTTGCGGGTCGAGTCATACAGCACCTGCGCCGAGAGTTCCTTCGTGTTGGGCTCGTGAAACAGCCGCCACGGCTGGCTGCGAACTTCAACCGCCGCAAGCTTCAGTTGGTCAGACGTCAATCGCATGTTCGCCAGCGACTTGCGTAGATTGGGCCGCTGCTCGGTGATCAACGCGTTAACGTCCGAGATCGCTGTCTGCGCCTGCGCCATAGCCCCCCGCGCGTCCCTGAGCGTCGCGTTCAGCAGGTCCACGCTTTCCTTGTCAAGCCTGTCCGTCGCCGACTGCACGCTCGCGAGAATCTGTTCGATCTGCTTGCGGTTCTCTGTCACAATCGCCTTGGCTTCCTCGAACACGTTCGTCGCCGAATCAACGCTCTGTTCAACCTTTGTGAACAGCGGATCAACCCGCCCCGACGCCGCCTCCACATTCGTCAGCGTCTTGTCGATCGACGCGTCCCAGCCTGAGAAGTTGTTCTTCGCATCCGCAATCACGGATCGCACATCCGCGATCGCAACCTCGACATCGGGGCTGCTCTTGTCGATCATCGCCGTCAGGCGCGCAACCGACTTGTCAACATTCTCAAGCGTCCGCTTGAGTTGATCCAACTGCGTCGGCCCAAGGCCCGCCTGCGCCAGCAGCCCCGGCGCGACGCCCGCAACCACCACCTCGCCGTTCTCCACCTTTGCCGACGTGCCGTTGAACACGCTCAGCGTGTTGGTGCCGGGCGTGACGATATTGATATTGCTCAACGACCCCAGCAGCGGTTTCTCAAGATACACCTGCGCGTTCTCGAAAATCGCCACCGCTTCGCTGACTTCGACTTTCACATCGACGCTGCTCGCAGGAGCATCGGATGAGTCTTTGCCCTGAGCATCAAACCCAATCGCCAGCACCTGTCCCACCTGCTGACCCCCGAGGAGGACCGGGGAGCCAAGCGAAATGCCAGCCGCGCCCTGCTCCACCGGAAACCGCACAATAAATCGCGTCGCGTTCATCCCCGCGCCGCGATCGGCAAGCATGAACGCCATCCACACGCCCAGCACCAGACTGGCAACGACAAAGAGCCCCGCAAGCGTGTTGTTTCTCGCACCACGGTTCTGCATGCGGGGAGGTTAGGCGGAGGAGAGCGAAAGCGCGCAGAAACAGCGAAACACCCGATCGCCCGGTGTCGTACCACTACGCTCGTCTCTCACGCTTCGTCACGACCCCGAAGGAACATGCACTCCAAATCGTCCACAACTTGCACAGCGCGCCGCCGGACAGCGTATCGCCTGCTCGCGATGTGTCTGCTGGGCGCAGGTTTCATCTCGGGCTGCTGGACCAAGCACACCGCAAACCCCGCTCGCCTCACCGCCGCGCCGGAGTATCCACCCGCCAATGCCTGGCCTCCCCGACGCCGCGACGCCATGCTGCCCCTGCTGGCTGCAACCACAGTTGAGAAACTTGAGCCAACGCAACCACCGACGAGTCCCGCAACCATCCGGAAAGCCGCTCCGTTCGCCCTCGCCAAAATTGACAGTTCCCCAGCCAAGACCGCAGCCACGCCATCAACCCAACGAATCGCAAGAATCTCGGTGGTCCCAAGCAACAAGTGTGGCTACGCGGCAATGCACGGCGACGTGTTGCTCAGACTCTTCGAGCGCGACCCAATCATCCCCTCCGAAAAAGACAGGAACATCGACCTCGTCAACGTGTACGGCTTCATCCCCAACGGCCGCATCGCCACCTCGCGCAGTTTCGAAGACCCTCTGGGCAGGCTCGCCGATGAAAACTACAAGGGCCCGTACATCGCAATGCTGGACTTGCTCCACAAGGAACGCGTGCCCTTCGAAGTCTCGGCGGATGCCCTGATCTCAAAGCCGGAAGCAGGCGTTCCGATCTGCATCCCGCCCGCCCCGGATAGTGCCAACACGTCTCCGACCACTCGCTACAAAGGCGTCCTGATTCACTTGCAGTCCCTCGCGCCGAATCCCTTCGAGCCGCGCGTTCTCGAGGAGTTCCGCAAGCGCGGCTGGTGCGTCGTCGACATCGCTACACAAACTACCGTGCTGCCCCCGCTCGTCAACGAAGCCCAAACACTGGCGCGGATTTCTGACGGAATCAAGAAGGCACAGGCGCTCGATGATCAACAGCTTGCGAAAATCTTCGACTCCGGCTTCGACGACATGCCGCCGATCGTCATCGCGGGCTTGATCGGCGAATACCAGAAACGGGCGGCGAAGACCCGCACAAAGATCGCAAAGGACATTGCCAAGGCGCAAGCCGCGCGCGCGTTCCGCATCCCGTGCAACACCTCGCCGACCGACGACGAGGTTGATGAAGTCGCCAAAGGCATCGCCTTCCAAGTCGACAACTCCATCGCCGGCAACGCCTACGCCCTCGAAGCCGTCCTCGATTATCTCCACCATCAACGCCCTGACCTCGCGAACCTCCCCCGAGTCATCGCCGGCTTCTCCGCCGGAGCCTTAGTCACCCCGACCGGCGTCGCCCGAGTCCGCGAGCGATTCCCAATCTCCGCCGTCGTCCTCGTCGGCGGAGGCGTTGACATGTTCTACATGAGCCAAGAAAGCACCCTCACCGACGGCGGCCTCAAAATCCTCTGCGAGGAGAAGCCAGGCAGCACTCGCGAAGTCCGTCCCACCCCCGCGCTCTTAGAACGCATCCACAACGCCTACCTCCGCCACACCAAACTCGATCCCATCTACACAACCTCCGCCCTTCGAGGCATCCCCGTCCTCCAAGTCCACGCCGCGTGGGACGAATGGGTCCCCTACGAAGCGGGCGAAGCCCTCTGGGAACAACTAGACCGCCCGGAACGCTGGGACTTGTCTTCCCTCCCGCCACTAAGCGGACACTTAGCCCTGTTTTACCTTCTTCCCGGCAAACGCCAGGACATCGCGAACTGGGTCGAAAAAACCGTGTTCGGCGAGTGATGGCCTTGCCACCGACTACGCAAAGCCGTAGTCGGTGGCACGACCTTGAGCGCTTTTCATCGCCGCGCCCACATCACTGGTACACTTCCACCACAGCACCCGCCGCCGGTTTCGCTTGCCCCGCAACAAACCGCCTTGGCGGGTCAATAACCATGGGGACCGGGCTTGGTTCGAAAAAACGAACCTGCAAGACCCCAGAACGCCGCATGGGTTCTGAAGAACCCCGGGAATAAGCAACCAACCCACGACCCGCTCCGAAACGGAATTCGGGCGCATGACCTCAGCCAAGACCAAAGGGAAGCACACCATGATCCTGTCAACCGCCGCTCGCGTTCGCAAAACGACTCCAAACTTCAACATTCTCGCGCTGCTGAAACGCGCCGGTCAATCACTGACCTCAACCAACCAATCCCCCACCTCCGGCAGCATCGACCGCCTCGAATCCCGCGAACTCCTCGCCATCGACTTCGCTCAGGGTTCCACAAGCAACCTCTCCTCCTCTCCCAGCATCATCGCAGACCTTGACGGCGACGGCGATGGCGACCTCGCCGTCAGCAGCGGCGTCTCGGCGGACATGCTCCGTATCTACAAGAACAACGGCACAGGCTCCTTCGCGTTCACCAATGGCTACGACCTGGGCATCGCCGTCATCGACACGGGCCGCGCCAATCGAATCATCCCTTTCGATGCCGACAACGATGGCGACATCGACCTGTTGACACGAGGCCCCGCGCTCTGGCTGAACAATGGCGACGGCACGTTCGCGGTGCCGGGCTCGCTGATCCCCGGCGCCCCCGCGCTGCTCATCGCCGTCGACATCACAACCTTTGACTACAACAACGATGCGCTCCCCGACCTCATGGCCGTCACGTCGTCGGGCCTGATCGCCGTCGCTATCAACGGCGGGGGCGGCTTGTTCAGCGTCGGCCCGTCCATCGCTGAAGATAACGACAACCGCTTCATCGGCGCCTGGCCCAACCGCGAGAATCCCAACATCGAAGATGTGTACGTCTACGACCCGGGCACGCAGATCGTTCAGCGCATCATCAATGAAGGCTCGTCCATCGACTCTGCGGAAGCCGCGGCTGGCGTGCCTGTGCAACCCATCCTCTTCGGCTGGAACACCGACACACTGCCCGATCTGATCACTGTCGAAGGAGCACTCGGACAGAAAAACGTCACTGTCCGTAAAGGAACAACCGACATCCTGAACACCATCGTCTTCGATGACGCGGCAGACATCCGCAAACGCTTTGACTTTGACTATTCCCGCCTCACCGGATTCACCGACGTAGACGTCGACGGCAAGCAGGACTTGATCGTCTTCCGCGAGAACGGCATCGTTCGTGAATGGGTCGCCCTTCTCAACAACGAAGGCGCCGACGGCAACTTCGACGGGCTCGCCTCGCGAATCTTTACAGTCACCGGCGCGGCGGACCCCGACACGCTGCTCCTGGGCCGGATTTCCAACGACACCCGCTCTGAAGTCCTGCGCTTCTCCGGCAACGTCGTTCGCCCGTACTTCTCGCTGACCGACGTTGAGATCACGGCAGACAGCTTCGGCGCAGCAGGACCCAATGGCTCGTCGCAGCCCACCATTCCCGGCGAAGCGCTCAGTCTCACATCTATCGTCACCGGCGGCACCACCGCAACCAACCTCGTCACGTTCTACGTCGACAGTAACAACAACGGCCGCTTCGACGAGAATGATCGCGGCATCGGCCAGGCCACCGGCGCAAACGGCAACGATGCAACCGTGATCCTCCCCGATGGTCTCCCCGCGGGCACAGCTCGCTTGTTCTGCGTCTGCACCGAAGCCTCGCCCGGCACATCCCTCAGCACTGTCCGCACGCTGACGACCACATTCTGGACGCGCGTCTTCTACCCCGAAGGCTTCCGCACGCTGGGCAACGTCAACGAACACGTGCCGATCGTGAACCCCAACAACGTCGCCGTGTCGTTCAAGATCATCCTCCGCTACGAAACAGGCGACCGCGACCAAGTCTACGTTGAAGGCGTCCTGCCTCCAAACTACCGAGGCGGCACCACCACCAGCCTCCGCACTTGGACCGTCAACGACACCGAAGGCACCGCCCCCGTCCGCACGGGCGTCGGCTACGCCTTCGAAGTCCAAAGCTCCCTCCCCATCGGCGCGCAGCTCGCACGCTACGACACGTTCGGCGGCACGCAAGCCGGCCCTGGCACTGGCGAGAGTTTCACCAACGTCACTGCTACGCAGTGGGCCGTCGCTGATGTCTCGCAGCAGAATTACGACTTCATCCTCTTCTACAACCCCTACCCCGTTACCGCCAACATCACGATGACGTTTATCTCCAACACCGGAGCCGAAACAATCATCACGCGCAGTGCCGAGGCGTTCCGCCGCAGCGGCATCGCTGTGCAGGAAGAGCCCTCGCTCAACCCCCTCACCAGCTATTCGGTTATCATCAGCAGCGACCAACCCATCGTCACCAGCCACACGCGCTACCGCGTGGGCAATGGACGAGGTTTCACCAATCTCGCGCAGCCGCTGGACCCGCAGGGCGTTTCCACAGCGTCCAACAGTTTCATCATCCCCTCCGTCGAGTTCCGCCCGGGCGTCACCAACAACGCATACTTCTTCAACCCAAGCACTGTCAACGCCATCGCCGTCACGATTCGCGGCCGCTACGAGGGCACAGCGGAAGTCACGACGCAGACGATCAACCTGCAACCCCGCGCTCGCACGCCCATTGACCTCTCTCTCAATGCTCCCTCCGGCACAACCTCCGGCAGCTTCCGCGTGACCACCGACAACGGCGACGTCTACGTCTCCACCGAAACCGTCGACACCCCGCGCTTTGATAGCAACGCAACAACCACCGCAAGCTACGCATCCACGAAGTGGGGCTTCAGCGATGGCTACCTCGACGTCAACAGCCTGGGCAACCTCTTCCAGGAATACATCTCGCTCTTCAACCCCAACAACACGACTATCACCGTCACCTTCACCTTCATGGACTCCAACAACGTCGTCACCACCACAAGCTTCGACGTCCTCCCCGAAAGCGAACGCACCATCGCGCTGCACACAGTTCCGCAACTGATCACCCGCGACACCCTCAACTGGTTCAGCACCGTCGTCGAATCCCCAGACCTCTTCATCGCCAACATGACCCACTGGGACCTCAGCCAACCAGGTGGCTGGACCACCATCGGCTCACCGCTGGGCGGCGTGTTCCCGATTCCGGCGTTTGATGCAGGAATTATTGTCTAATCAGTTGTGGTGGCACAGGCGTCCTCGCCTGTGAGTCGCACGAGGGGTGGGCTCGTAGGCCGTGCGCACCAGTTCGCGATGACGCTCGAACATCCACACACTTCACCAGCCCGCAACGCGGGCGCCGGTAGGTTGTCTCATAAAATGAAAAGCCCCTGAAAGGGGCGCAGGAAAGCATGTTCATCTCATTTAGATTCACGGGCAACGCCTTCACCCGCTCCGCGGGTTCTTGATTGCGTGAATCCATTGTCCACCGGCTCGCGCCGGTGGCAACCCGCCTTCGCCTGCCTCGCAGGCTTGACCTCAACCCCTCCCCAAGTTCTCCCGCTGAATCATCACCTCCAGCGTCGTCCCCACAATCTCCACATCTTTCTTCGTCATGTCGTTGTAAAACGGCAGCGCAATCGTCCGATTGCTCACACTCTCCGCCACCGGGAACATCCCGGGTGAGTGCGGCGAGAGGTAACTCAGCGAACCAGTCGGAGTGCGGAAGTGCGTCTGCAGGTGAATGCACGGAAAGTAATCGCTCGCGCCAATGTCGTGGGCCCGCAAGCCCCGGATGATACTGTCGCGCTCTTCGATCTTGTAGCTGGGTGCCAGCCGCACCACATACACGAACCAGCTCATCGATACATTCTCTTCAATCGTGGGCAGTACGAGGTCCTTGTGCCCGCCCAGGCGATCCCAGTACCACTGCGCCACCTGCTGGCGCTTCTTGATCATCTCGTCCAGCCGGCGCATCTGCGCACAGCCGATCGCCGCGTTCACCTCGCTCATGCGATAGTTGTACCCGAGGCGCTCGTGGCGCAGCCAACTGCCTGTCGCCGTGCCGCCATGTGTGGGCTCCGCCGCCTTCGGCGCGCTCCAGCCCAAAGGCCGACCCTGATTCCGCAGGCTCTTGCACATATCCGCGATGCGACCATCGTCAGTCACAACCATGCCGCCCTCGCCCGCCGTCACCTGTTTGTTTGGATAAAAACCAAAGACACCCACGCGCCCAAAGTGCCCCGCGGGTTCGCCCTTCAGCGTCGCGCCCAGCGCCTCGCAGCAATCCTCGATGATCGGAATCTCATGCCGCGCCGCGATCTGCTGATATTGATCAAAGTACGCCGGATTGCCAAACGCCTCGACAGCCAGAATCGCCTTTGTCCGCGGCCCGATAGCCGCCGCGAGCTTCGCCGGGTCCATGTTCATGGTGCGCGGACAGATATCCACAAACTTGGGCGTCGCCCCCACCATCAGAATGCAATTCGCACTCGCGACAAACGAAAATGGCGACGTGATCACCTCATCGCCCGGCCCCACACCCAGTGACAGCAACGCAAGGTGCAAACCGCTGGTGCCACTATTTACGGCAACCCCATACCGACACCCCGCGCGCGACGCGACGAGGTCCTCGAAGCGCTCCACTACCGGCCCAATCGAAAGCCGGCCTGATCGCAGCGTCTGAATGACATACTGCTCTTCGAGTTCCGTAATGTCGGGCCGGGAGAGCGGAATTTCCTGATGAGCCATGCCAAACCTCTATCGGCAAGCAAAGGCTTGGTGGCACAGACTCGGGGGGCATCCTCACCTGTGACGGATTACCAGTCATACTCGGGCACGGGCGAGGACGCCTGTGCTACCAACTGCGCCAGAAGAAAATGGGGCGCACGCCCAGGAGGGGAGGAAAGGGCGTGCAGCCCCGAGGAGGGAGGGACTGTGGAAATCGCAGCATCTCGCCGCAGATTGCTGTAGGCCAAAGTGCTGTAGGCCAAAGTGCTGTAGATGTGTTGAAGAGGTTTGCTTGTTAGACGCTGTTCTCTCGCGTCTGGTTTCGCGCTTCGTCGCACTGCAGCAAACTTAAGTCCTTATACCTTGATACGTTACTCACCTGCTAGCGGA
Source organism: uncultured Phycisphaeraceae bacterium (assembly GCA_964516725.1). Lineage (GTDB taxonomy): Bacteria > Planctomycetota > Phycisphaerae > Phycisphaerales > UBA1924 > BJHL01. The sequence goes on from CAZEZV010000128.1 coordinate 9,943, forward strand.
TCGGATTTGCGTCGCCAAATGCTGAAGTAATTCTGAAAATGTGTTCCCGGGGTGCAGTGGGGCCAGGTCGTGATCCACGATCTGCGACGAACCGGTCTCCAGTTGCCGCTGCAAACGCTTTTGCGCCGTGATGATCGTGCTGTGATTGGTTCTTCCCATCGCACGGGCGATCTCCGGAAAACTCTGCGTCGTCAGTTGGCGAGCCAGGTGAGCCGCGACTGAACGGGCAAACACCACTCGCTTGTGCCGCCCGTTTCCGCCAAACTCACCAACATCCACGCTCAATCCCTTGCACACCTGCTCGACGATGGTCTGAATCGCGATCGGTCGACGCGGCATGCCCGGCCCACCCGAAAGGGGTCGCAGCTCCACAGGCCGATCCTCAATCCCCAGTGCCCGCTGCACCAGCCCGGCCCGTATCTGGTTGCTATTGCCCGCTTCCGCCGGCAGCAGCCGCGACATCGCCTCAACTTGATTGAGCAACCCTTCCAGTTCGCGAACCGAACCGCCGAAGCCGCCCAGACTGCCAATCGCCTTTGCACTGCGCTGCACCATGACTTCGACCGCGTCAGCATCAAGCATCAACCCGCGCTGCACCGCAAGCTGACGAACCAGATCGCGCCGCAGCGATGCATCGGGCGTCTCAAGCTTCGCCACGCAGCAGGCCAGGAAGCGCGAGACCAACTTCTCCGACAACTTGCGAATCTCGCGCGGGTGCTCATCGCTCGCGATCAGAATCCGCGTGCCGGCCAGCCCCAGCGCATCGAACGTGTGCAGCAGTTCCTGCTGAGTCGCGTCCTTGCTGGACAGAAAGTGAACATCATCGATGCATAGAAGATCGACGCACTCGCCAGCGCTGGTCCCGCGCCCGCGGTACATCTTCCGGAACCCGTCCACCCGGTTGTTCCGCACCGCTTGAATGAAGTCGTTCGTGAAGTTCTCGCCAGTCACATACCGCACATTCGCGCCCGGGTGCAACTTTAGGTACAGCGCACAAGCACCCTGCAGCAGATGCGTCTTCCCAAGCCCGCACGCCCCATGCACAAACACCGGTGCCCCGACATGCGGTGCTTCAACCAGCCGCTTGACTGCCGTGTGCGCCAACCGATTCGCGTGACCAACCAGGAACGTGTCCAGTGAATA
>CAZEZV010000129.1:0-10977 GCA_964516725.1 uncultured Phycisphaeraceae bacterium
TTGAAATAACGAGCGAGGATGGCTAATTTTTGATCTTCCGTGCCATCGTTAAAGAAACGTTCATGTATTCGCCATTTCAGTTCATGAAGTTCGTATGCCCAGCCTGCGAATCTGCGGCCCACTGTCGTCGGTTGGGCGGGCTGATAGTGCGTGAATGCGAGAGTGCACGTGCTCTTCCATTTTTCCGACAGCAACCCAAAACTACCAACAACGCGAGACATTTTGTTGTAGTTGAGTTGCAAAGCTGCGTGGAGAATGATCAAGTCCGCATTACACACCACATCCTGACTAGTCATCCCCAAGTGAATAATCCCCTTCGCCTTTGGGGCAGAGTCGCCCAGCGCGTGCACGTGGGCCATCACGTCGTGGCGGAGGTCGCGTTCATACTTCTCGGCGAGCTTGATCTCGGCGTCCGTGATGCCGCCCGGCTTGTTGACGACGGCTCGGAGTTCTTCGAGTTGTTCTTTGGTGACGAGAGGAGCGGGGGCGTCCTTCGTCAGTTCGTGCTGCGCTTCAGCCACGGCGAGCCAGATCCGCCGCCACGTGTTGAACTTGTGGCGCGGGCTCCAGAGGCGGAGCATGGCGTCGCTGGCGTTGCGGGAGGCGAGGGGGCTGGTGTATGTGTCGTATGACATGGTGGGCTGGCTCTCCGAGCCAGCACCTACACCTTCTACAAGGTCTCGTAGCGTGCGGCAGGTCGGATGCCGCCAAGAGTGTACGAGGCGCAGTAGAAGCAGTAGTCATTGGCACGGAGTGCCGATCTACCTTGGCACGCACCTTGCGAAGCGTCCTCGATGGACTTTCAGCGCAAGATTCTCATTGCTCTCGGCGGCCTCATCGTTCTTGGCGGGATGGGGTTTGCCCTGTCGAAGCAGAACTATGAGTTCTTGTACTACGGTGGCTCGCTCATCGTCATCATGCTGGGCGTTGCGTACCTCGATCATCGAGTGAAGTTGCCTATCGGTGTGCTGTGGGGGTTATTTGTTTGGCTGATTCTCCATCTCGCGGGCGGCATGATCGATGTGCCGCTGAGCATGGTGGACGCGGGCGTCATCGAAGAGGCCCAAAAAACAAACTCAGAAATCAACGACACGCTCTATAACGTCCGGCTATTGCCCTGGCTGCCTCGCTACGACCAGTTCGTGCACGCGTTTGGCTTCTTCATGAGTTCGCTCGCCGCGTGGCGTGGGCTGTATGTCGCGAGCAAACACGCGATGAAGCCGACCTTTGGCCCTCGCGTCGCCGCGGGTCTTATTGGTATGGGCTGCGGGGGCGTCAACGAAGTCATCGAATTCATCGCAACCCGCATCATGACCAATACGAACGTGGGCGGCTTTGTAAATACGGGCTGGGACCTCGTGAGCAATATGGTGGGTTGCATTCTCGCAATGCTCGTGATTCGATTCCTGCACGAGCGTTGGTTTGCGTATTCATAAGAACAACGCTCATGGTGTCCGAGTGATTGGATTCGCGTTGACACCCTCGAACGTGATCGTCACGGGCTTAATGTGCCCGGCGTCATCAAACTCCATTCGCTCGATGCATACCACGCGATGATTTTGATCGGTTTCGCCGAGTGGTCTGCGGTGATACACGATATAGAACTCGTTGGTCTTCGGATGACGGATGATGCCGTGGTGGCCTGCGCCGGTGGCCACGTTCGCGTCTTGCTGCAGGATTTTGCCGATGCGATGGAAGGGACCCAGCGGCGAATCCGCAAAGGCATACGCGACGCAGTAGTCAGGGCCGGTCCAGCCTCCTTCGGACCACATGAAGTAGTACTTGCCGTTGCGGATGAACATCAGCGGGCCTTCGACGTAGCCCTCGGGCGTGATTTCTTTGAAAGTGCTGCCGTCAGGGAAAGTGAGAAGACTACGGAAGTCGGGCGAGAGTTTGGCGATGTTGCAATGACCCCAACCGCCATAGATGATGTACCACGAGCCGTCTTTATCATGGAAGACGGTTTGGTCGATGGGCTGCGCGCCGTTGTGAATCGCATCGATGAGCGGCTTGCCTAGGTAGTCTTTGAATGGACCCGCTGGCGAGTCAGAAACGCCGACGCCTATGCCGCCGACTTCTTCGTTCTTCTGAATGTCATTCGCACCGAAGAACAGAAAGTACTTGCCATCATTTGCAACGATCGCAGGCGCCCACATAGCCCGGCGAACCCACGCAAAGTTCTTTCTCTCCGCGATGCGACGGTGCCACTTCCAGTCAACAAGATTGGTTGACGAGAACGCATCAAAGAACACCTGCTTGTCGTACGGCGCAGAGTACGTTGGATAAATCCAGTAACGGCCTTGCAGCACGGCGCCTTCGGGGTCGGCGTACCAGCCCGGGAACAGCGGATTGCCAGATGTTTCGGCGAGCGACTCTGGCGGGAGGGAATGTGAGCAGACGCGAGGGCGTGGTGAATAACAACCCGCCGCCGCGAAGATGCTCGCGCACAGAACTATGAAAATGCTTGCGTGTTGATTGAGAAAAGACAAGAGCGGCGCAATTGGCGAGCGCCGCTCGTCAGCGCCCAACATACAACCGATCCGCGTTGTACTCAGGCAGCTTTGTGATCGCCTTGATCTTCTTCGCCGTCGCATCAATGTCATACGCCAAGCGTACAAACTCAATGCGGTCGGAGTGGAGAATGCCGTAGCTCGAGCGCGGGTCGCCGTCGCGAGGTTGGCCCACGCTGCCGACGTTGATCACGGCTTTTTCGCCCGGGCGGAACTTGTAGCCATGCTCGCCCAGTTCGCCGGGCGGGTAGAAGTCTGGCTCGTTGGTAAAGACGCCGGGCACATGCGTGTGGCCGACGATGCAGATGTGCCCGATGCGATCGAAGATGCTCTCCATCTTGTCGGTGTTGTTGGTCGCGTCTTCGGGGAAGATGTACTCGTTGATTGGCTTGCGGGGTGAGCCATGCACCGCAAGGAGCGGGATGGTCGCGGGCTCGCCATTGAGGGGCATCGCGCCTTCCGCGCCAATCTGCTCGGCAACGCGGACCTTCAGGTGATTCAGAAACTGATAGCGCTGGGCCCGAAGTTTTTCGTCAGGCTCCAAGTCAAACTGATCGCGCGTCCAGAACGCGGCGGTCTCGGCAGCCGGGTTGAAGTTGGTCGGTTCGTAGAGAACGCCATAGTCGTGATTGCCCATCAGGCACCACGCGCAGCGCTCGCGAACGAGGTCGACGCATTCCAGCGGATCCGGGCCGTACCCAACGGTGTCGCCTAGGCAGATGATCCGGCTGATGCCGCGCGCATCGATATCCGCGAGCACGGTTTTCAGTGCAGAGGCATTCGCGTGAACATCGCTTATGACGGCGGTGGGCAATCCCATATCTCCAAACGTAAAATCGGTGAACGCAAGAGGGAATGATAGTTCCAGCGGGTGCTGAAAGCGCGGCGGCGCGAGCGGTTGGCTTTTGGAGCAGTGCGACGCTGTGCCGGAAGTCAGCGACTTGTTGTGCCCACAAAGCACAAGCGAGAAATCACGCGCTTGCGGAGAGATATTGCAAACATTTTCTTGAGAAAGTGCTGCCAGAGTGACAGGAAAACACCGGATTGGCGGCATGAAAAATTGAGGTAATCCCCGGGAGCGGGCGTTGCTCCTGCTCGAAGCAACTCCGGCCAGCGAAGCAAAAGCCGCCAATTCCTTGATTTTGAGGGGCTTGCGAGTGATTGGCACGATTGCGCCGGGTTTCTGACGGATCGTGCGGATCGTGGCACGCGATGTGCCGATAGTGAGGGCGTGTGCTGCTGCTTTGATGGTCCGGAATAACTCCCGAAGCGTCACGAACAGTACACGCGACGAAAACACTGATGACGACATCAAAGAGTAGATCGCGCCGGTGAATTGGCGCACAGACTTGGAGCTTCCCATGGCCGCAGCAGGCGTGACCTATCAGCGAACCCGTGAAATGACCATCGACGAGCTATTGCTCGAAAATCGCGTGGTCTTCATGATCGGCGAGATCAACCAGGCGTCCGCCGCTCGCGTGATGATGCAGATGCTGTACCTGGAAAACCAAGGCCGCGGCAAGGACATCAACCTGTATATCAATTCGCCGGGCGGCGCGGTTGACGACACCCTCGCGCTGTACGACACCATCAAGTTCCTGACCAGCCCCGTGAACACGTACTGCATCGGCCGCGCGTACAGCGGCGGCTCAGTCCTGCTCGCGGCGGGTGCAAAGGGCCGGCGCTATGTGCTGCCCCACGCCAAGGTCATGATTCACCAGCCCTACGGCGGGATCACGGGCCAGGCCGAAGACATCCGCATTCAGGCCGAACAGATCATCAAGATGAAGCAGGAACTGATCCGCATTCTCGCAGAATGCACCGGCAAAAGCACGGATCAGGTGCACCGCGACAGCGAGCGCGACAAGTTCTTCTCGGCTGAAGAAGCCGTGGCGTACGGATTGGCGGATGAAGTGTTGAAGACGCCGGTGAAGTAAAAGGCTGAAGTAAAAAAGGCATTGGGCATCAGGCATCGGGCGTTAGCAGAGCAATACAAGGAGTACACGGCACGAGCAGACAAACATCGAGAGCATTCTGAAACACTGATGCCCGATGCCTAATGCCCGATGCCTCTTCCCATGAGTTACCTCGTTCCAATCGTCATCGAAAAAACCTCTCGCGGCGAACGCGCGTATGACATCTACTCGCGGCTGCTGAAAGACCGCATTATTTTCCTTGGCGGGCCCGTCAACGACGACGTGGCGAACATCATCGTCGCGCAGATGCTCTTCCTCGCCAACGAAGACGCCAAGCAGGACATCCACCTGTACGTGAATTCACCCGGCGGCAGCGTCTCGGCGGGGTTGGGCATCATCGACACGATGAAGTTCATCCAGTGCGACATCTGCACGTACATCATCGGCCAAGCCGCGAGCATGGGCAGCCTGATCGCCGTGTCCGGCACGCGCGGCAAGCGCTTCACGCTGCGTAACTCACGAAACCTGATGCACCAGCCGCTGCTGGGCGGCGTCATGGAAGGTCAGGCGACGGACCTCGAAATCGAAGCCCGCGAAATGCTCCGCATCCGCGAACGCCTGTACGCAATCTACAGCGAAGCAACGGGCCAGCCTCACGACCGCATCGCCCGTGACTGCGACCGCAACAAGTGGCTGGACGAAAAGGAAATGCTCGAGTACGGCCTCGTAGACGGCGTCATGGAACGCATGCCCACGCCGATTCGTCGGTCAAAGCCTGATGATGAATAAGTCAAGCGTCGTGCCATCAATCTGCCTGCTTTGAGGCAGATTGATGCTTTGGGCGCGTTCACGAGCCCTCCGCGCCAGCGGAGGCCGGACGCAATTGGCCTCAATCTCGCCCAGGGCGTAAGCCTTCGCGTGCGCGAAGGGCACGTCCGTTGCCCCGGTCCGGGCACAAGATTTTGTGAATCAAAGACGACGCTCCGGCAACTACACTGCATGATGGCCACGAAGTCCAGGCAGCAATCCGCACAGACTGGTGCGACCAGTGCGGCGCAATCGCACTTTGGTCCTCAGGAACTACCTGTGCTCCGCATGGAGCAACCGCTGCTTGCCGCGCGCGGCAGCGATGAGTGGCTGCTCACCAACGGCCTTGGCGGATTTGCGATGGGCACGACGTCGGGCGTGCCGCAGCGGCGCTATCACGGCTGGCTGGTCGCGGCGACCCAGCCGCCGGGCGGGAGATTCGTTGCCCTGTCGGCGTGCGCGGATGCGCTGGTTGTGCAGAAAGGCACCCGAAGCGCTGGTCGGCGTCACAACAAACAATCAGGCCAGCACTCGCTGCTGCGTTTCGATCTCGCGTCGTTTCACTTCGCGGACCCGATGAATCCGGTAGCGAGTCCCTCGGGCACGTCGCGGCTGGTTCGATTCGAACGTGGTCCGTCGTCAGTATCGTGGACGTATGAAGTCCGCGACGAGGCCGCGAGCGTGAATGCGAAAGTCACGCGACGCCTGCACCTGCATCGCGGGTCCAACGCGTTGACGATCGCGTACGACATCGACAGCACGCCCGAGTGGGACTGCTACATGGAATGCCGTCCGCTGCTGGCGATGCGGGACTTCCACGAACTCGTCGAGCGCGAAGATTCGTCGCGCTACCAGGTGTTTGATGTGCAGGCTCCCGGCACAGCCAACGACACAGGTCATCAGCAGGGCGTGCGAGTGGTTGCGAACGGAGTTGTGCTGGAAATGACGCTTCGGGACCGTGCGCCTGTGTCGTTCTCAGAACAACCCCGCGGGCGATTCTCGCAGAACATCGGGGGGCAATGGTGGCACAACTTCGTTTATCAACGAGACTTCGTGCGAGGACAGTCGCACCGTGAGCACTTGTTCAGCCCCGGTTGCTTTGTCGTACCGCTGCGGCCGAGCGAGCCGCATCAGCGAGTCGAGATCGTGGGGAGTGTTGGTGGGGGGGGTGGCCAAGGCGTCGAAGCAAGCATCTCGGCGAAGGATCGCAACGCGCGAAGCGCGTGCTTCGATGAACTTGCAAAGGCAGAGAGCACGAGGTTGGCGGAACTCGTCGGGCACGTTGCACAGTCGTGTGCGTCGCCGCTGGACGCCAAGTCAAAGGACCTGCTTGCCAAGCTCGTTGTTGCGAGCGACGCGTTTGTCGTGCAACGCAGCGGCGTTGGCGGCGACAGGGCAATGTCGTCGGTCATCGCCGGGTTTCCATGGTTCGGAGATTGGGGGCGAGACACATTCGTGTCGCTGCCGGGCTTGATGCTGACGACGGGGCGGCATGCTGAGGCCCTGGACACACTGCGAGCGTTCGCGGCATTGCGCCGTCGCGGCCTGATTCCGAACTGCTTTGACAACGCGGCGGGCACCGCTGAATACAACACCGTCGACGCGAGTCTGTGGTTCATCCTTGCGTGCTGCCGATATTCGAAAGCAAGCGGGGATGTTGCCAGCTTTGACACTCATCTGCGCCAGGCGTGCCTGGACATCGTCGAGGCGTATCAAAGAGGCACAGACTTTGGCATCCGCGTTGATCCGAAAGACGGACTGGTCGCCGCCGGTGATGCAACGACGCAGCTCACATGGATGGATGCGCGACGCGACGGCGTTGTCTTTACGCCCCGATCGGGAAAGCCCGTGGAGGTCAACGCGCTGTGGTACGCGGCGCTCCTGATGCTCGCCGACACGCTCGAAGCGAAGCACCCGCGGACGGCCCGCGAACTTCGCCAGCACGCCAACGTCTGCGGATCGAACTTTGAAGCCGCGTTCTGGCACAGTGCGCACGCGTGCCTGCATGATGTCGCGTACGCGAGTTCGTTTGAAATGAGGCCGAATCAAGTCTTCGCGGCAGCGCTGGAGTATTCGCCGCTGCCCGTGCCCAAACGGCGTGCAATCGTGGAGGCCGTGCGACACTTCTTGGTCGTGCCAGAGGGGGTGCGAACACTCGCGCCGGGATCGAGCCAATATCGCGGGCGCTACGAAGGCTCGCTGTTCGAGCGCGACGGCGCATATCACAACGGCACGGCGTGGCCCTGGCTGCTCGGCGCGTTCTGTGACGCGACGATGCGGAATGACAGGTATTCGGAAGCATCGCGCAAGCAGGCGAGAAGTGTGCTCGAAGGGGCGACGCGAACGTTGTCCATACAGACAGAGCCCGCCGCGCCGAATCAGCCGATCGGCAGCATCGCAGAAATCTACGACGCCGACGATCGCAGCGCATCGCAAGGCGTCGCGGGCGCGAGAAGGCCCGAGGGATGCCCGATGCAGGCGTGGAGCGTTGCGGAGTTGCTGCGGGTGTATGTCGCGACGTTGTCAGAATCGGTGGCGTAGCGCATGTCATCGCGTCGGCGGACCATTGTCGAAGAAGCGCTTGCCTTGTACAAGCAAGGTTGGTTTCTCATGGCCAAGGACGAGGTGGAGTGGCAGCAAGCTGGTGCGCCAGCGCGCGAACCTGAAAACGAAGATCGCCACAGCGTTGCCGAATGGGTGCAGCCCACGATTCGCGGCCTGATTCCGCTGGATGAGCGATTTCATGTGCCAGCGTCGCTCGCGAGGCGTGTGCGCAGCAAGCGATTCGAGATAACGTGCGACACAGCGTTTTCTGACGTAATCCGTGCGTGCGCCGCAAGTGCGCCGGGGCGCGAGACAACATGGCTCAACGAGGACATCATCGCGCTCTTTCAGATGTTTCACGCCGAGGGGCACGCGCACAGCGTCGAGGCGTGGCGGACGGACGCGGGAAGGCGAGTGCTTGTCGGCGGGCTGTATGGAGTTGCCCTCGGACGCGTCTTCGCGGGCGAGGCAATGTTTTCGTTCCCGAAGTGTGGCGGCACGGATTCAAGCAAAGTGTGTCTTGTGCGCCTCGTGAAGAACCTGCGGGCGATGGGCTTTGTCGCGCTGGATGCGCAGATGGCGAACCTGCATCTGGAGCAGTTCGGGCTGTACACGATCTCGGCGGAGGAGTATCAGCGATTGCTGGCGAGGGAGGCGGGGACTGGAATTGAGTGGAAGTGGAACGCAGTGTGAAGCGCGGGGCGCTCTCAGATCACGCGCCAGGAGCGTTTTATGTGTCGATCACCACTCGCGTCGGTTTGAGTCGAACACGACAACGCGATATGCAACGACAGTGTGACACTCCCCTCGCGGAGCGAGGAGTACCCAGATCACTCAATCCGCGGATCAACCCACCGATACAGCACATCCACAACAAGATTCAGCAACACCAGAATCGTCGAAAACACCAGCACGACGCCCAGAATCAAGAACAAGTCCTTGTTCTGCACCGCGTTCACAAAGTGCTGCCCGATGCCCGGCACGCTGAAGACGACTTCGACGACGAACGAGCCGGTCATCGCAAGGGCCGTTGCAGGACCAAGGTAGCTCAACACGGGTAAAAACGCATTCTTGAGCGCGTGGCGAAGATGAACACTCCCCCAGCCCGCGCCCTTGGCTCTTGCCGTGCGGATGTAATCGCTGCCCAGCGATTCAATCATGCCCATGCGAGTGAGGCGGGCGATATACGCGGCGTACGGCAGGCTCAGGGTGAGCGCGGGGAGCAGGAGGCTCTTTGGTGGTCGCCACTCGCCCACCGGAAACCAATTCAGCCACAGACAGAACACCGTGAGCAGCACAGTGCCCACGACAAAGCTCGGGACACTCACCCCGACGAGCGCGACCAGCAGCGTCGCAACATCCGCGAACGAACCCGGCTTTGCCGCGCCGACGATGCCCGCCACGACACCGACAAACAGCGCGATGACGATCGCCGCGGCTCCAAGCGTCATCGACACCGGAAACGACGCGCCGAGGATGTCGTTGACGCGCTGGTCGCGGTATTGAAGTGAAGGGCCAAAATCAAAGACGTGTCGGACGGGCGGAGCAAGGCCCGCGTCCTTGGCCTTCTGCACTTCCGCCGCACGCGCGCCGGACATCGAATCGCGAGCATACTTCACGCCTGAAATATTTTCGAGGTACGACCAATAGAACCGCCAGAAACTGTCCAAGTTGTACTGCTGCTTCATCGCCTGCTGCACCTCGGGCGGCGGGCGGCGACCCTCGGGATTCTCCAGCGGATTCCCCGGAATCGCCCACGCAAGCGCGAGCGCAATGGTGTAGATCGCTCCAAGAATGAGCGGCAGTTGTGCCAATCTGCGTGTGATGAGGGGAAGCACGCGGGGAGCGTAGCGGAGACGTGCGATGGTGACACAGGCGTCCTCGCCTGTGACCGCGAGTGCGCAAACGAACTACAATGCCCCATGATCCTGCACGGAAACGCAGTACGAGCGAACGAATCGCCCGAGAGAGACACCACACTTTGAGCCTCAAGTACAAACGCCGTCTTCTAGACCACCTCGCACACGAGTCCTACACACCCGCACGTGCGGGCGATGTCGCTCGCGATCTCAACATTCCCAGTGAACAACTCGACGAGTTTCTCGCCGCGATCAAGACATACGCGGCGGACAATCTGCTCGAAGTCGGCACCAGCGGGCACCTGATGCTGCCGTCGGTTGCGACATTGGCGGCGGAGGACGACGAAGGCACATCAACCAAGCACAACGTCGGGCACATCGAGGGTGTGTTTCGAAAGAATGCGCGTGGATTTGGATTTGTTGAACCGTCGATGAAGGTGCGCGAAGGGTCGATCTTCGTGCTCGCAGAAGACACGGCGGACGCCATGACAGGCGACACCGTGCGCATCAAGATTTTCCATGACCGCAAACCCGCGCCGGGCGGCGGGCAGGGATACGCCGGGCGCGTTGTTGAGATCGTCAAGCGCCACAAGAGCAACTACACGGGCGTGCTCCAGAAGCGCGGGCAGCAGTGGGTGGTGTTGCCCGATGGTCGGAACATAGCGAACCCGATTGTGATCAAGGACGCGGAATCGACCAAGGCGCGCGATGGCGACAAGGTCGTCGTTGAACTGCTCGTGTGGCCCGAGGGCGACATGCTGGGCGAGGGCGTCATCACGAAGGTACTGGGCGACGCAGGCCGGCCAGATGTTGAGACGCAGGCCGTGATCGCGGCGTACGACTTGCCGGGCGAGTTTCCCGAGGAGTGTGTCGAGCAGGCGCGGGAGGCCTCGCGCGACTTTGATCGTCAGATCGCGAACTGGAAGGAAAAAGGCAGCAGCACGCTCGACAATCGCCTTGATCTGACGGACGAGTTCATCATCACGATCGACCCGCCCGACGCGAAGGACTACGACGACGCGATTTCGATTCGCCGCACAGATTCCATCGAGGGCGGAGGCTGGGAACTCGCGGTCCATATCGCCGACGTAGCCCACTTCATCCCGCCTGACTCCCCGCTCGATGTCGAAGCCCGCGATCGCAGCAACAGCGTGTACTTGCCGCGCCACGTGATTCCCATGCTGCCCGAAGTGCTCAGCAACGGCATTTGCAGCTTGCAAGAAGGCGTCCCGCGATTCTGCAAGAGCGCGTTCATGACGTACGACAAGCACGGCAACTGCAAGAGCGAAGGCGTCGCGCAGGTGCTCATCAAGAGCAGCAAGCGCCTGACGTATCTTGAAG
>CAZEZV010000130.1:0-10720 GCA_964516725.1 uncultured Phycisphaeraceae bacterium
CCCCCCCCCCCCCCCCCCCCCCCCCCCCCCCCCCCCCCCCCCCCCCCCCGGCCCATTGAATGACGGTTTAGATGCCTGAAAACAGGGCGGGGAAGGGAATTCGGGTGATTCCGAAGCATAGGGGTGACTGAATTGCCTGGGTCGGGCATCTCAGTGGCGTTGATTGGCGTTGAATGATGGCACCGTGGGCGGCCTTGTCGGTCTGAAGAGCGTTCGGAAACGATCGGGCGAACCTTGTCAGACGCTGTGACGACCATGATACAGGATTGTCTCAGGATTGCCACAGGATTGCGACAGGTGTGTGCATCTTGCTGGTGCAGCGGTTCGTACGATGATGAAGGCTTGTGAGCGCGAATTTTCAGTTCTTCGCAGCAGAAGGGTCTTTTTATGCGATTCGGCATTCGTCGGCAGGTTCAGGACGGCGAGCAGTCGGCTGGTACAACCATCAAGGAGTCCGCTCTGCGCAATCGCACGAGTTTGCTGTGGACGCCGATCACGGGGCTGGCGATCGGTGTGGCCGCGGTCGCGGGTTGGAACGCTGGCATCGAAGCCAAAGGTGGCAATGGTGTCGCCGCGATTCTGAATGTTGCCGGTAAGGCTGAAGCCGACGGCGACAAGGAAGAGTTCAAGTTCTTTGACGAGATCGTTGAGGTCAAGCATCTCATCAGCCGGCTGTATGTTGATGCGCCGGACAACAAGAAGCTGCGAGAAGGCGCGATCAAGGGGATGGTTGAGGCGCTGGATGATCCGTACACGGTGTATGTGCCGGCGAGCGATCAGCGCGAGTTCAACAAGAACTTGACGGGTGAGTATGTGGGCATCGGCGCGCAGGTCAATACGTCGACGGGCTGGCTGACGATTGTGTCTCCGATGGAAGACACGCCGGCGTTTCGTGCCGGGCTGATGCCGGACGACAAAGTGCTGGAGATCGACGGCGTCTCGACGCAAGGCTTGGCGGTGGAGGCGTGTGTTGAGAAGTTGATGGGGAAGGCGAACACGCCCGTGACGATCAAGGTAGACCGGGCTGGTGAAGTGTTTGATCTCACGATCGTGCGCGAAAAGATCAAGACGCGCAGCGTGAAGGGTGTGCATCGAAACGAGGCAGACCCGAGCAGTTGGGATTATGTGATCGATCACGAGAGCAACATCGCGTACGTGCGCGTGACGCAATTTACGCCGCGGCTGGCGGAGGAAGTGCTGGCCGCGCTGCGGTCGGCGGGCGCGCTCAAGGAAGGTTCTGGCGCGCTGGGCGGCTTAGTGCTTGACCTGCGTTTTAATCCTGGCGGCCTGCTCGAAGAAGCGGCGATGATCGCGGACTTTTTCTTGAAGGACGGCGTGATTGTGTCGACCAAGGGGCGTGCGCATCAGGAGCGAGTGTCGCGGGCGCAGCTGCCCGGGACGCTGCCAGACTTCCCGATCGTCGTGATGGTGAATGGCGACAGCGCGAGCGCGAGCGAAATTCTGGCGGGTGCGTTGGCGGACAATGGGCGGGCGATCGTGCTGGGCGAGCGCAGCTTCGGCAAGGGCAGCGTGCAGTCGCTGCGGACGCTCGAGAACGGCGTTGGGAGTGAACTCAAGATCACCGAGCAGGCGTACTTCCTGCCCTCCGGCAAGAACATCACGCGGAAGGATGACAGCGCGATGTGGGGCGTTGATCCAACGGATGGTTTCTATGTTCCGATGACGGATCGTGAGATCATCGACATGATCGGTGTGCGCCGCAAGCTTGAGTTGCTCAGCGTGAAGAGGGCCGAGGCAAAGGCTGCCGCGGAAGTTGCAGCGAATGGTGAGGCCGCACCAGAGACGAAGACTGAAGGGCAGGCAGACGCGAAAGCTGAAGTGAAGCCCGACACCAAAGCCGCGCCGAAAGTGAATGAGGTTGTGTTGCCAGCGGAACAGCATTGGGATGATGTGGAATGGGTCTTGAGCACACTCAAGGACAAGCAACTCACGGCCGCAGTTCGCGCGATGCAGGGGAAGCTCAAGACCGGCGAATGGGCGAAGACAGGCGAGAAAGGGCCGGAGTTCTCGACGATTGAGGTCGATCAGTTGGCGCGGGCGCGGCAATACCGCGAGCGGCTGATCCGCGAGATTATCCGCCAGGACAAGCGGATTGATGTGCTGGAGACAGCGAGCAAAGGCCAGGAAGAGAAGAACCCCAAAGACTTGTGGGCGGATGATGTCAATCTCACCGACGGCACCCTCGAGGTGCGCGACAAAGAAGGCAAGCTCATCACGACGCTGAAGATCACGGGCAACAACGTGGAGCGCTGGCTCATGGACGCAGACGTGGAGAAGACGCCCGGGCATTCGTGCCTGGAAGAGCCGGTGAAGCCGGCGGAGCAGGCTGAGGTCGTGAAAGTTGAGGATCGCGTGGCGAGGTCGGGCGATGAGGTGTTTGGGGACTTGGTGGTGTTGGCGTGACGAAAACGATGAAGTGATAAAGCGATGAATGACCAATCAAAGCGTCGCTCGCGCGTTCCTTGACGACGGCTTTGCCGTCGGTGACAGCAAACTTGAACTTTGAAGTTGCTCTCGGCGCTTTGCTGAAGGGATGATCGTACTGTTTGGGATGATTGTGCTGGGGATTGAAACTTCGTGCGACGAGACAGGCGCGGCGGTGGTGCGGCGTTGTTCGGATGGCACGTGCGAAGTGCTGTCAAACGTCGTGGCGAGTCAGTACGAGTTGCACGCGGAGTACGCGGGCGTTGTGCCGGAGATTGCGAGCCGGGCGCATGTGGAGGCGCTTTTGCCGACGGTGCGGGAGGCTTTGGAGCAGGCCGGCGTCGGGCTTGGGATGATCGATGCGATTGCGGTTGGGAATCGGCCCGGGTTGATCGGGTCGTTGCTGGTGGGCGTTGGCGGTGCGAAGGGGTTGGCGTGGGGGATGAGCAAGCCTGTCATCGGGGTGGATCATGTTTTGGCGCACCTGTATTCGGGCGTGGTAGATAGGAGCGAACGAGCGAACGAGCCAGCGAGCGAACGAGGACTCGGCGGTGCGAAGGTGCGAGAGAGCGAAGGGGCGAAAGGTTGCGAGGCGGGTGCGGAGATATTTCCGGCGCTTGGGCTTGTCGTGTCCGGGGGGCACACTTCGTTGTACGAAGTGTCGTCGTGGACGAGTGTGAAGCGGCTCGGCGCGACGATTGATGATGCGATGGGGGAGGCGTTTGATAAGGTGGCGACGATTGTGGGGCTGGCGCATCCGGGTGGGCCGAATCTTGACAAGTTGGCGCGCGAAGCGGGCGCGAATGATCGGGCGTTTGAGTTGCCGGTGAGTCGATTGTCGACGACGTCGCTGGATTTTTCGTTTTCGGGCTTGAAGACGGCGGTTTTGTACGCGGTGAAGGGTGTGCCGGAGGATGGGAAGTACCCGGCGAAGGCGGCGATGACGCACGAGCAGAAGCGAGACCTCGCGGCGAGTTTTCAGCGGGCGGCGTGCCGGGCTGTGGTCATCAAGATCGAGCGGGCGATGGAGCAGGCAAGGGCGCGGGGCGTGGTGTAACGCACGTTGCTCACAGGTGGCGGCGTGACGGCCAACTCGCGGCTGCGCAAGGAACTTGCTGCGCTGGGCGCACAGCACGGGCTGCGCGTCTCGCTGCCGGCGATGGAGCTGTGCATGGACAATGCGGCGATGATCGCCGGGTTGGGGGCGGAGATGATCGCGGCAGGGATGCGCAGCGATTTTGATTTGCAGGCGGTGCCGACAGCGTCGTGCTGATTCTGCGGTGGGCTCGGCGGGAATGAGAGTTGCTCGTCTTGTGAGTTTTCATGACTAGAACGCCAGCATTTTGGCGTATTTCTTGAATTTCAGACTCATTGGTTGGAAATAGGCCGCATGAAGCGTGCGGGTTTTTCCTGACGTGGGTTGATTTTCAGTTTGGAGATACATCATGTCGAATATGCGGACACGGCGTGTTGCGAGCGCGGGGTTGGTGACTTTGTTGATTGGCGCGGGCGAGTGCTTTGCACAGCCTTGCAGCATTTTGGTGAAGGACTCGTTCAGGCTTGGGCTCCGACCTCATGGAGGAAATGGAACCCTGCGGAATGCGGACTTGGAAGATCACTTGAGTGGATACTGGCCGCAGGTTCCGGCGAGCAATGTGCAGTGGATTTCATCGGGCGCGGGCGCGGAGTTCTCGTGGCAATTTGCGATGATGCAGCCGGAAGATCCTTCGGACTTTGATCCGATTGAGCAGGCGTCGGGTATCGAAGGCGTTGCGTTCGGGCAGTTTGGTGCGACGGCTCTGGTGCCTGTCGCGACTCCGACGCAGGCGGTGACGGCGTCTGTGAACGTTGCGCTGTTTGGGCCGACATCAGACGCCGCGGCTTATCTGGGATTTGCACACAACGCGTCAACGACCAACAACTTGATGAGTAGTGGTTCGTTGTGGCTTGCGCTGGACGGCATGGATCACTGGACGATTTATGCAAATGGCGGGCAAGTTGTGGTATCGGGTGGATTACCGGGCGCGTTTGGCGCGGGCGTGATTGAGTCGGGCATGTACAACATGCAGATTCGGTATGATCCGCTTGCAGGGACGGTGAGCGGGCAGATTGAGAATCTGGCGATCCCTGCGACGCCAGTCACGATTCACTCGACAATCACGCATGTGGCAATCGAGGCTCATGAAGGGATGATCGCGGCGAACAATCTTGTTGTGTTTACCGGAGAACCGATTTCGGCGACGGGGCCGGGGATCGTGAATTACTGCGACGGGAACGCGGTTGCGTTTGATGCTGCGGTCAATGATCCGGACGGTGTCTCGGCGGTGCGCTGGCATAAGGACTCGGTGGATGGGCCATTGATGATGTACGACGGCGTGCAGTTTGATGGGTCGATTGTGTCGGGCGCGAGCACGACGGGTCTTTCGATCACCAACACGAACGCATCGACAGCAGGTTCGTATCGCCTGTTTGTGTCGGGAGCGTGCGCGATGAGCTTTGGGACGCCGACGAATGTGGTTCGGCAATGTGGGCCTTCGTGTGACTCGATTGACCATAACAACGACACGAGCGTGTTTGATCCGCAGGATATTGACGCGTTCCTGAGCGTGTACTCGGAAGGGCCTTGCATCCCGCAGACAGCGATGTGCAACGACATCGACTTTAACAATGACGGATCGCTGTTTGATCCGTGCGATATAGATAGTTTTCTTGTTGTATTCAGCGAGGGGCCATGCACAGCGTGCGGGACTTGAACTCGCTGACGCTGCTTGTATTACACGCGCGAAAACACCGCCCCGCGCCGTGACACGCGCTTCTGGATTTCGAGCATCGTGAGTTCGCCACGCAGTGTGCCCGCGTCCATGCCGGTCTTTTCGCACAGCTCGTCAATATTGCACGGTTCTTCAAGCGCGTTCAGGATCGCTCGCTGGGTCTCGGAGGCGGGCAATCGATTGGAGATGGAAGGCGTGCCCCGAGTCTGGCTTGAAAACAAGCCCGATTCGCCTCGTTCATCGTGCAGTTCAGAGAGGTGCTGCGCAAAGGTGCTGAATCGCTCGCCGTGCGTGCCGGTTGCGGCGTGACGGGCGGGGGATTCGAGGGCTTGGATGACGTCGCCAGGCTCAGTCACAAGCAGGCCACCACCTTCCTTGAGGAGGTCGAGGCTTCCCGCGCTCGAGGATGAATCGACGCGGCCTGGGACCACGAGGACTTCGCGGCCATGTTCCTCGGCGGCGACCTTCGCCGTGATGAGTGCGCCGGATCCGCGTGCGGCTTCGATGACAACGACGCCCAGCGACATGCCAGAAATGATGCGATTTCGGCTCGGAAAGTTCTCCTTTGCAGGCGGAGTTGTGAGGGGGAGTTCGGAGACAAGTGCTCCGCCGGTTTGCACGATTCGTTCAAAGAGCTTTTCGTTTTGAGGCGGATACACCCGAGCCAAGCCGCAGCCGAGCACGGCGATGGTTCGGCCTTGGGCATCGAGTGCGCCTTCGTGTGCGGCGGTGTCTATGCCGGTTGCGCCGCCGGACACCACGGTGAGCCCGGCGCCAGCGAGTGTGCGGGCGAAGCGTTTGCTTTGTTCGATGCCGTAGGAGGTGCAACTGCGCGAGCCGACGATGGCGACGCCGAACCGGTCGCGGACTTCGTCGAGTGAGCCGCGGACGTATAGGAGGACCGGCGCGTCGGCGAGCGGGGCGAGCAGGCTGGGATAGTGGGGGAGGAAGCAGGAGTGGAGGGTGACGCCGAGGTTGTGGCATTGAGCCCACTCGCGCTGCGCGAGTTCGGCGGAGGCTTTCAGG
Source organism: uncultured Phycisphaeraceae bacterium (assembly GCA_964516725.1). Lineage (GTDB taxonomy): Bacteria > Planctomycetota > Phycisphaerae > Phycisphaerales > UBA1924 > BJHL01. Next base: position 6,243 of record CAZEZV010000130.1, read on the forward strand.
CCTTCGACGATGGCTTTGCTCTTGCCGGAGCCAATGCCGTCGATGCGCTCAAGTTCGGCGGCGGAGCATTCGCAGACTTGGGAAGGCAGCGAGTACCGCTGCACGAGCCGACGGATGAGGACTGGGCCCAGGCCCGGAGTCATTGTGAGGCGAAGAAGTGCGAAGACATCGGGGTTGAGTTGGGAATCTGGGGTTTGGTTTTCCACGAGCGGCTCCGAGCGGAGGAAGGGGTGATTGTTGGAGAGGCGATTTCACCACAGAGGCACAGAGAGAGGAAGCCAGGAAGTATGAAGGTGAGGGTCGAGGCGTTTGTGTACTTGCTTTATGCAGCTTTCTTCTCTGTGTCTTAGTGCCGCTGCGGTGAAATGAACTTTCCTTGTGCGCTGATTTGCACCACAATTCCAGTGGATTATCGATTCACGGCTTCCGCCGCTTTCTGGTATGCGTCATTGGCATCAAGCGGCGCGTTGAACTCCAGCGTCCGCAGGTACACCGCGATCGCTCGATTCGCGGGCACATCCGTCGCCACGCGCAGCGTCGTCATCACTTGCGGGTACATGTACGCCGGGTTTGGCTTTCGCAGGGTGACGTAGACGTTCATCGTGCGGAAGTCGGCTCGCGACTGGTCAAGGGATGGCACCCAGCCGGGCGAGGGGGCTTCGATGAGGACTTGGTGCCGCTTGCCGGCAGAGTCCAGCGACACGGCGGGCGAGGCGAATGGGCCCGGAACAACGTTTGGCGGCGGTTTTGGTGCTGCGCAGCCGAACAGGCCGATGCAGAGAATAAGCGCAAGACCGGCGCGTGTGTTGACATGCGCTGAGATTGCGTCGGCGGATGATTGGATCGGCTGGAGAAGGGAACTTCCCGTGGTAGCGAACTTTGAAACAACTTCCGAGGCGGTAGTCATGACGACAGGTTACAACACCCAAACGCTCGGCGTGAAACAAAATGCAACTTCGTGCCACCGATTACGCAATGCCGTAGTCGGTTGCACGGGTGCATTGCGCGGTGTCGTCGCACTTTTTTTCGTGTTGACAACTGGCATGCTCGGCGCGTGTCAGACACTGCAAGATATTCCCAATCCGCTTGAAGAGCGGCCCACCGGGCCGCAGGTCGCCGGGATGTTCAAGGGGGAGCCCGACATTCGTGTGCGTATCAATAGAGGTGTGGGCAACGCGGAGATCGCGGGGCCGGCACGGGTGATTGTGCGGCAGGTTGGGGCGAGCGTGGGAAGCCCTGTGACGCTTGCAACGCCCTTGCGCGTGTCGAGCAGCAACAAAGGTATTTCTCTGCGCGACAACGCGGGCAACGTCAAAGAGTTTGGATTCGGCAACGACATCGAAGTCGTTGCGTCCTTGCCCAGCGTGCAGTCTGAATCCCGCCCGAGCAACGCCGGCGCGATTTCCGCCGCCCAGGCGCTTCGCGTGAATGGCACGGTGTACCCAGGCGTCGTGATGATCCGCCCGCTTTGGAGCACAGCGCCCACGGCCTTCGACGTGATCGTCGACATGGGCATCGAAACATATCTGCCGGGCGTGCTGACGCATGAGCTGTTCAAGGATTGGCCCAGGCAGACCTATCAGGCACAGTCGGTCACCGCCCGCACTTACGCATTGCACGAACGCCATCGCGCCCGCGGCGAGAACCGCGCCTTCGACGTCGAAAGCACAGAAGCCGATCAAGTCTTCGGCGGCCTCACGCAGAGTTCGCTGGCGAATGAAGCCGTGCGCGCCACACGCGGGATGGTGCTGACCAACAACGGCAGGCTTATTCGCGCCTACTACAGCAGCACCTGCGGCGGGCGCCCCGCGAGCGCGGCCAAGTGCTGGCCCATGCTGCCTGATCGCCAATTCAACAAGGACAGCACGCTGCAGGCTGAGCCCAGAGAGCACGCGTGCCAGAAGGCGACGTTCTATCGCTGGAGCGTCACACGCAGTGATGATGACGTCTCGCGCCGCATGCGCGCGTGGGGACGGCGAACCAGCAACAAGATTGCGCAGATCGGCAGAGTCCGCGAGATTTCCAGCGAAGAATTGAACGACGCGAACCGCGCGAACTCATACATCGTGACGGACGATCGCAACGCCACGTACATCCTGACCAGCGAAGAACTGCGAGAAAGTTGCAACGAACCGATCGCCGACGCCCCGCCCATCACGCGCGACACGCGCGTGCACAGCAGCGACGTGAACGTCCGCATCTGGGCGAATCAAGTCGAGTTCAGCGGCAAAGGCTGGGGACACGCCGTCGGCATGTGCCAGTGGTGCGCGAAAGGATTCGCGGACTTGGGATGGGACTGGCGGAAGATGATGGAGACGTTCTATCCGGGGGTGACGGTGACGAAGGCGTATGAGTGAAGTCAACGTTTCATCGGAGTTCGCTCAACGCAGCGAACTTTGATGGCACGAGTGGAGATTGGACACGCACTACCATTCGTGATGGACGGGCAAACGATCTGGCGAAAACAAGCGATCACATTCGCATGTGCTGGAGTGTTAGTCTCGCTGCTATTTGGAATCTCTTGCCCCGCCGCGCAGGATAAAGCCAAGCCCGTGATCTCATTTCATCCGCTTGAAACGTACCTGGCAGAGTTCAAGAACAACGCTCCGGAGGATCGCGCGTGGGAGTTGCTTCGTGCTCTTGCGGCCAGTGGTCGGCATGGTCCGGAAGCTGGAACTCCCCTTGATTCGTTGTCGTGGCCGCCCGGTCGGAATGATGCGATGTACTCGGCAGGTGTTGCATTTGCTCTGGATCGCAAGCCGGAATTGGCGGTTATTCGCGAAGCGTGTGCACGCAAGGTCTTCGGATACGACCATGAAGGTGTCGCACCAGAAACTACCGACCTTGAGATTCCACAGTTTCACGTTGGGGTGTGCAGGGGGATCACGCGGCTGCTTGTGATGGATGTTCGCGCGGCGGTGGATGAGAAGAACTTTGATCGTGCGTGTGAGGACTTGCGCACGTTGTTTCGATTCAGTGAATTGCTGTGGAAAGGGCCGTCCGTTTCCGCAAAGCTCGTCAGTTCCGCGATCATCGGCATGGCGTGCGCCGAGCTTTCGAGCATGAGTGCGCAGGGATATTTGAAGGAAATGTCGGATTCTCAACTTCGGTTGCTGCTGGAGGACTTGTCAACACTGAAGGTGGATTCATTTAGGCTTGACGCAGAGCCTGTTCGTCGGTTTCTTCGAGATCACCTGCAGAGAGTGTTCACAGATACGGGCGATGGGAATGGCTTCACATGCAAGGAAGGTGCCGAGTACCTCGCGGATCTGTGTCGGATGGACGAAGCAGCGAGAAGCGCTGTCGTTCGTGGGGCGGTTGTCGCGTCAGGCATCAATCCGACAAGAAAGGACGCGGCGAAGGCGGGTGAGTCGCTGATTGATGTGATCGGCGGATGGCACGCATGTCCGACTTGGCAGCGCCCCTTGATGGATGTTGATGAAGAATTGAAGCGAGCGGGTGCAACGGACGGCTTTCTGAAGGCGTGCATGCTGCCGATCACTTCGGAGTTTGAATGTCTGCCGCAGCGGAGCACGGCGACGTCACGGGCGGAGATGCTTCGACACGCCGCCCGCATCGCCCTCGCCGCGGAACTTCATCGTCGCAAGACCGGCGCTTTGCCCGAATCCCTCGAACAGCTTCACGAGGCCCTTGGCGGTTCGCTGCCTATTGATGCGTTCACAGGCGAGCCACTGAAGTACAGCGTCAGGGATAGCCGCGTGCTTGTCTATTCAGTTGGCAACGATCGCGACGATGACGGCGGGAGGGGACTTTCCGGAACCGATGCGTACAAAGCCGCGAAGTGGTGCCCGGCGGGGGATGAAGAGGTTGTGGTTGATGCGGATTATGTTTTGTTTCCGCAGGTAGATTGACACGGTGTCGTGCCGCCGAAGTCGCGGCTCTGCATGACTTTGATGCGGGTGGTGACTTGTGAAAGTTGCATCGAAGTTCGCTCACCCCCCGCGCAGCGAACCTCGATGGCACGAGTGTTTGCCTCCGCGGACGCGGCGAGTTCTTGTGGTTAGTGCCTGAAGTGCCTCGTCCCCGTCGTCAGGCACGTCACGCCGTGTTTGTCGCACAGGTCAAACGTTTCCTGATCGCGTTTGCTGCCGCCGGGGTGTGCGATGAGTTTGATGCCCGCGCTCACGAGCAACTCAGGCCCATCGCTGAAAGGAAAAAAGGCGTCGGAGTATGCAATGCTGCCTTTGGCGAGAGGGCCGGCTTTGTCGATGGCGAGTTTGCAACTTGTGACGCGGTCCATCTGGCCTGCACCGCCTCCAAACATACGGAGGGCGTGGGTGCCGTCGCTGGCGATGTCGGTGCCTCCTAGGACGACGGCGTTGCTGAGGAGGAAGCGGCCGGCGGTTTCTAGGAAGCGGATGGCGCTGAGTTGTGCGTTGGTGGGGGCGGGGCCGGCGCGATGTGTGAAGGATGATGCGGGCGTGAGTGCGAGGTCGCGATCCTGGACGAGCACACCG
>CAZEZV010000131.1:0-10688 GCA_964516725.1 uncultured Phycisphaeraceae bacterium
ACCATGACTGAGGTTGCCAACATCCGCCGCACGCACACTGCCACATCACGCTGGGCGTACTCGCTGGCGGTTCAAGCGACCTACGAAGACCGCGAAGACGGTCTCGCTCACAACCAGATGCAGGATGAAGACGCCCGTCGCAAGCTGAACGTGCTGCTCTCGCTCCTTTCCCCCACAGAACGACAAGCGATGGAAATGCTGCACGGCATCGACATGTTCTCGCGTATGACGCCGCAGAGCGTTGCCAACGTCATGGGCTTGTCGACGACCGCCGTGATGAAACTGAAGGCAATGGCACTTTCGAAGATGATGCGTCAGCGCGGCATGATTGCTGCAACGGTGTTACCTGAGCAAGACGCAGCGTAATCAAACCCACTCTCTTATCATCACAGATGGGCGTGTGATGCGTGCCATGCAACGCACGTCACAACACCGGAGCTGCCAACCGCGCCAGCCGCATAGCGAAGCGCTGCAAACTATTCGACTGGTCCACAGAGTCCTTGTCTCGCATCTGAGAAAGCTTCATGTCGTGGGCAAGCATCGAAGCAATCGCGTCCGCGAAGCGAGCATCGGCGATAACTCCTGTCAGCTCAAAGTTGAGCTTCATGGAGCGATGGTCCAGGTTGGCGCTTCCAATGCTCGAGACGTTGTCGCTGAGCACGACCTTCTGATGCGAGAATCCCTTCGAGTACCTGTACACACGCACGTCAATGGCCTCAAACTCTCGCATGAATGACTCCGCCGCCAGTCCGACCACAAAGCCATCAGCCTTCTGCGGCACCAACAGCCTGACATCAACCCCTCGCGCCTTTGCAAGGGTTATTGCCTGCACAATGGATTCCTCGCAGACGAGGTACGGCGTCGCGATCCACAGGCGTGTCGTTGCGCGAGAGATGAGTTGAAGAAACAGCAGCACGCCAGGCTCGCGAGTGTCAATCGGTCCAGATGGAAACATGAGCATCGACTCGACCGGGTTACAGATCGCGGCGAGTGACTCTTCGGCCGCAACCGTGCCTGCAATCACCTCTTTGCCCGAATAGTTCCATTCGATTCCCGCCATCACGCTCCCCTGCGCCCAGTTCCAATCCTCCGCGAAGATCAACTGCGCTGTTGTGACGCACGGCCCGGTTGCGATCGCGTGCGTGTCGCGCCAATGCTCGCCATTCTTTCCTTTGTCTAGATACTCATCCCCGATGTTCATCCCGCCGAAGAACACGGTCTCGCCATCGATCACGACCAGCTTGCGGTGATTCCGGAAGTTCAGGCGCAGCAGCCGCCGGCGTTTTGGAACTGTTCGAAAGCCGCTCACGTGACAGCCGGCACTTTGTATCTCTTCAAAGTACGAGGATGCCAGCGCCGAGCAGCCCAGTTCGTCATACATCACATACGTCGCCACGCCCCGCTGCGCCGCAGCGCAGAGCGCCGCCTTGAGCCGCTTGCCGATCGTGTCATCCCGGTAAATGAAGAACTGCACCAACACATACTTGCTCGCACGCTCGATCGCCCTGATGAGTTGGTCGTACATCTCTTCCGCAGTGTCAAAGATTCCGCACGCGTTGCCACGCGTCCATGGATAGTTCGCAAGTGACGCAAGGCTGCAGAGCGTCACATCACCAGGCCGCGTTTCCTGACTCTTCAGCGACTCCAGACATTCCTTTGTGATTCTGTCAATCCGCCGTCGCCCGTGTCTGCGTGCCCTGATGTACCCCTCAAGCCGCCGATCCCCAAACAGGTAGTACGCAGGAATAGCGACGGGCGGGATGAAGACGCACATGAGAATCCACGCAATCGTGCCCTGCGAGGTCCTTCCGGAGTTGATCGCATGAATCGCAAGGCACACCCCCCAAACCCAAAATACAGCGACAATCACGTACACATACCACATCGCGCCTCCCTGTGCAAAAAGCAGGCAAGCGCGCATCGGTCGACGCGCGCGAGCCTTCTCACACTCTTCTTCTTTTCATCCTCTTGCCCTGGCAACATGCAGGATTATGTCACCGAATCCCGCCAAGTCTTTACCGTGTCGTGAGCCTGTTGCACTTGCGTGTACTGGCGATGTATCACGCTCGACAGTTCCGGGGTGAGTTTTCCTGATTGAAGCACCTTGCGATACTTCGCCACGACCGCGTCCTCGCCCCGCTCGCATTCGCTCAGGATCGCCTTGTCACCGTTGCTGAACGCGCTCTTGAGCCCGATCCACCCGCGGTGCAGCAAGCCCGTGAGACTGCCGGAGTGGTCGGGCTTCTCCCCTCTCATCGCGATCATGGGCTTGAGCTCCTCAATGAATCCCGTGCGTTGCTCTGAGTAGTGTGCAAAGCCGTTTCGGAACTGCGGGTCCTTGACGAACTCCGAGGCCTCCTTGAAGCCCTTCGCGCCGTCGTAGAGCAATTCGACAAGCGAGTTCACATCCTCTGCGGCTTCATGCTCAGGCTCGCTGGTCATGCCGCGAGTGTTCTTCGCAAGTCGATCCCACGCGTCCTTGCTTGCGTCCCGCGCTTCGCTCCAACTCAAGCGAGAATTGCTCGGGTTGCCCGTCCACTTGCGTTGCAATTCGGGCTCAACGTCTTCAAATGACGATCCGTTGTTTGACTGGTACGCTTCCGCTGTCGAGTAGTACACCGGCGCAAAGTCGTTGAACTGCCTGCCCGAGGCGTATGGTCTGCTCGGGAAGACATCACGCCAATATTCAACCTCGCCCGTCGGGTTGATGTACTCAGCCGCACCCTTGCCGACAAGACCACCAGCAACCCCGCCCGCAGCAGCGCCCGCTGCGATGCCAACCGGACCGCCGATCGCGCCCACAATGCCGCCAACGGTCGCACCAATTGCGGCGCCCGTGCCGGTTCCCACCGGATGGGCACCGGGCTTTCCCGAAAGCGGATCACGATTCATGTCGCGACCTGCACCGCCAATGCCTTCACTGTCAGAACGATTGATCTTGTTCATGTCTTTTCCCTTCGTTGATAAAACCCAGCGCGCTTCAAGAGACTGCCAAGTGCAACCACTACAGCGCGCATGGGCGCTCGCCGTACACCACATACTTGTGCGTCACGCGAGATCGCGTGATCTCGATCCCAATTACACCGAAGCCGAACCCTTCCTGAAAAAGCTCAGCGCCGCGGAAATCAGGAATAGCACGAGAAACACGAAGAACAAAATCTTCGCGAGGCCGATAGCTGTTCCAGCGATTCCACCGAAGCCAAGGACGGCAGCAATGATTGCGATGATCAGAAAACCGGCAGCCCAGTACAACATAACGTGCTCACTTTCTTCAGGTTTGGATTCACAGAGCCTCCATGCACTCGTCTGCAAATCGATGTGTTAAAATTCCGTGCTAGTTCGCTTTGTCCGCCGCGTTTTCGATCCCACGCCCCGCCGCCTTGATGTCTTTGCCGACGCCTTCGGTCGTATTGCATGCCGCGCAGGCAAGTAGCAGCAATCCGCTGACACCCACAACCCAGCAACGCTTCAAACGATTGGACACGACACTCACGGTTTCATTTTTCATATCCGCTCCCATATCTGGAAAACAACTTGTGGCGGCACGGTGTTCGACACTCGTTCGCCATGAGTCAGTATGAGGGAGCTTCCATGCACAGCATGAAAGCACCATAAAAAACCACTTATCTGAATTCGTTGTCACTCCCGCCCAAAAGCATCGCCCGCCGCGACGAATACGTCAGCGGCGGTGCGATGTTGCGTGGGGGCTTTGAAAACCTGTTCAGCGCCGAGACGTCGTCGGACGCTGTTGATACTTCGAGTCAAGGTCCCAAGTCGCGTTCAGCGTCTGCAACTTGTCGGGCGCGGCCGGAGCATTCACGATCATGTCCTTGGTCGCGTCGACAAAGATCAGGTCGTCGCTCGAAACCGTCGCGACGCTCAGCGGAATCATCCGGGTCGTGTCGCTCATGCCCAAGAAGTTCTGATTCGGGTCGATCACCAGCGCAACCACTCGCGACCCGGCGAAGTCAATTACAAGATTGTCCACCTCGCCAGAGAGTTCTTCACGGCACTTGACGCTGTCACCCATGATCGAACTCGCCAGCAGCAGACGCCGCTGCATAGTCTGTGCTTTTTCTGTGCCGCCATCTTTGTACCACGTCGGGGCCAGGCTATCGCCCTTGCGAAGCGAGAGCTTGTCGCCGTTCCCGACTTTGACATCGCACGCAGCCCAGGTTGCACCGTCGACGTCTTCGATTGGAGCCGCCTTGATCGCGATCGTGTCACCGCGCATCGGCATCACGCGATGATCAGCAAGATACCAGGTGGGGCCAAGGACAACAGTCCGCATGGTCCCGTCCTTTTCCTTGACTTCAACAACTGTGCGATAGGCGTCGCCATCGCCGCGGATGCGGTGCGTTGAGACAACGCTCCCGTTCACGTCAACGGTTGACGTATTGGTGAACTTTTCAACCGTGCTGGACTGTTCGCCCATCTTCCCCTGCTTCCCGTTCTCAGCCGAGAAGCGATTCCACCAGGCGGCGTACTCGCTGTTGGTCGCGTTGTCAGCCTGCAGCGCGTTGTCATCAAACTCCATGCGTGCCTTGAGCGCGTCCTTGGTGGTGTTCATGCGGAACGCAACTTCGCCATCGTTGCCAACTGTGGCCTGGAGTTCCGCCGGAAAAATCACGCGGCTGTCGCTCACGATGTATGCCGCGACGTCGCCCGAGTAGCGATCAAAGAGAATGTCCTTCAGTTCCGCAACAGTCTCGTTGGACTGATTGCGGATGTTGACGCCCTTCATCTTGCTGAAGTATCCCAGCGCCCGGTTGCCTTCCTCCCCGAGTTGAACCTTGCGATTATCCGGGTAACGAATCGTCTTTGAGTCCGTAGCTTGTGCGTATGCTCCAACGCTTGTGCCCACCGCGAGCAGGATCATGGACGGAAGAATGTATCGGGTGTTTGTGTTCATATGTCTTTTCCTTGCGTGACTTCTATCGCCGCACCGCGCGACGGCATGTGGAGTCTTATGCGATCACCAGTGCTCTCAAACAAAAGCGCAAGATGAAAGCAAATTCATGTTTGTTTCGTGTTCTCTGAAGGCCTCCGGGTAGAATTGACAGGGGTCATGGAGGTGTTGCACGCATGCGAGCGCTCATTGTCGAAGACAATCCGAAAATGGCCGCCGCGATCCAACGGGGTTTGCGCGAGAATGGCTACGCCGTCGATACGTCGCACACAGGCTGCGAAGGCGAAGACCTCGCCGCAGTCGGGCAATACGACGTGATCGTGCTCGACCTGATGCTCCCGGATAGAGACGGCGTCGAAGTGTGCCGCAATCTGCGGCGCCGCTCGGTCAAAACACCCGTGCTGATGCTGACCGCGCTGTCAGGCACAGACAACAAGATCGCGGGCCTGGATGCCGGAGCCGACGACTACCTCACCAAGCCGTTTGAGTTTGAAGAACTGCTTGCGCGATTGCGAGCCTTGCTCCGCCGGGGCGAAGCGACAGAAGGTCGAACCCTCGTGTGCGACGACCTGACGCTCGACTTGTACACGCGAACCGTGGAGCGTGACGGAAAAATACACGAACTCTCCAACAAGGAATTCGCGCTACTCGAGTATCTCATGCGAAACCCAAACCGCGTGCTCAGCCGTTCCCAGATCGCTGAAAAAGTGTGGGACATGAACTTTGATGTGGGCAGCAACGTGATCGACGTCTACGTGAGCGGCCTGCGTAAGAAAATCGACAAGGGCTACGCGAGGCAACTGATCCATACGTTGAAGGGCGCGGGGTACCGCTTCGGCATAATCGATTAGATGCACAACACTCTGTGATGCGAGAGACGATGACGGGAATGACCCATGAGTCTGCGTTTTCGATTGACATTGTGGGTGCTCTCCTTGTTCGTCCTGCTCAAGTTGCTCCTCGTCGGGATTTTCTGGCTCTATCTGCGCGGCTCTCTTCTTGAGTCGTTTGACCGCCAACTCATGACCCGCGCGGCGTCGATGGCCACGGACATTGCAAATCGACTGCCGCGCCTTACGCACGAAGAACTGACAAAGCTCGCTCAGTCCGGGCAAAGATTCGTGCAGTTTCCATCGTTCCGAATCCTCATCGTCGGGCCCGACGGTTCGGATTGGACCAAGTCCGGGCTCGATTGGCCCGCACAAGTCATGGAGATGGGCCGCGCCACAGTCTCAGATAGAACACCTCAGTATGTCACCGTCGACACAGACTGGTTCCTTCAAGAGGAGCACCCCAGCACACAAACGCGCGTCGTTTCAATTCCCATTAGAGGAATCGCAGGAAACCCCTACGCGCTCGTGGTCGCAACCGGCACATCGTTCGTTCGCAATCAAGTGTCGCTTATTGTGCAGGTCATGGTGCTGACCACAGTCGTCGGCGTGCTCGCCTCAGCGATTTCCGGGTGGTACATCGCGGGGCTGGCGACGGCTCCCATCGAACAAATGAGAGAACTCACGAGCAAACTCACGCCCGAATCGCTCGCGACCCGCATCGAAGTGGGAAAGTCCGGCCCGGAGATGAAAAGGCTCGTCGAGGCCCTGAACGCCGCGAGAATGCGCATGCGCACCGCGTTCGAAGTGCAGGAACGCTTCCTCTCCAACGTCTCGCACGAAATCAAAACGCCCATCGCGACGCTACTGGTGGAAGCCCAGACCATGGACCGAACGTCACTGCCAAAGCACGGCCAAGGCTTTGTCAAGACCGCCGAAGAAGAAATGCGCCGGCTTGGCAAACTCGTCGAGTCGTTCCTGACCCTCACACGCATCCGCGACGGCAAGGGCACGCCCACGCTTTCCAAGTTGCTCGTCAACGAACTGCTGCTCGACAGCGTCATTCACTGCACGCCGATGGCTAAGCAATACCACGTTCGCCTCGAACCAACGATCCTCAGCAGCGACGATACCCTCGATACCACCATCGAAGGCGACAACGATCTCCTCCGCACGTTGCTTGACAACTTGGTGCGCAACGCGATTCGTTTCACACCTCAGGACGGCGTCATTCACGCCATCGCCGTTGTGAAAGATGCCGATTACGTCGAGTTCCTTGTGCGCGACGAAGGTACGGGCCTGCCCGCCGCGATGCTGGAAACAGCCTTTGACCGCTTCGTGCAGGCCCCCGATGAAGTGCGCCGAGGCCGAGGCCATGGCCTGGGACTCTCCATCGCGCAGGCAGTCGCAGAACTGCACGGAGGGTCGATTGTTGTCCGTAATTGCGAACCCAAGGGCGCTGAGTTTCGCGTCACGCTGCCGCGAGTGCAGTCGAAGGCCAAGCGTGCTACATAAGAAACAAAGCGCAGATTCAGGGTGACGCGCACAGCGAGAAATCAACTCGCGGCTGGAATATGCGAGTGCATCTGTTCCGCAGGAGCAATCCCGATCAGCCCAGTCATAACGCAAGGCTGACCAGAAATCGCCGGTTCCGGAGTCACCGACACCCGAACCGCCCACTTTCCTTCTTGCCCGAGCAACGGAACAGTGATTCGGTACCCTTCACCCTTTGCACACGCCTCCCGTGCGGCCCGGAGAAATTCGGTCGCATTCGCTTCGCCCATCAGCTTTGGCCAATGAAACTCAGAAACGTCCCAATCCAAGCCCGCCACTTCAAGCATCCGACTACATCCCATTTCCCACAACACGTTCCCGGAGTTGGTGTCGAACGAGATTGCACACGCCCTCGCTGACGCAACTGCGTCCCGCAGTCGCCTCTCTTTCTGCACAACGTCAGCGGCACGACGCTCAAGGTCAGCGTGTGCATGAGTCAGCCGCGTTCGCTCGGCTTCAAGTGACCCAAGCGACGTAGCCATTGCAGCGTTTTCAATGAACAGCGACGGGATCTTCAATGCAGTCGGCATGACTCGCACGAGGCTGATCACCGTCACCACGGAAACAATCGCCGTGATCGCCTTGAGCACTCCGGTGAGTCGGTACGCCGGCCACCAGAAAATCATCGCCTCAAACCCGTGCGTGATGCCGCACGCGAGGATGAAGAGAATGAACAGCCAGATCACGAACGGAAAGCGAATGTCCTTTCGGCGTCTGACCAGAATGAACAGCGCCATGGGAATCGCCACGTACGCGAGGCAGATCGTCCAGTCGCTCAGAATGTGCAGCCACCCCTCAAATGACGACCAATTCCCGCACGTCCAGCGCGCTGGATAATCATTGGTATCAAAGAGTTTCGCGAAAAAGTCACTCATCGGTTTATGTGTGTTGTGCGCTCGCCGGATGTTCACGCCATTGGGGCGTGCAATCAAGGTACTCTACGTCAGCAAACGCGATCGTGCGGAGCGTTCGTGCATGCAGCAAGCAAGTGCCGCGATTATTGAAAGTTGGAGTTGCATAGGGTTGAGACACGCAACTTGTGCGCGTGGCGACGTTTCTCTTTTCGGAGAGCTGTCGGTGCGTGTCGGATGTGACTCACGTCAAGCGTTTCGCAAGGCGACACGCAAAAGCGCCAAGTGTAAAAATGGACGAATCTTCGCTGGCACTCGTCTTTCTAGTTCTTGCGTTGATCGGCGGTGTGTTGGGATGCACCGGAGTCGCCCGGCAGTCCTTGTACTTCGCGAAGATGCTGTTCTTGATTTTTCTCGCGAACTTCATCGTTGGGCTTGCGCATAGCATGATGAAGGGGAAGCGGCCGCGGGTTGGATAGGCCAGTTGCTTCGGCGTGAGGCGGGTTTGCTGGCGAGTCGTCGATCAGTTCGGCGGGCTGGTGAGTGGCCGCGCTCGGCGTTTATGCTGGATGTACGACCCGGCGGGTTGGGAGAAGTTCATGAATAAGCGAGTTATCAGCGTCGATGAAGCAAAGCGGATTGGCGGTCTGCTACAGATCAATTGGGACAGGGTTGACTTGGACCAGTTCCGGCGCGGGCTGGAGGTGGAGTTTGAGCACGGCTCGCACGACCCGGACACCAACGTCACGAACGATGATGCTGTGTTGACCGGCAAGATCGCGTGGGCACACCTCAAGGAGTTTCCAGATTACTACACGCGTTTGGCGCGGCTTGAGGCTGACGCGGATGCGTACTGGGCTTCGCGACGGTGAGGTTGGGCGACCTGCCAGTGCATGCTGAGCGGTGTCGGAACGTCGAGGGTTTCCGATGGGTACCTCTGGCACGCTTGAATGTGTCACAATTCTCGTCTGATCACTCCAATTCTGCTTTGCTTCATCTTGCCTTTAACTTCTGCATCAGTCTACTCATGAGGGTTCAAGCAATGCTGGGCACTCCGAACTGCACCGATGACTCAAGTTGTACTACTCATTTTGATCGCCGTAGCCATCGCCGTGACCGGCGTCATCCGCTTCACCGTTGACCACTCGCCCGCATGGCTCGATGGCATCTTCCTTGTGCTTGTGGGTTCGTGTGTTCTGGTGGTCGTTTCTGTCTGGAATACTCTGACGACGCAGTTTGTCAATGAGACTTCAAAGAGTCAAACAACCAGGAAAGAGCCGTATTGATTCAACGCAGTCGCAGTGGTGCTCGCGGATGTCAAGTCAGATCCTCTTTTCTCGCTCCGTTGACATATCTTGGCGACGGCACGACGCAAGCGATGTGGAGTCGCAAAGGTGCAAGAGCTTGAACGCAAGACCGTGTAGCAGTGAGTTCTCGACAACGAGCAGCAAGCCAGCTCAACAGCAGAGCGTGCCGGCGGACATTCGAACCACGAAAGTCACCCACACCCGAGCCAGTCCTCGCGACGCAGCGTCGCCCACGCGCGTAGGTAGCCCCACGTGACATGCCCGCCCGCGATCTCTTTGATTCAATCGCACAGTGCCGCCTGATCGTCGTTCACAGATTCTTACCGCCCCCAGAGTCGCACCAACGTACTCCAAACCTCGGCACGCTCGACGCTCGCTTATCGGGTACACCTGCAGCGCTCGATTCGCCACCGAACGCCGACGATCAGGCGCTAGAGTTTTTCGTTGAGAGCGTCCTGAAAAATGTGCTCTTCCAGACTCAGGTCCGCCACCGGTGTCTTGAGCTTGCGGTTTTCTTCTTCGAGTCGCTTCAGCCGACGCAGTTCCGCCACGCCCATGCCCCCGTACAACTTCTTCCACCAGTAGAACGTCTGCTCCGAGACGCACATCTTGCGACGCACTTCAATGATCGGTGTGCCTGCTTCTGATCGTCGCAGCGCGAACGCAATCTGCTCTTGCGTACACCTTGACTTCTTCATCGATCAACCTCCTGAACAGAGGCCGAATTGAAGCTGGAAAGTTCTCACTCAGCTCGGATCAGTAAGCCGGGGAGAGCGCAAGTCTAACCCGCGCCATGTATCTTCCGACAACCACCAAACCAGGCGCGCTACCCGTCTCACGCTCGCCCGCCACACAGTGCTCTGCGCCGCGAACAGCAACTATACTTCCGCAGAGGCTCTCACGTCACGCTGCGTTCCGACATGCCCCCGCATGACCAGCAGCTGAAGTGAGCCACCACCTCCACGTTGGTGTCCATCATGGAATCACCTCAGCATCGCTCCGCCCGCGATTCTCGCTCCTCCCTCGAATCCGCCCCACACGCCAGTGCTTGGTTCGCGGGTCCCAAAGCGGAGCATGGCGAGTGGTTCTCTAGCGTCATCCGCTCCATCGCGCAGGACTACTACTCCTGGCGACGCAACTACTTCCCGGAAGACGGCGTCGTCGTGGATTCGCGCCTCCGCCATGAAGGCTCCGCTTTTCACGATGCGTTCAACGATCGCCTCTTTGAACTCCTCGC
>CAZEZV010000132.1:0-10619 GCA_964516725.1 uncultured Phycisphaeraceae bacterium
TCGACCAGCGCCTGCCCGCCAAGATGGTTGTCTGCCCTGAGGACCGCTATCGCCTCCTGTGGCAGGACGTACAGAACTTCCGCGCGAATGCATTCCTGCCGTATCAGGAAGACGCTTCTGACAACATCAATTGGCGGTGGTCGTTCAGCTCGAGCTACCAGCTCGTTCCGGCGACCTATTCCCCGGACGCTGGTCCGAATGCTGTCCAGCAAGGTCCGGCTCACTTCCAGTACCAGGGGCCTGCTGCGCCGGGCGTGCTTGGAAAGCGAAAGATAACCGATGTCCGCAGTTTCTCACAGAAGGTGCAGGTCTTCGATGGGCAGGCTCGCCACTGCTCGCTCAACAAGCGCGAGCAACACTACGCGTTCCCGACGGCGAAGCAGCCCCTGCTCATGTTCGATCAGTCGGTCAACAACTTCACGTCAAATCGATCAACGTTGGGCGGAAACGCCGTCACAGCAAACACCGGTTGGACTTCAGAGCAGTTTGACTATCAGCCTCGCGATTGGGAAGCGCCGAACAATTATCCTAACGGCCAACTCCCCCACGGTCGCTATCAATGGACCTATGGCGGCCTGAAGGGGCTCGACTTCACGACGACGAAGGATGATGCTCCGATCATTCTGACTGCCCAGGTTGATCAGTTGTATCGTGCCCGACCGCCATTCTAATCGGCAGCTGAGTTTGTAAATAGTCTCCTGAAGAGTCGGCTTTGTGCCGGCTCTTTTTCACTATTTCAGAGCATTTCCCGGCACTGGGGCCGTACGAGCAAAGTAATGCGAATTCTGTTTGAAGACTGCCCGTGCTGACTCCTGATGGCGAGGGCGCCGAGAGTCACGCACGAATCCTGAACAGAAGGGTCAGTATCACTTGACACGCCTAGTACACTATCAGTTGCCGAAAGCGTTTGATTGCCCGATCCTCCCCCGTTCTGGACAGGAGCCTGCGCATGAATGCCTCGAAAAAACTCGCGTCCTTTCGCGCCTTTCGTTGCTCGCGCCGCGGTGCCTTCACGCTTATCGAGTTGCTTGTCGTCATCGCCATCATCGCCCTGCTCATCAGCCTGCTGCTGCCCGCGCTCGGTCGCTGGCGATGCGGCGGGCGGCAACTGGTCTGCTCGGTCAACCTCAAGCAGTTTGGCACGGCGACGCACACGTACGCCGCGGACTATCAGGACAAGATTTTTTCGTTTACTTGGGTTGCGGGAAAACAGCCCAGCGGCGAATTTTCTGGCGACATCATGAACGGGTACACGAGCGTGGGCGATGACCTCGCCGCCGCCGCGAGGCAAGCGGTGAACATCATCCGCCGACGATTCGGCGAGGACACGTTCCCAGTACCAACGTTCTGGATTCCGCACGTGCTGTACAGCCACCTCGTGCTGCAGGACTATCTTGACCAGCGCCTGCCTGCGAAGATGGTCGTCTGCCCCGAGGACCGCTATCGCTTCCTCTGGCAAGACGTTCCCGCGTTCCGCTCCAACTCGTTCCAGCCCTATCAGCCCGACGGCGCCGAGCCGGCAAACTTTAGATGGTCGTTCAGTTCCAGCTATCAGGTTGTTCCCGCGTCCTATGCGCCGGACGCGGGCGACACCGTGTCTCAGGCGGGCACGCACAGCACTTACTACGGCCCGACGACGGCTTCGGTCTTGGGGAAGCGAAAGATCGTCGATGTGCGCAGCTTCTCCCAGAAGGTGCAGGTGATGGATGGTCAGGCACGCCATTGCTCGCTGAACAAGCGCGAGTACAGCTACACGTTCCCGATCGCCAAGCAGCCGCTGCTCATGTTTGACCAATCGGTCAACAACTTTGTTTCGAATCGTTCGACACTGGGAGGAAGCCCAGTGTCCGCGAATACATCGTGGGTAGCCGAAACGTTTGATTATGATCCCGGGGCGTGGGAAGCAGCGCCCGACGGCCTCAACCCCGGGCAGCGCCACGGGCGGTATCGCTGGACGTACGGGGGGCTCAAGGGACTTGACTTCAACACGACGAAAGAGGACGCGCCGATCATTCTCAACAACGCCGTGGATATGTTGTATCGTGCTCGTCCGCCGTTCTGATACGCACCTTGCACGGACATGAGTACATGTCCGTGCCACGAATTTCGATGTTTACGCACGCTCCGGCGCGTTGAAGGCGATCACGTGCTGGAAGCACGGCACGGGATACGCCAGCCGCAGTCGGTATACGCGGAAGTCGCTGAGGGAGCAGCCGATCTGGCGACTGACGCTCTCGACCATGCGCCGATAGTTGGGCACTTCGTCGAGGTCAAATCGCTGGGCGTTGTTGGGCATCTGCACGACCGGCTCGCCCGTGGGGACTCTGTCGGCGTCGCGCGAGGAGTCGTTCGGGTTGGCGGGGCCGCGTGCGCCGGGGTTGTACACAAGCAACTCGGGCTCGCTGTCGGGGAAGACGTCGCGGTGCACAATCGCGTCGGCGACAAGCATTCGAACGGGTGTGTCGACGAAGATGGAAATGCCGCGGAGCTTTGACTCGGGAGCGGAAAATCTGCGCGAACCGCGCACGCTGTGGCTCACGGCGAGCATATCAGCCTTTGCGTTTTTGCCCAAGCGATCTCCGATCAGGCGGTGGCGCAGCTGGCTGCCTGACATGCTTACTTCGAGGCTCGCGGGCTCGTTGGTGTAATGCTCCTGGAGCGAGACGGGGCTTTTTGAAAGTTCGGGCTCACACCCGGGCTCGTGAAAGGGCGGGCCGAATGTGAAGTACACCTGCGCGTCCGGGCGCAGGCGACGCATGCCGATTGCTCCGTGAATCGTCGTCACGCTCGCCCACTCGGGCTCGGTTGCGTTGGGCACGAAGAACATCGCCGTCAGCCACGTCTCGGCCTCCATTCCAAGCACCTGGCGGAGGCCCTTGAAGACGTCGCCACGTGCTGCGATGTCGATGCGGGATCGCAGCGAAGCCGACTGGCTACCGATAGCCGCGTGCAGCGCGTCGCGCGTGCCAAAGTGGTCGCGGATGAGCGTCTCGAAACGATCGATGCTTGCGACCGCGCTGGCAATGAGCGCGGGCGGGGTGTTGATTCGTGATGTTGACTGGACAAAGTCGCGCAGGGAGTCTGGGCCCGGGATGCGCTCCAGCGTGTCAAAGAGCGTAGATTGATCCAGCGACCCGAGGAGCTTGCTGATCGTGACGCGGCTCAGGCCCAGGCGATTTGCAAGGTGGGTTGGCGAGGGCGGCTGTGGCGACGTCGACGCCACGATCGCACGCAACGAGTTGACGAGCGAGAGCGCGGTCGCTTCGACGTCCGGATGCGTATTGGAGGCACTCCCCAAGATTGGCTGTTGCATAAGGCATCTTCTCCTGGCATCACATCCCAAGCAAAGAGGGTAAGTACCTAATCAGCGCCTGAATACGGGTGCCGTCTGGAATCTCCACGCCCTGGTTGAGGGGGCCGACGGGTCGGAAGTGGTTGACCGCACTTGTCTGGTCTACATTCGGTCATGCCATCATTCGATATCGTCTCCCGGGTCAACTTCGCCGAGCTCGACAACGCCCTCAACAACACGCTGAAGGCGGTCGCAAACCGCTTTGACTTTCGCGGTGCGACGGCTGAGATCACGGTTGATAGGAAAGAGAAGAAGCTCAAGCTTGTCGCCGACGACAACATGAAAATGAACGGGCTGCGCGAGATGTTTGAGCAAGCCGCGGTCAAGCGGGGCATCGCGCTCAAGACGTTTGACTTTGGCGAGACCGAGCCAACGCTCGCGGGCAAGCTCAAGTGCGAAGCGAAGATCATGGACGGGATCGAACAGGAAAAGGCGAAGGAGATTTCGCGTCTGATCAAGGACAGCAAGATCAAGGTGCAACCGAGCATACAGGGGGACGAGTTGCGAGTGAGCGGGAAGCAGATCGATGATCTTCAAGCCACGATGAAGTTTTTGGACGGGGCTGGGTTGGGGATTCCTTTGCAGTATGTGAACTTGAAGAAGTAGCGCACTCATAGGGCTGTGCCATCGACTACGCGAAGCCGTCGTCGGTGGCACGACGCGATCATCGATACACTCCATGGTGTCGCGAATCTTGCTGCCCATCCTTGCCCTCATCGGTTTGCTCTTCGCCGGCATCGCGCTCGACAAACCCGCCCCTCGCGCTGACTTTGTCTTCATCAACAATGGCGACGTCAGCACGCTTGACCCCGCGATCATCTCATGGCTTCAGGACAATCGCGTCGCTCGCATCATCAGCGAAGGGTTGACTCGCGCCGACATTTTTACTGACTCGTTCGACATCGAGCCCGCTTCGGCTGAGTCTTGGGACGTTTCCGCCGACAAGCGCACGTACACGTTCCACATCCGCAAAGACGCCAAGTGGACCAACGGTGCGCCCGTTCGCGCGAGCGACTTCGTCTTTTCCTGGCGTCGTTCCATGCTCCCCGACCTCGCGGGCGACTACATAAAACTCTACACGATGATAGAGGGAGGCGAGGAGTTCATCGCCTGGCGCAGTGCGGCATTGAAGGAATTCGCATCGCAGAATGCGACTCGAACAACAGAATCTGATCGCATCGCCGCGGCGAATGAGCTCTGGAACCAAACGCTCGCACAGTTCGACGAACTTGTACAACTGAAAGCCCCCGACGATCAAACACTCATCGTCACGCTCAAGCGCCCGACGCCCTACTTCCTTGATCTCGTCGCGTTTCCGCCTATGTTCCCCGTCTACCCGCCTCTCGTGCGGGCGTACGAATCGATCGATGCTCGCACCGGCATGCTGAAGAGCCGGCCCGACTGGACAAAGCCGCCGCTCTCGGTCACGAATGGCCCGTTCGCGCTCAAGTCATGGCGTTTCAAGCGCGACATGTTCTTTGAGCAGAACCCCCACTATTGGAATCGTGCGAACCTTTCTGTCCGCACCATTGCAATCCCCAGCATCCAAGATGCAAACGCAAAGGTGCTCGCGTTTCGAACCGGCGCAGTCGATTACGTGACTGATGTGGTTCCCAGTTACCGCATGGAAATGCTTCGCGACAAGCGAGCGTTTTACGCTGAGAACCAATCAGAGTTTGATCGCCTCTCCACCCAGTATCCACAAGACCTCATCGAAGTGGATCGCCAACTGCCGCAAGACCCACGCAACACCCTCCACGTCTTCCCCGCGTTCGGCACATACTTCTACAACTTCAACTGCCGCGAGAAACTGAGTGATGGAAGGCGCAACCCGCTGGCGGATGCTCGCGTGAGGCGTGCGCTTGCGCTGGCAGTCGACAAGCAAGCCGTGACAGACAATATTCGTCGCGTGGGCGAGAGTGTTGCGAGCACGATTGTTCCGCGCGACACGCTGCCCGGGTATCGATCACCCGTCGGGCTTGGTCGCAACATCGACGAAGCGAGGCGATTGCTCGCTGAAGCGGGATATGGGCCATCGGCGGCGAGCGACACCGGCTCGCTTTCCATCGACATCCTCTTCAACAAAGACAGCGGCCACGACCTTATCGCGCAGGCGATAGCGAAGGACTGGGAACGCGAGCTGGGAATCTCCGTCCGCCTCTCCCAAGTCGAAATCAAAGTCTTCCGCGAACGACTCAAGTCTGGCGACTTCATGGTCTCACGCGGCTCCTGGTTCGGTGACTATGGCGACCCGACAACATTCCTGAATCTCAGCCGCACGGGCGACGGCAACAACGATCGCGGATACAGCAATCCCGCGTACGACGCAATGCTCGATCAGGCCGAGAACGCGCGAACGCCACAGGAACGCCTCAGCCTGCTCACGCAAGCCGAGCGCATGCTCATGGAAGAGGAGTTGCCGATCATGCCGATCTTCCAGTACGTCCAGTTGTACCTCTTCGACCCGCACAAAATCACCGGCATTTCAAGCCACCCGCGCATGGAGCAGCAGATGCACCGCATTGATGTCTTTGGGGATGGGCAGGGCAGCGACCGACCAAAGGTGATGCGCACAGGCGTGGGTAGAGAGGGTGGGTTTAAGTTGCTGCCGAAGCAGCCCTGAAGTTATTCGTCCATACAGCGAGCTACCATTTTCACAATTTGTTCGTTCGTGCAAACCGGACTTCCATTAAATCTGATGCTTTCATCTGTTATTGCGAGCATTTTGCACTCTGGCGCGGCCAATAACCCATCAGCATCGCTGAAATGATACCCGAATTGTTGTTAGCAAACGCCTTTGAGATAGAATGTTTCCGTGGGAACAACCATAAAGAGGAGGCTTGGTTTTATGAAGATTGCAAAGACTCTGGGTGTTTTGGCTGTGGCGCTCGCCGCAGGCTCTGCGTTTGCTGATACCGTCACGATGAACCTCGACCGGGAGTTCAGCGGCGGTGCGAACCCGTCCGGTCCCGCACCGTGGCTCATCGCAACGTTCACGGATACCGGCGCGAACACTGTTCGTCTTGATCTCAACCGCGCGACCACGATGGGCCCGACGGAGTTCATCACCAAGTGGCTTTTCAACCTCAACCCAGTCATGGCCCCGTCAAGCCTGACAATCGCGCAGGATTCAGGCCCGACCTCGACCTCCTCGCTGCGAACAGGCTCCGACACTCAGGCCCAGTTCCGCGGCGACGGCGGTTCGTACTTTGACGTGCTGTTTGAGTTCGCCAACAGCGGCGCGCAGCGCTTCGATGGCGACTTCACCCTCGCGTCCTACACGATCACCGGCGCAGGCCTCACCGCTGCGATGTTCAACGACCTTGGCGTCGGCGCAGGCAACTCGCCCAACGGCTTGTATACCGCGGCGCACGTGCAGGGCATCGGCAACGGCCTCTCGGGCTGGATCACAGGCGAAGTCGTCCTCGTCCCGCTGCCGTCGGCGGCGTGGACTGGCATGGCGGGCCTTGGTCTGGCGGGCGTGTTCGTCGCTCGTCGTCGCAAGGCTCAGTAAGTGTGAGAGTCATCAATTGAATGTGCCACCGACGACGGCTTTGCGTCGTCGGTGTCTTTTTTGTCGTGCGATGACCAATGAAGCCGCTCCCTTATGGTCGGGCTGCATGTTTGCGCTGCTTGTTGCCGGTTTCATGCCGAAGCTGCCCGCACGCCGCGGCGATGTCTCTGCCGCGTGAGGCGCGGATGTGAACGTTGATGAACTTGCTTCGCAGGAAGTCCTGGAAGGCGAGTACGTCGGCATCGACCGGGCGTTGGAAGGGCAGGCCCTGGACTTCGTTGTAGCGAATGAGGTTGATGTTTGCGCGCAGCGTCTTGGCGATCTGCGCGAGTTCTCGTGCGTGCTGAGGTTGATCGTTGACGCCGCGGAGCATGGTGTACTCAAGCGTGATCTCGCGGCCGGTTTTACTGAACCACTTTTGGCATGACGCGAGCAGGTCCGCGATGGTCGTGTACTCCGCCCACGGAATCAGTTTGCGGCGAATTTCGTCGTTGGGCGCGTGCAATGACAGTGCGAGCGTCACCGGCAACTCCAGTTGCTCCGACAAGCGTTCAATTGCCTTTGGCAACCCAACCGTCGAGACAGTCACTTTGCGAGCTGAGATGCCTAGCGCCCACAGCGAGCAGATTGTTCGGATCGCAGGCACAACATTCGCAAGATTTGACAACGGCTCGCCCATGCCCATGAACACCACGTTGGTGATTCGAGGAAACTCGCGGAGGTCGGCGGTCCCGGTCGACATAGGTGCCTCCACGTTTCGAATGGAGGGAGTGCTTGCCGGCGTTTCTGCGGCGCTTTGCTGGGGCTCGTTGCTTGTCGCGGTTGGCTTTGTCCAGGCACCGGCGGTGATGCCGGATGATTCTGGTAGGCGGCCGTCCCGGAGCGACGGCGTACCGAGGGCCTTTCTCAACAACCAGACTTGCTCAACAATCCGCCCTGCCGACAGGTTGCTGTCGAGGCCGCCGAGACCGGACGCACAGAACTTGCAGCCGACTGGGCAACCGACTTGGCTTGAGATGCACGCCGTGCGACGGTCTTCTGTCGGAATCATCACGCATTCGGTTTGGCGTGTGGGGTCGTTGGTGATTTCGCTGCTCGGCTGCGCGAGGACGTTGAGGGAGAGAGGTTGTTTTGATGGTGGTACTACGAGCGGAGATGATTCGCTGGCCCGCTGACGTGTGGCGTGCTCGAGGCCCTCCATGACGGTCGGGCTGCATGTCTCCAGGTCGTGCCATTGCACGAGGAGTTTGAGGGTGCCGTCACTCGCCAACTGCTGCTGAATCACGTCCCCCGTCAAAAAAACCATCTCTCGCGACAGAATCTCGCGATCCAACTTGCTCAGATTAGACATCTCCGCCGGGTCTGCGATTCCCTTCTGATACACCCACTCCAAAATCTGCTGCGCGCGGAACGGCTTCATCCCCCGATTCTCACACCACGCGGCGAGCGACTTGGGCGTCTGCTCGAAGAAGTGGGCCTTGGCCTCGGTTTGCGGAGTTGATGATGATTCAGAGACCATGTATGGAACCCTAGGAGACTCTTCACAGCAATGCTCGTGTTCACGGCGCAGAATGCGAAGAACTACGGAATTGTCACCAATGCAGGAGGCCCAGATACACGGCTCGCAGCAAGCAAATGCACGGCCCCAGAGCGCTTGGTTTACCAAGCCCACGGCAGTTTCACCTGACGAGACTGATCTGCCCAGTCCATTCTCTCTGGGGCGGTGCCTGAGATTCTAGGTGTATTTCACACAAACCACAAAACGAATCTGAATGCCAGTGAGGGGGTACCATTACCCATGACCTCATTCGCCTCCGCCGTCAAGCCCTCCATCGCCGCTGACCTTCCTCACTCTGCTGGCCGTGCCTTCAACTTCTCCGCCGGCCCGGGCGTGCTGCCCGAGGAAGTGCTGCGGGAAGCGCAGTCTGACCTTTGGAACATCGGTAACAGCGGCATCGGCATCATGGAAATGAGCCACCGCGGCAAGATTTTCGACAAGGTCCTCGCCGACGCCGAAGCCAACTGCCGCAAGGTGGGCAACATCCCCGCCAACTACAAGATTCTCTTCCTGACGGGCGGCGCGACGACGCAGAATGAAATGGTCCCGAAGAACTTCCTGCCTGATGGCGGCACGGCGGCGTTCCTCACGACCGGCTACTGGGCTGAAAAGACCTGGGAAGAAACCAAGGGTCACTTTCCCAACTGCTACGAAGCATGGGATGGCCGCACCGTCAAGCATCAGTATTGCCCAAGCGACAGCGAACTCAAGTGGGGTGCGAAGCCTTCGTACGTTCACTTCTGCAGCAACAACACGATCTACGGCACGCAGTGGCGCAACGCCGATGGTTCGTGGCGATATCCGACGACACCATGGAATGACGTCCCGGTCATCTGCGATATGAGCAGCGATATTTACTCGCGTCCGATGGACGTCACCAAGTTCGGCATGATCTACGCCGGCGCTCAGAAGAATGTCGGCGTCGCAGGCACCACGCTTGTCATCATCCGCGAAGACCTGCTCGACATGGCGAAGAAGTTCAATCGCAAGCTGTACACCATGGAAAACTACGCCACGCACGCCAAGGGCGAAAGCCGGCACAACACGCCGCCCAGCTTCGCGATCTACGTCAGCGGCCTGGTGTTCAAGTGGATCCTCGCGCAGGGCGGCCTCGAAGCCATGCATAAGCGCAACGAAGACAAAGCCAAGGTGATCTACAACGCGATTGACGGCTCCGGCGGCTTCTACAAAGGCCACGCCCGCGCCGACAGCCGCAGTGCAATGAACATCCTCTTCAAGTGCCCCACCCCCGAACTCGACGACAAGTTCCTCGCCGAAGCCCTCAAAGCCGGCATGGACCAGTTGAAAGGCCACCGCAGCACCGGCGGCGTCCGCGCGAGCACGTACAACGCGATGCCCAAGGTTGGTTGCGAAGCACTCGCGAGTTTCATGAAGGACTTTGCGAAGCGGAATGGCTAAGCCAAAGGGGGAAGTTCAAATCATGCGATGGCCTTGGTCAAAACCGAAAACCTCAGCGCAGCCCGCGCTGAGTTTTTTTTCTGATCTGAAGATCGCAGATTACGCCGCACATCCTGTGTGGCAAGACGCTGATAATTCAGACGTTATCGGTGATGGTGACGCGATGATATTTGCTGGAATGCCACCGATCGACCTTGAAGAATTCGCTGGTCGCATCGCGTGCTGTTTCGAGACCGCGAACGGTACGACAATGCAGGGCTTCATTGAAGCATCCCGGTTTGCCGATCCCAACGACATCTGGTCGTTCGCGCACGTCATCATCGTGTCAACGCCGTCGCACATGTCGGTTCAGCTGGAACGTGCAGTCATGGATGATTTTTGTCGTGATGGAACCGAGAAACACTTCACTCTACAAGTTCCTTGCCCCGACGACGTGATGCACGCCACGGAGAGTCAAGCCTCGCGTCAGAAACTCATCCATGAAATACGAGAATTCACTGGTCTCACAGTTCACGACCTATTCCCGATGACATGTAAACCCCGAGTACCAATAAAGGCGCTTCCGGAGAGCTGGTCACTTGATGGCTTTTTGTCACAGAACCACAACGGCGAGAACATCTTCGTCAGGTAGCGCGAAAGCGATGCGACGCAGTCACCAAGTAGTACGAACATGAAACTCCGCGACCTTGTCGATGACCACTTCCGCGCCCCAAAAGGCGTGTGAAGCATCGTCGCATGGTCCAGATTGCTCCTCGGCATCGTGCTTGTTCGTATTT
>CAZEZV010000133.1:0-10613 GCA_964516725.1 uncultured Phycisphaeraceae bacterium
CATCAACTCCGCGGACAACACGTCGGGCCTTGGTCAGGACGGCTTCAGCCCCGAGGGGTACGCGGTGTTCGGTCGTGTCATCCAGGGCTGGGATGTCATCACCACCATCGCCGCGCTGTCGCGCCGCGATCTCAATCCCGCGTTTGGCTTGCCCGCTGGTTCGCAGAACGGCCCCTACGCCGAAATGCCCGTCACGGCGGAGTTCAACCAGACCTCCGGCCCGCGCGAAAACGCGCTTGTGTACATCATCAACGCAGAGATCATCAAGGCTCGTGACTTCACGGGATTCCTCTCGAACACGATGGTGATGCCCGAGGGCTGGCGCAGCCAGTTCACGACCGAAGTCGTCGATCTCTTCAACCCCAACTCCATCGATGCCCGCTACCAACTCATCGCACACCATGAAGTGGGCGGCAAGAATACAAACTTTGAAGATGGATCGCGCGATCGCGTGCTGTCCGAAGGTGTGATCCCGGCGGGCCGCAAAATTCAGGTGAAAGTGTCTTCGCGTGGCGAAACCGGCTTTACGCCGGTCGTGCGTGCCGACGAGGGCTACGCGATGGTGCTGAAGTATGGCTTCGCGGAGGGCTCGACCGGCACGCAGCCTCTCGCCGCTGACGTCACCCGCACCGACTTCAACGCACAGGCCAGCGAGAGCTTCATCAATCTTGATGCTCTCAACACGCAGCAAAAACGCGACTGGGCCTTCCCGCGCATCGAGCGCAACCCGTTGTCGAAAGAGTTCTTCACGTTCTGGAATCCCAACGCGACCGACGCCGCGATTACGATCGACTTCGTCACGCCCGAAGGCCCGCGCACGTTCAACATCACTTTGAATGCCTATCGCCGAGGCGGCTTCGCACTCGAAGAACAGAGCCTCGCCGAGGGCATCCTCGCCGCACGCATCCGCAGCTCGTCCGACATCGCAGTGACGCTCACCGACTGGGACCTCGCGACCGAAGGCCAGAACGTCTCGCAGACTTACATGCCGGGCTTCATGGTCAACGGCGTCGCGGGCAGCGGCTCGATCGTGGGCGGTATCGGTCAAGTGCTTGGGAGCACCGACAATCGCGCCGATATCTCGCTCTACAACCCGACGGCGACATCCACGAGCGTGACACTCACCGCGTACAAAAATGACGGCTCAACCGCGACGCAGACCATCACGCTCCCCGCTCGCTCACGCGCGAGCGTTGATGTCAACGGCTTCACATTGACCGACGGCCAGGGCGCAACGGTCCTCTACAACTCGGGCACCGTCGCCATCGCCGCGCAGTACACGTCTATCCCGCAGGCCAACCGCAACGTCGCTGCAACTTTCAAGGACGACGCTGTCGCAACCATGTTCCAGACGGGCATCGCGAGCGAGATCCGCTTCGCGGGCGCGTACAACCCAACGATCGCCGACAACACGCTCAACCCGCCGGGCTATCGCGAGACCATCTCGATCTTCAACCCCTTCGAGACCGACTCGCTGGGCATCCGCGTGCAGTACGCGTTCAGCGACGGCACGGTGATCGAAGCGGCCAACGTCCCGCTGCTCGCGCGCCGGCGCGCTGAAATCAGCACCCTCAACCAGCCCGCCATCCTCGCCAAGATCAGCAGCGGCGCCGCGTTCCGGCACTACGAAATCATCGTGACAGGCACGACCACGCCAACGGGCGCGAGCGGCACAACGCCCGGCCTCGTCAGCTACTTCCGCGAAGACCGCCGGCTGGGCCAGAGCGTCATGAATGACGGCACCGAGAACAGCCAGTTGCTGCCGCTGAGCAGCCCGTTGCTGATCGGCTCAGCGCCCAACGGCAGCGGCACGTAAGACATGCAGCCCGACCGTCAGGGAGGGCTTGGAACGTCAGCATGTGCCAGTTTCACAAGCCCGACTCCGCGTCGGGCTTTTTTCTTTCTGGCCCCCAACTCTCGGCCTTCAATTGCCCCTCATGGTGCGCCGCGACTTTCTTGACCCCAAGGCCCTGCAAGGCAACCCCTTCTGGGCGTTCGCCCGCGCGATGCTGCGGTATCGCTGGCACGTCATCGCAACCTTCGTGATGACCATCATCTCGGGCGCTGCGCTCAGCATCGGCCTGATCGGCACCCAGGGCGTGCTCGACGCGATCTTCAAGCAGAAGCACAACCTTCAAGACTTTGCGCACAAGCTCAACGACAAGTTGCTGCAGGCGTCCGAACTCGCACCCTTCGCCAAGCGCCTGGCGATTCCAGAATCCACCGTCCAGCGGCTCCCCACCGACACCTTCGAGAGTCTCCTGTGGATCATGGGCGTCCTCTTCATCCTCACGCTCATCGGCGCGACCGCCACCTTCCTCCACCAGTACATCGCCCTCACCGTCGTCAACCGCACCATCACCGCCGTCCGCCAGCGGGCCTACAGGGCCACCCTCCGCGCACCGCTCCGCACCATCATCGCCCGCGGCGCGTCCGACGCGATCTCCCGCATCGTCAATGACACCACGCTCCTCGCCAACGGGCTCAACATCCTGCTCAGCAAGACCGTGCTCGCCGTCGCGAAGGGCTTTGGCAGCTTTGTTGCAGCGTTCCTGGTCAACTGGCGCGTCAGCCTCGTCGCGCTGCTCGTCGCCCCGCTGCTCTACACCGTCGTGCGAAAGCTTGGCAAGAGAATCCGCAGAGCCAGCGAGCGCGCGATGGTCAGTCAAAGCGCGCTCATGGGCGTCACGTCAGAAGCCCTCCAAGGCCTGCGCGTCGTCAAGGCGCACGACGCCGAGCCTTATGAAACCGGGCGCTTCCATCGCATCAACAAGGAGATGATCCGCGAACTCAACCGCGTCCGCACCGCGCGCGCCATCGCCAGCCCCCTCACAGACACCCTCGCGCTGACCATGCTCAGCATCATGACGATCTTCGTCGCCAAAAACGTCCTCGCGGGCGGCATCGACGCGTCGAGCTTTGTCCTCGCTCTCGTCTGCCTCGCCGTCGCCGGCGCGGCGCTCAAACCATTGACGGGCCTCGCCAATGACATTCAGCAGAGTTCGCCCGCCGCGACTCGCCTCCGCGAGTTGATTTCGCTCGAACCCGAGCCGGGCCGCAAGCCGGGTCTGCCCAAATTGGTGCGTCACCACAAGAGCATCGAGTTTCGCAACATCACAGTCACGTACCCAGGCCGGGACACACCCGCGCTCCAGAACATCAACATCGCCATCTCCCACGGCGAGCGCATCGCTTTCGTCGGTCCCAACGGCAGCGGCAAGACCACCGCCCTGAGCCTCGTCAACCGCATGTTCGACCCTGACTCCGGGCAACTGCTCATCGACAACACCGACATCACCACCGTGAACGTCCGCAGCCTGCGAGAGCAAATCGGCGTCGTCACGCAAGAAACTGTTCTGTTCAAGGGCACCATCCGCTCCAACGTGCTGTACGGCGCGCCCGCTCTGCGCGCAACCGACGACGCCATGATCGACGCCTGCAAACGCGCCCGCGCTCACGAGTTCATCAAGAGTCTGCCGCAGGGATACGAGACACCAGTCGCCGAGCAAGGCCTGAGCCTTTCGGGCGGCCAGCGCCAACGCATCGCCATCGCGCGAGCGATCCTGCGCGATCCATCAATTCTCATTCTCGACGAAGCCACCAGCATGGTCGACGCTGAGAGCGAAGCCAAGATCGCCGAAGCGATCCAGGACTTCAGCAAAGGCCGGACGAGCCTGATCGTCGCCCATCGCCTCAGCACCGTGATCCACTGCAATCGCATCGTTGTTTTCAACGCTGGCCAAGTCGCCGACACCGGCACGCACGACGAACTGCTCAAACGCTGCGAGGTCTATCGCTTACTCGCTAAACATCAGTTGCTCGGTGAGGCGTAGCGCGTTGACTTGGATTGACCGACGCCCATTGCACCAATCCCTGCGAGATTGACGGCACATCTGGCCACAAAGTTTGCCCCATTTTCCGGTTTTTCTCTTGATTTGAGGTCACCTTCGAGGAGAATCGCAACCACCCCCGGGGAGTGTGCCGAACGTACACACATACCCCTTCTTTTTGCCTCTCTGCGGAGGATATTTATGCGGACGTTGCTCGCTGCGATCGTTGGTTCTCTTGCCTCTCTCGCTCCCATCGCCGTCACGGCTTTGTGCACGCCCGCCCAGGCGCAGCAAGCCACGGCTTTGAGAAATGGCGAGCACCATTGGACTGCTCTCGTCGCCATGCCGCCGCAGGTGGTTGCGGGCCGCGAGTGGGTGCGCCCCGCGACATATCGCGCGTACCAACTCGACTTCGCGGGCGTTCGCCAGTTCCTCACGACAGCCCCGCTCGAGTTCAGCGGGCGCGAGCGCCTCATGATCGCCCTGCCAAACCCCGCGGGCGAGTTTTCATACTTTGACATCGCCGAGAGCCCGATCGTTCATCCGGACCTTGGCGCATGGATGGCAGCTCAAGGCGCGGAAGTCCGCACGTTTGTCGGTCAAGGCCTCGACGATCCAACCGCAACAGTGCGCCTGGACTTCACGCCTCAGGGCTTCCACGCCCAGGTGCTGGGCGCGGCGGGCGACTGGTCCATCGATCCGTTCACCTTTGCCGACACGACGCACTATGTGTCATACAGCATCCGTGACCTCGCGGCGCGCGAGACCTGGACCTGTCACTTGGGGCCAGACAACTCGCCGCCGGAAGCCGAGAACCCGTTCGGCGATCGCGCGACGGGAACAACGCTTCGCACGTACGACATGGCCTGCGCCTCGGTGCCCAGCTACACGAACTTCCACGGCGGGACTATCCCGGGCGCGCAAGCCGCAATCGTGACGATGGTGAATCGTGTGAATCAGATTTACGAGCGCGACTTCTGCGTGCGATTCCAACTGGTCGCCAACAACCAGAACCTTATTTACACAACAGCGAACCCGGGTCCGTACACCGACGGCAATCTGGGCCTCATGCTTGATGAAAATCAGACGAACATCAACACCGTCATCGGCAGCTCGAACTACGACATCGGGCACGTGGTTTCGGGCTTGGGCCTGGGCGGGCTCGCCCAGCGCCCCGCGATCTGCGGCACAGGCAAAGCCCGCGGCGGCACGGGCCTTACCAGCCCCACGGGCGACTTCTTCACCGTCAAGTACGTCGGGCACGAAATCGGACACCAGTGCAACGCCAGCCACAGCTTCAACGCCGACGATTCGGCAGGCAACAACACCTGCCTTCCCAACCGCTCCAACAACAACGCCTACGAACCGGGCAGCGGCAGCACCATCATGAGCTACCAAGGCCTGTGCGGGGCAAGCAACAACATGACCAACTGGGACACGATGTTCAACCAAGGCGCGTACTCCAACGTTGATACTTACATCAACGGCACAGGCAACTGCGCGACCAACACCGCGACGGGCAACGCACTCCCGGTCATCAGCCCGCTGATGGGATACGCCATCCCCATCGGCACGGCCTTCTCCGCCACCGCGACCGCAACCGACGCAAATGGCGACGCGATGACGTACTCGTGGGAGCAGCGAAACCTTGGACCGGCACAGCCCGAGACCGGCGTTGGCAGCGAGGACAACGGCTCCAGCCCGCTCTTCCGCGTCTTTGCCCCGACAACAGACCCAACCCGCGTCTTCCCTCGCTACGTCGACGTGCTGGACGGATCAGTGCAGATCGGCGAGCAGTACCCGGCGCTCGGCCGCACGCTGACGCTGCGCTGCCTTGTCCGCGATAATCGCGCGGGCGGCGGCGCAGTGCGCACGGCGGACATCAACTACACCGTCGCAGGTACAGCTGGCCCATTCCGCATCAATGTTCTGAACACCGCCGGCAGCACGATCGGCCCCGGGACCTACAACCTCACGTGGGACGTTGCCGGCACCAATCTTGCGCCCATCAATACGACCAGCGTTCGCATCCTCCTGTCCACCGATGGCGGCAACACATGGCCCCACACACTGACCTCTTCAACGTTCAATGACGGCTCCGAAACTGTGACGCTGCCGGCGCTCACCACCGCAACCGCGCGCTTCCGCATCGAGCCCAGCAACAGCGTGTACTTTGACGTCAACGACGCCAACTTCAGCATCGCGTGCCCCGAAGTACCCAACGTGCAGGCGACCGACAGCACGCTCTGCGATCGCGTCACCATCACGTGGAGCGCAGTCCCCGGCGCAACCAGCTACCGCGTCTTCCGCGGCACAACCAGCAGTTTCGCGGCCTCAACGCAGATTGCCTCCGGCATCACCACCACTTCCTACGACAACACCACCGCCGCGGCGGGCACGCAGTATTGGTACTGGGTGCGCGTCATCAGCGGCGCGTGCGCCGGCGGCGGCCCGGCGGGCGTCGGAGACCAGGGCCGACGCGAAGTGAACACGTCGATCACGCTCAACCCGTCGAACCAGACTGTCTCGCAGGGCAACTTGGCAAGCTTCAGCGTCGCCGCAGCCGGCGGCAACCTCGCGTATCAATGGCAGCGCAATTCGGTGAACCTTCCCGCCAACCCTCGCTACGCCGGCATCAACAGCGCGACGCTCAACATCTCCAATGCGCAGACCAGCGACAACGGCAGCTACCGCTGCGTCGTCACGGGATTGTGCGGCACAGCGCAGAACAGCGGCGCCGCGACGCTCACCGTGACCACAGGCCCGACCTGCGACGGCATCGACTTCAACAACGACAGCTCGCTCTTTGACCCCGTGGACATCGACGCGTTCCTCAGCGTGTACGCAGAGGGGCCGTGCGTCCCGGGCGACGCCACCTGCAACGACATCGACTTCAACAACGACGGTTCGCTGTTTGATCCGTGCGACATCGACAGCTTCCTATTGGTGTTCAGCGAAGGCCCATGCACGCTCTGCGGCGTGTAAAAAACAAGAGCCGAAGGGCGCAAGCCCTCGGCAAAGCGTGCAGGGGGGTACCCTGTACACATGAACATCGCCGTGATTTTGCCGGCGGGGGGTGCTTCGGTTCGTTTCCACGCTGCGGGCGGGCTTCGCAGCAAGCTCGACGAAGACCTGGGCGGGAAGCCCATGCTCCAACGGACTGTCGAGACCTTCACGAAGTTCGACGATGACGACGTGAACATCAGCACCCTGATCGTCGCGGGTCCGAACGATGATGCTGCCTTCCGAGAGTTTTCAGAGCGGCACGGCGATCGCCTCGCGCTGCTTGGTGCGAAGTTGGTCAAGGGTGGCAAGGTGCATCGCTGGCAAACTGTCCACGCCGCGATCTCGCACGTGCCCAAGGAATGCACGCATATCGCCGTTCACGACGCCGCGCGGCCTTGCGTGAGCTTTGATCTCATGCGACGCGTGTTCCGCGCCGCGAAGAAGTTTCCTGCAGTCGCGCCCGCCGTCGCGTGTACCGACACGCTTAAGCGCGCCCGCGCGACTGAAGAGCAAATGGGCGGCGATGATCCCGTCGCGGCGATCCTGGGCGAAAGCCAAGCGAGCAAGCAGCCCGTGCGCATCGTGAGCGAAACGCTGGATCGCGCAGGCCTGGTGCTGACCCAAACACCGCAGGTCTTTGAGGCGAACCTGCTCCGCAAGGCGTATGACGAATTTGTTGCGATGCCCGAAAGCAAGCAGCACAATGTCACCGACGACGCAGGGGTGGTCGAACTTTCCAAGCACCGAGTTGTGATCGTCGATGGCGAAGCTCGGAACATCAAGGTGACACTCCCCGAAGACGTCTCGCTTGCACGGGCGTTGATGGGGTTCAGGGAGTCCGAAGGCCGCCCGGTCCACAAAAAATTCTGATCGTGCCACCGACAATGCTCTGATTGTCGGTGGCACGACGAGGGTCACACGCCGCAGTTTGTGCATGGCCCTTCGCTGTACACCAGCAGGAAACTGTTGATATCGCACGGGTCAAAGATGCTCGTGTCATTGTTGAAGTCGATGTCGTCGCACGTTGCACTCTCAGGAATGCACGGGCCTTCGCTGTACACGAGCAAGAACGCCTCGATGTCCTGCGGATCAAACAGACTGCCGTCGTTATTGATGTCGATGTCGTTGCACACCGGCCCATCGCACGGGCCGTAGCGAGCGATACCGTAACTCGGCACATCGCCCGCGAGTTGGAAGTCGCCCCCCACATACAGCGAACCATCATGCACCATCAGCCCGAACACACTCGGGAAGTTCCCCGCGATCGGCACGCTCATGCCGCCCCCCACCACGGTCCACACGTTGCTCTCCAGCCTGTACAAGTACTGCTGCTGGGCGTCGGCGGTCATGCCCATGTAGAGTTTTTCGCCGGTGCCATCGTCGTACGCCGCGAGGCTGGTGCCGCGCCCGCCAAGATTTTGCCCGGCGCGCGACCACGTGCTGCCGTTCCACACAACAACCGTCGCAGGATTGACGCCCACGCGAAGGTCATACCCGCCCGCGTACAACTTGTTGCCGGTGCCATCGTTCCACACCAGCATCGAAGACACGTCAGACACCGCGCCGTTGTTGCTGAGCGTACCGGGGCGCTGCCATGCGGTGCCGCTCCATCGTGCGACGTTAGCGACAGCGACGCCGTTGACGCTCTCGAATCGTCCGCCAATGTAAAGTTGGTTGTTGAAGATCGTGGAACAAAAGACAACGGGACTGAAGGAACCACCGATGCCGGTATCGTTCGCGCCGCCGATGTTGTTCCAGGCTTGCCCGTTCCAATATGCGATGCCGTCGGCGGTTGCCGCGCCGATCGTGTCCCAGCCGCCGCCCGCGACCAGCCATGTTGCGCCGCCTGGTCTTGGCCATTCGAGCAGCGACCACACGCTCTTGCCGGTTGCGGGTGCCCAGCCGGTGTTCAGTGAGTTCCATTGCGAGCCGTCCCACGCCGCGAGCGCGGTGCTGTTCGCGACTGCCGATCCATTTGTCTGGCGCACATTCGCGAACGAGCCACCCACGACGAGACCGAGGACGCCATTGACCGGATACTTCGCGAGTGCGGCGACATATCCGTTGGTATTGCCGTTGTTGATGCCGCCACCCACGCGCGACCAGGTGTCCGTCGCGGGATCAAACAGCGCGAGGTTGTTCGTCGAGAGCGGCCCGGCGATGCTGTACGTCCCGCCGAACGCAATCTGACCGTTGTACACGGTCATGGGCTGGACATATGCACTGAAGTTGTCGGAAATGCCCGATTCTCCCGGTTCCCCCGGCTGGAATGAAGGCGGGCACTGAGCAATCGCCATCGTTGGGAACAACGCAAGAAACAAGCACGCACGCATGAAGTACCTCCCACCAGTGACTGACAATACCGAGAACCGACACCATCAGAATACCACAAGTGTCAAGCCCCGACCTCCGATGCAATCCCTCGTACAGTCGCTCTCTCAATGCCAAGCAAACTCCCGTCCAAACAAACTGCTTCACTCCGCCGGTTCGTTGTCGGGATTTCCGGCGCCAGCGGCGCCTGGTACGCCCAGCGCCTCCTCCACCTCCTGCTCGAAAACCAGAGTCACGAAGTCCACCTCGTCGTCAGCGACTATGGTCGCCGCCTCCTCTTTGATGAAAGCGGCATCAAAAACCTTTCTCTTGCAGAACTTTGCCCAGCCCTCGCAAAGCGCAAAGACGCGAAGGCCATCAACGCGCGTCTGTTCATCCATCCACACAAAGACGTCGGCGCCGTCATCGCCAGCGGCAGTTTTCTTCACGACGGCATGGTCGTGATCCCGTGCAGCAGCGCGAGCCTGGGCGCAATGGCAACGGGCAGCGGCAGCAACCTGCTGTGCCGGGCCGCGATGGTGACGCTGAAGGAACGCCGCCCGCTCATCATCTGCCATCGCGAGATGCCGCTGAGCTTGATCGACATCCGCAACATGGAAACGCTGGCACTCGCGGGTGCGACCATCTGCAGTCCGAATCCCGGGTTTTATCTACTGCCAAAGACCATCGACGAAGTTGTTGACTTCACCGTGGGCAAGGTATTGGACTTGCTGAAAGTTGAGCATGGGCTCAAGATCAGGTGGGAAGTGTCAGGCAAGAATGGGAAAGCATCGCGGCAAATCAATGCGGGGCACTAATGCGTTGCGCCACCTCGATTGAGTATGTGATTGGATGGCTTCTCGCCATTTCCTTCTTGTGTTTCTTCACGCTCGTTTCCTTAGGAATCCTTGGACTGAAGCTGACCTATACCCCCTACTTGATAGTTGGGTCCGTCATGATGGCCTTTTTTGGCTTGGGATTGTTCTTCAAGAAGCGCGGCTTTGCGAAGCTGGAGGCTGCAAACATGATGATCTGCCCCTTCTGCAAGTACGATCTCCAGAACATCAATGTGACTGCGGAAGATGGACACTGGCGCTGTCCAGAATGCGGCTCCTTGATGGACAAGGAACTCGTTACACGCTTGTGGACTGACGCCTACAAACCCAAGAGCGAACCCGGATGATGGCGGACCATCATTCTGTTCACCAACTTCGAACGAAATCAGTAACCACTGCGGTGACACCCCATGACAACACCTCCTCTACATCCACCAGTGCAATCTGAAATCGAAAACTGGCACGACGTCGGCGCGGCGACCGATCTCGCCACTTCGGAGATTCAACAAGTGACAGTGGGCAGAGCCAAAGTCGCCCT
Source organism: uncultured Phycisphaeraceae bacterium (assembly GCA_964516725.1). Classification (GTDB taxonomy): domain Bacteria; phylum Planctomycetota; class Phycisphaerae; order Phycisphaerales; family UBA1924; genus BJHL01. Next base: position 10,521 of record CAZEZV010000133.1, read on the forward strand.
CGTTCATAAGAATGGCGTCTTCACCGCGATCTCCGGCGTCTGCAATCACGTGGGCGGGCCGCTGGGCAAGGGCCATCTCGACGGCGACTACGT